>HF996854.1 GCA_000432595.1 Clostridium sp. CAG:710 | reverse complement strand
AGCAATTTCAATCATACAATACTTACTCATTTATCCCTCCAATTAATTTTTGATTATCTAATTTCATTTTTTATTCAAAATATCGTTTTTTAATTTTTAACAAAAGCCAAAAAGTCTTATTTTTCAAGGCTTTTCCGATGTAGTACTGATACACACTCCACATGATGTGTATTAGGGAACATATCTACTGGAGTTATTTCCTTGATTAAATAATCTTCTTCAAGTTCCTTTAAATCCCTTACTAGTGTCATTGGATCACATGATACATAGATTATCTCTTTTGGATTTATTCTCTTAACATTATCAATAGTCTTTTTATCTAAACCACTTCTAGGAGGATCCACAATTATTAAATCAATATTATTAAATCCATCTATATAATCTTCTACTCTACCACAAATAAATTTAATATTTTCTACATTATTAATATCTGCATTACTCTTTGCTGCAACAACTGCATCTTCCACTACTTCTATTCCTACAACCGAAGTTGCAATCTGAGATAAAAATATACCGATTGTACCTGTTCCACAATATAAATCAAGAATGTTACCATATTTTTTATTATAAGTCATTCTCTTAACTTCATTATAAAGATTTAATGTATTAAACATATTAACTTGAAAAAATGAATTTGGATATATTAAGAACTCCTTATCTCCTAACCTTTCTTTTATAAATTGACCCTTAACTAGTTTATTATTTAATACTATAACATCTACCATAGAAAATGATTCTAAAAGCAATTCCTTTGAGACATTTCCACTAAATATAAGCATTGTATCACCATTAGAACTACTCCTTATAACAACATTTTTTAATTCTCTATTACTTTTAATAAATTCTCTTATTAAACTAATCAAACTATTTATTCTATCATTAACTAACAAACATTTATCTATATCAACTATATTATTAGTCATTTGTTCAAAAAATCCTAACTTCTCTTGCATTATATGTAATAAAATTTTATTTCTGTATGCAAAATCCTTATCATAAATAATATTATTTATTTTGATATCTTCCCCTAAATTTCTTCTTACTAGTTCCTCTATTTTATTTTGTTTATACTCTAACTGTTTATCATATTCTAAACTAATTAAATCACAGCCACCACAAAAATCACTATAAGGGCAAATTTCTCTTCTATATTTAGACTTTTTCTCCAAATTAATTCTTCTAGCTAGTGAATAATTCTTCTTATCTTTAATTATTTCTATATCTACAACTTCTTCCGGCAATGCATTTTCTATAAAAACAATTTTATTGTCTATTCTAGCTATTCCTCTTCCAAGATTATCTAATTTTTCAACTTTTACATTTTCTACTTTCATAACTTTCTCCCAAATTAATTTTAACATATATTTATACTTCTTTTAAAGGGAATAATCAACTTAATTTTGCCTAATAATATTAATAATGGTGATATTATGGAATCTATTATAGAAAAAATTAAAAAAGATACTTCATCTATACCAGATATGGTAATAAGAGATATATCTATAAATAATAAAAAAATATATATTGTTTTTAATGATTCTTTATGTGATGTTGAATATATAAATAGATTTATACTAGATAGAATAACACTTATTAATAACACACTAAATCTATATGAAGAAATATATAATAGATTACCTATTGGTAATGTTAAAGAAATATATGGCTACGATGAAGTAATTAAAAACATATTTCAAGGTTTTACAATAATAATAGTTAACGAAAAATACTTAATAGTTGAGACACGTGCTAGTCTAGACCGTGGAATAAATGAAACAAATTCTGAGGTTTCACTAGTTGGTCCAAAAGATGCATTAACTGAATCATATAGTAAAAACTTAGGACTTATAAGAAAAAGGCTAAGAACAAAAGACCTGATGGTAGATGAATTTAACCTAGGAACACTATCTAACACTAAAGTTGGACTATTATATATATCATCTATAGCGGATGATAATCTAATTAAAAAAGTAAAAGAAAAATTAGATAGTATCAATATAGATGGAATACTTGATACTGGATATATAAGAGAAATAATTTTAGATAATGAAAGTATATTCCCAACTGTAAATATAACTGAAAGACCAGACAACATATCACAAGCCCTCTTAGAAGGAAAAATAGCTATAATTGTAGATAACACTCCATATGCAATGATTATACCAACCTTTTTTATAGATTTTTTTCATACACCAGACGATTATTATCAAAAATCTTTTAATATTAGTTTCATAAGAATAATAAGATTCCTAGCTTTTATAATATCAATATTTCTTCCTGCATATTACATAAGTATTACAACCCATAACCCAGAATCAGTCCCAATAAATTTACTTACTAACTTTGCTTCTCAAAGACTTAAAGTACCTTTCCCAGGATTTATTGAAGCTCTTGTTATGATAATATGCTTTGAAATACTTAGGGAAAGTGATGCTAGAATCCCATCAAAAGTTGGTACATCAGTTTCTATTCTAGGTGGACTAGTAATTGGTGAGGCCGCAGTTAATGCCGGTATACTCTCATCCATTATGATTATAGTAATCGCAATAAGTATGGTTAGTGGACTTTTATTTACTTCAAATTACTTAATTTACTCTATTAGATATTTTAGAATTATCATTTTAATTCTATCTGCTTTTTTTGGACTTTTTGGGCTATTTATTGGAATGATGCTTTTAATAACCAAACTATGTAGTATTAACTCGTTTGGATATCCATATATGGCACCACTTGCACCGATTATTAAATCAGAGTTTAGAGATTCAATATTTAAATTTAGAGGGAAAAAAGTAAGACTTAGGAATCCATTACTTGCCAAGAAAAATATTATAAGGGGAAAAAGTATATGAAAAAGATAAAATATATAATAATTGTAATATTATTTACTCTAACTGGATGTTTAAACTATGTTGAACTAAATGATATAGGAATAATAAATGTAATTGGAATTGATAAAGATAATGATGGATATGTCATTAATATAAATATGGTAACACCTACTGGTGATGATTTAGAAAAAAGTACCACATATGAAGTATTCGCATCCACTCTAGAAGAAGCATTTGATAGATTATATCTTCTTACTTCTAAAAAAATTAACCTGTCCCATTTAGAACTAGTAATGTTTAGTAAAAACCTAGATAAAACAGATTATAAAAATATAACTAACTTCTTTTTAAATAGAAATGACTCAAGAAATACATTTCCAGTTGTTGTAGTTGAAAACTATAATAAGTCAAAAATATTTAGTGTTAGTGCCTACGATATTAACTCATTAATTGAAGTTAACTCTTTTGATGATGGCATTGTAAGCGTTAAAACTTTTGATGAAGTAACTGATGATATTCTAAATATAAATATAAGTTATATTCCCTGTATAAAAATAACAGACAAAGTAGAAATACTTGGTTATTATAGTATTTATAATGAACAAAAACTACTAAGTATAAGAGAAAGTATAAGTTATAACTTTTTAACAAACAAGATAAGTAAATGTAACTTTGTAGATGAAAATTTAAATATTAAAATAGATAGTTCAAATACTAAAATAGCAATAAATAAAAATAAAATAACTATAAATATAACTAGTATATTAACTAACTATACAAATAAAAAAGATATTACTAACTTTTATAATAAAACACTTAAAAGATATTTAGAAGAATACTTATCAAATAATGATTTAGGATACTTCTATAATCTAATTAAAAAGTATAATTATAACTATTATAAAAACAATAAGAATATAAAAATAGATTTTAATATAAATGTTGAAAGTAAGTTAAACAAGGAGGTATAAGATGAATAATGATAAGATATCTAATCTTGAGTTTGGTTTTTTATCTACATTTTTATACAAAGCTTTTATACTTCTAAATGGATTTAATATAATTATTAACATCACATTAAATGACTCTATTATAAGTTATATTATAGGTCTTATAATAAGTATTTTTCTTATTAAAGCTTTTATAAGTTTATTTAACAAACTACCAAATCTAAATATATTTGAAAAAGTAACTTATCTATTCGGAAAATTTTCTGTTGTAATTAAAGCAATTCTTATAATAAGTGTATCTGTATTTTCTAGTTACCTTATTTATATATCTTCCCTATTTGTTAGAAGTTCCCTACTTATTGATGTAGACATATTACCAATTAGTATTCTTCTTTTTACAACAGCTATATACTTGGGAGGTAAAGGAATAACTTCCATAACTAGAACCAGTATAATATCTTTTTTTATATTTGTTATATTTGAAGTCATCACTATTTTATTTGTAATTCCAAATATTAATTCATTAAAAATATTACCATTGTTCGCAACAAGCACTAGTAAAATATTTATATCAAGCATAATTTATTCAGTAATGTCATTTGCGCCAATCTTCCTACTTTTAGTAATACCTAAGAGTATGATTAAAAATTCCTCTACTAAAAGCATTAAAATCTTTTCTTTGATTTCTAATATATATTTAGTCTTTAATATTATATTAGTATTATCAGTAATAGATGTGCACTTAGCTAAAATTATTGACTATCCAGAATTATCTGTGATTTCTAAAATATCAGTACTTGGATTCTTTGACCGAATGGAAGATGTATTATCATTTAAATTTTTACTTGATGTATTTATTACTCTAGCATTATGTAGTTACTATATAAAATGTGGAATAAAAAATACAAATAAACATCAAAAATACAACATTTATATAATAAGTTTAACATACTTAATTATTCTATTTATAAGTAATTACATAGAGTTTAACTATATCTATATAATAATAAGTATGGCTATATTTATTATTACTAATGTATTGATCCTACTTAAGAAGTAATTATTTTTTATTTTGTGAATCAATATATCTAAACAAATAATCAAAGCCTTTTGAGAATACATTCTCTATTTTATCTGAAAACTTTCTACCAAAATTAGAAACATCATTGTTATAGTCTTTTTTTTCATTTACTAAATAATTATTTATATCTATATTTTTACCTTCCCTAACATCATTTTCAAATTTATCAATTGCTTCATCAGTTAATTTTGTTTTCCTTGATAATTCATATTCATAATAACCACTTTGACTTGCGACTATTAAAAACAAAAATACAAGTATCAAAATTATAAAAATAAATTTAAATATATTGTTACTTTTCAAATGTATCACCTATATAGTTTGATATTATTTCACCAAGCGCAATTACTGTGTTATACACCTCATCAATTGTATTTTTATTTCCACCAAACTCTATTAATATACAATTACTAGAAAAATCTTGATTATACACGCCATTAACTCCCTTCCCCTTTTTCTTATATATACCCCTTGATAAACCAGGATATTTCTTTTCTACTTCATCATTAATTGCTTCAGTAACCTTAAGGTTTTCCTCATAGTTTTTATTTTCTAGTCCTATTAAAAACATTACTCTAGCATATTTTTTATCATTAATAGTTTTAGTTGTAATACTATATTTTACTGAATCTCTATGTACATCTATATAAAACTTTAATGAAGGATATTTCTCTTTTGCTTTTTCTAAAAAAGTTTTTGTAACTTTATAACTTGAAGCATACTTCCATTTGTTTTTATTTAGTACTTCACTTACACTAGATTCTTCTACTACTGATTTAATTCCATGTTTTAGGAGTTGTTCTTCTAACATATAACTTGTTGTTAAAACTGTTGGAGTAATATTATATGGTTCATTTTTTTCTATTGTGTATTCTTCCTTTTGATGAGTATTATAAATATATACAATTGGCTCTTTTGTATCTTTAGTATTCTTTATTACTTCTACTTCTTTTGGTATTGTAGGTTTAACCTTATTAAATGCAATTTTTTTATATTCATAGTTAATTATGTCATAAAACTTAATGTTATTCCTATTAACATCTTTAGTTGGAGTCTTTATATAATTAAAATCATTGGAAACATAATCAATAAATGTATTATTATTAAAATTAAATCCAAAAAATTTAAGAGTATTATATGCTCCTACTATTATCAAAACAAATATAAATATAATAAAAATATCTCTTAATCTCTTCATATTATCACTCTATTTCAGTATAAATGATATATAGATATTTTTTTGTCAAAAAAAAGACTACTTTTGTTTTTTAGTAGCCTTCTTAGCTTTTTTATCTTCTACTTCATTAGAAGTTATATTATTCTCAGTTTTTGTAGTCTTTATAGAAAGAATTAATATAGAAATCCCAAATATTACTATTCCACCTAGACAAATATAGTATTTTAAATATTCCTGTTGTCTTTCTATTAATTCATCTTTTATCTTAAAACTATTTAGTACATTTTTTATCTCTTCACTATCTAGTGAAGCTTCATTAGAAGATGATACAGTAACATAATAAATAAAGTTCTTAGATGATGTAATATATTGTCTTTGATATACAATACTATCTTTTTCATCACTTATTTTATAACTTGATTTTAAATCTATTTTTATTGCTTTATATGATGATATCTTATCTAATGTTACTGAATATTCACTTAAGTTTATTGCCTCATCCAATGAGCCAAAATTCTTTTCCAACTCTTTTACATATTTATTTTTATCTAAATCTGTTTTTTCAAATGATGATATATCTAAATTATTTGTATTATCCTCTGTATATATTAAAATATTTGCGGATACCTTTTCATCTTCACTTTGCCAATAATCATTATTTTCTGATTTTTTAAAACTGTTTGGTATATCTATTCTATATGTAGTAGTATCATATGCATAAATTGGTGAAATACTAAGAACTAACATAAGAATTAAATATATTGTCTTTTTCATAACCTCACCTTTAATTATCCAATTTTACTGATTAATTTATTGTATTCATTTACTTGCTCATCTGTATTAAAAACTATTTGTTCATTCTCAATAGTCCAAGATGACTTATTTTTTACTAAGAAATTTAATACTTCTTCATATACATTTAAAATATCAGTTATTTGAGTTATTTCTTTATTTATATTTGCCTCTTCCTTATCTACAGTACCAATTAAATCATTTTTATATAAGTCTACATAATAACTATCAACTTTTTTTCTATTTATATAACTAATTATTTTATCATCAGTTAATAATTCATTATATTTCTTTGTAGCTTCTATTAAACTTGTTTTTGTAGATGCAACATAAGATTTAGATTTAGTAAAATTAGGTCCATCAGCCTTGTAATTACTTGCAGTTAATATATTAGTAAGTTGATCATCTTCTAATATATTAGTTATTGTTTTAATCTCACTTATTACATCTTTTAAATACTCTTTTGCAGCTTCTTCAGTTTTAGCACAATCACCTTTTGTAACAGTCCTATTAAGTCTTTTGTCAATTTCTGTATAATCAATATTTTCCTTACTCATTAAAGTTGTAATATCATTTATTTCTGTTTGTAATTTTTCTTCTTGTTTTATATCAGAAATTATAAAATATACAAATATTGCAACCGCTAAAAAGACTACTACTCCAATAGCAATCAATACTCCTATTAACGTTTTATTCTTTTTCATAAACTCCTCCTCTTAACAATAATAATTCTACCACATAGATTCTATTTTTTAAAGATTAAGTTTATTTAAAGATTAGTTATGTTTTGATGGAGAGATTTATTTATTCCGTTTGATATTACTCTACTTAATTTTTCTATTAAAAAGTCAACTTCTTTAGGAGTGACCATCATATTATAACCAATAGGAGTTAAAACTTCAAAAATAAGTTGTCTCATTTCTTCATCTGATAGCTTTCCCACCTCACCTAATAGTCTTTTTTTATCTTCATTAGTTAGTGAAGTATTAGGCTCTTTTAAATAGTTAATTGCAGTAACAGGCCTTAACTTATTTTTAGCATTATTAATATTTTTCTTACTATAACTAAATTTTTTCATTAGATAATTAATTGTATCGCTAACAATTGTAACCGCATCTACAACAGTTGGTATTCCAATCGCAAGTACTGGTATACCCAAAGTATTTATAGATAGTTCACCCCTACTATTACCTACCCCACTCCCCGGAAATATTCCTGAGTCCGTTAACTGAATAGTTTTATTTACTCTATCTATTGAACTTGAAGCAAGAGCATCAATTATTATTGTAAAATCCGGCTTTGTTTGTTTAATAATACCAGTTATTGAATCTTTTGTTTCAATTCCAGTAAGTGCTAATACACTTGGCTTAAAACAAGATACATTTCTATATCCTTCTAATACGTCTATTCCATCTATATCAAATAAATGCTTAGTAATAATAATAGAGTCTGCAACTTTTGGTCCAAGAGAATCTGGAGTTGATTGTGCATTACCAAGTCCTATCACAAGAGTCTTTGCATTACTAGTTATATTCATATACTTTAAGAAATCAGTTAATTCTTTGGTAAATACCTTTTCCACTTTATCTTGATTAGTACTATCAGTTACATCCTCAAAAGTAATAGTTATATATTTACCAGGTTTTTTATTACAATATTTGGAATTCTCATCAGAAATAATTATCTCTGTTACACAAATATCATCTATATTTCTTGTCTTTGTATCTATTTTTCCAAGTCTAGAATCATTTAAACTTTCTATTAATAAGTCCGTTCTTACCTCATATTTGCTTAAATCTATTTCATGTGCCATACTATTCACCTATAATTATTATTAACTATTTGCAATAAAATACACAAATTATTTGCAATTTTGATAATTATTTGTTAAAATGTATGTAGTCGAAAAAAAGAGAGGTGATAACATGCCAAACATTAAGAGTGCTAAAAAGCGTGTTTTAACAAGTGCAAAAAGAAAAGAAATGAATACAGTTAAGAATTCTAGTATGAAAACTGCAATCAAAAATGTTGAAAAAGAAGCAAAACACGGAAGCAAGGATACAGCAGCTGAAAAGTTAAATGTAGCTATTAAAAGAATCGATAAAGCTTGCGCTAGTGGTTTAATACATAAAAACAAAGCAGCTAGAGAAAAATCAAGACTAACAAAATTAAAAAATAATATGGAGTAATTTGAAAGAATTACTTTTTTTATTGTCTTTTTTTGTTTTACTTGTTAAAATTAATTAAGGTGAAATAATGAAAAAGATATTTACATTTTTGGCTCTTGTAGCTGTTTTAGGATTAACTTTTTATTTTAGAGAAGATATTAGTAAATTTTATGTAGAAAACTTTTCTACTTCTAATAGAGACATTAAACTTACTTATAAAAATGATTACTACAGAGACTTTAATTACAATTATGTTAAAATAACAGATGATTTTAATGCTAAGAGTAAACCTCAATTAATAAATATATACTATACAATTATAAATAGTGGAATTGATAAATTTACTTTTTATTGTTCAAAATCATATGATAACTGTATAAATGATGTTGTTGGACTTGCTAATAACCAGACTGTATTATCAAACATAAATAGTTTTGTTCATCCATTTAATAGTTTTAGTAGTATTGAAACAAAGTATGATTCTTTTGGCAGAGTTACACTAAAAATCAATAAAGCATATACACCCGATCAAATAAAAAGTATTAATAATAAAATGAAAGAAATTATCACAAAACAAGTAAAAAATACTAAAGATGAAAGAGAAATAATTAAAATAATCCATGATTATATAATTAATAATACAAAATATGATTCTGATAAATCTGATAGAAACATAGAAAAATATAACTCAAATATCGCATATGGTCCCCTACTTCAAGGATATGGATTATGTGGTGGTTATACAGATGCAATGGCAATTTTCTTAGATTATTATGATATACCAAATTATAAAGTAATAAGTGAAAATCATATTTGGAACGCAGTTTATTTAAATAATAAATGGTATCACCTAGATTTAACTTGGGATGACCCAGTAATGAAAGATGGATCAAGCACATTAGAATATACCTTTTTCCTAATTACAACAAAAGAATTAGAAGAACAAGCAACAAATCAACATATATTTAACAAATCTGTTTTCAGTGAAGTGGCAAAATAAAGAAGAAAACCATTAAGTTTTAGCTTAATGGTTTTTATTTTTCTTCTTCATTTATTTTATCAATTATATCCTCAATATGTTTTCCATATTCAATAGATTCATCAAATATAAAAGTTAATTCTGGAGTATGTCTCATTTCTACTCTTTTACTTAATTGTCCCCTTATAAATGATTTAGCATGATTTAATGCCTTAATAGTATCAGCCTTTCTAGTCATGTCAAGTACAGTAAAATATACTTTAGCATAACTCAAATCATTAGTTATTTCACAATCTGTAATGGTTACAAATTTTATATCTTCATCTTTAACTTCTTCCATTAAAATACGACTTATTTCTTTAACAAATGTACTTTCTAATCTTTCTATCTTTAAGTTCATAAACATTCCTCCGATGCAATTAGTATATCATGTATAAAGATTATTGTCCATTACACAGCAGAACAAAAGAATAAAAATTAAAATTTTTATTCGCATTGGTCGTCACCGATTCCAACATTCCTACTTCATAGATAAAGTAACCTTTATTCTCCATAGGCTTAAATTCCGATAGTCGCTACCGTACTTTTTTTATTTCTATTTTGTCCTTCTATTTTTATTTAACTTGCAAAGTGTATTTTTATTCCTTCAAACATAATATTTATACTTGCATTTATATCTCTATCATTTGTATTGCCACAATTCTCGCATTCCCACATTCTAACTTTTAAATCATTTGTTATTTCTGTTTTATTATCACAGTGACTACATATCTTACTACTTGGATAATAGGTATCTACTTGGTAGTAATATTTTCCAAGAAGTTTTGCTTTCCATTTTAATAGTTCACATATTTTATTAAAACCTGCATCTAATATGTTTTTTGCTAGTTTGTGGTTACTACTCATTTTTTTGACATTTAATTTTTCACTTACTATAATATCATGTTCTTTTACTATCTTATTTGCTATGGTTATTATATTATGTTTTCTACTATTTTTTATTTTACTATGTATTCTTGCTATTTTCTCTTTTGTTTTATTATAGTTGTTACTTCCTTTTACTTGCCTACATAATTTCCTTTGCATTCTTTTTAATCTTTTTTCTCTTTTATTTATCTCTTTTGGATTAGGATATTTTTCTCCATCACTTGTTACTACTAAGTCCTTTATTCCAAGATCTATTCCAACTATACTTGTTGGTGTTATTTTTTTTGGTGTTTCTTCCTCTTTTTCTGTTATAACACTTACATAGTATTTATTTGTTTTTTCTTTTTCTATTGTTATATTTATTATTCTATCCGTTAGTTCATTTAAATTTCTATATCCTCTTATTTTAACTAATCCTAGTTTTGGTACCTTTATCATTTTTTCTTTTATATCTATTTTTATATTACTATATTTTTTATTTTTATAAACACTTGTTATACAGTTAGTTCTATAGCTTTGTTTACTAAATTTATTTTTAAATGATGGATAGGCACTTCTTTTTGAAAAATAGTTTTTATAGCTATCTTCAAGATTAAAAATACTACATCTTAAAGCCATACTATCTACTTCTTTTAAAAATGGATAATCTAATACCAACTCTTTTAACTCTTTGCACATATCATATGCTTTTATAAATTTCTCTTCCTTACATTTATTTAAAAAGTGATTATATATAAATCTTGTGCATCCAAATGTTTTATTAATTAATATCTTTTGATTATCATTTGGATATAGTCTAAATTTATAAGCTTTATACATTTAATCACCTTACCTTTTTGTTGCATTTTAATTATATTAAAACAAACAAATGTTTGTCAATATATTTTTTGCTTTTAACGCACTTTCCTTATAAATAAAAAGCAAATTATTATATGATGATATTTACCTCTAAGTGACTCTATTTGACGTGGCGTAAGATTAAGTTTAAATTTATATTGTTTTAAGCATATTTAAAACAGTTTCTCTTATTACTTTTAAACTTATATTTCCTTAAATATATTTATTTTTAATCTAAAAAAAGAATCAAAAAAATTTGATTCTAATTTAATTATCTTTCGTATACTACTGTTTTACCATCTACAGTAGAACCATTTG
>HF996853.1:61631-61771 GCA_000432595.1 Clostridium sp. CAG:710 | reverse complement strand
GGGCTTTTAGAAGTAATCAAATAACAACTATAAATTTTGAATCAAACTCAAAATTAAAAACAATTGGTAGTTTCACTTTTGGTTATAATCAATTAACAAACACAGGCCTTTCAAAACTTCCTAGTTCATTAACTAAACTT
>HF996853.1:0-61543 GCA_000432595.1 Clostridium sp. CAG:710 | reverse complement strand
GTAAATGGTTGGGCAAATGGTTCTACTGTAGATGGTAAAACAGTAGTATACGAAAGGTAATATAGATGCTAAATAATAAGCATCTTTTTTCTTTTACTTTACAAAAATGGGTATCTAGATTATAATTTAGTTAATAGTAGGGGAGTGGTACTTTGCTCAAGAAAATGGATAAATGGTTACTATTACTTACCGCAGTGTTATTTGTGTTTGGCTTGATTATGATCTTTTCCGCATCAAATGTAGCTGCATTTATGAGATATTCTGCAAGTCCATATCGTTTTTTATATAAACAATTGGTGATACTTGCTGTATCTTTTTTAGTGTCATCTATAATAATTAGAATTAATACTAAAGCATACAGTGCTTTATCATGGCCAGGAATAGTTTTTATAATAATACTTTTAGGTGTAGTACTTGTATATGGTAAAACTACTAACCATGCAACATCATGGTTTAAAATAGGACCTTTTTTGTTTCAACCTAGTGAATTTTTAAAAGTACTTATGATAGTGTGGATGGCTAGTTTTTATGAAGTTAATAGAAATCATTTAGATAGTTATGCTACTGGGTTAGTTCCACTTCTTGTTTGTGGTGTAGCTGCAGTATTAATTATGCTTCAACCCGATCTTGGAACTGCCATAATATATGGTAGTATAAGTATGTTTATTTTCTTTATATCACCAGTTAGTTCTAATATTAAAAATAAGACTATTCTAATATGCATTGGTGCGGTATTCCTTTTAGTAGTTGCTTTAGTTGGAAGTGGTAAAAGTTTAATTTCAGAAAGACAGATGGCTAGACTTAATGTTTATGGCGCAAGTCCTTGTAGTGAATCTAAATTTTATTCAGATGGTAACCAGGTATGTAATGCTTATATTGCTGTTAATAATGGTGGTTTATTTGGTAAGGGATTAGGAAATAGTACTCAAAAATATTTATATTTACCTGAGGCACACACAGACTTTATATTTGCTATTGTGTTAGAAGAATGCGGACTTTTGATAGGAATAGGAATAATAATATTATTTATGCTTACGCTTGCAAGAATAGTAGTCATAGGAAGACACGCTGTAAATAATAGGGGTGCAATAATATGTTATGGAGTTGCTTTCTATATATTTGCTCACATAATAGTAAATCTAATGGGAATATTTGGATTAATACCAATGACTGGAGTTCCACTTCCTTTTATAAGTTATGGTGGTAGTTTTACTTTATGTTTAATAGTAGCTCTAACACTTGTACAAAGAGTTGCGATAGAAACAAAACTTTTTGAGGAAAAAAATATTTTATAAGTAATAATCTTCTTTGAAAGGAGATTATTTTTTTTATGAGTAAATTTAGTTATTTTTTTAGTAGGAACAAGGGTAAAATAATTGGTTGGATTAGTTTTATATTAGTGGTTGCTGGAGCATGCTTTGCAATATATTTTTTGAATATTATGACAACGAAAGCCGATTCTGTTGATTCGCGCAAATATAGTTCAAGAAATGATGAAAATGCAAAAATAATTGGCTTAGATGATAGTGATAAAAAGGATAAAAATGAAGAAAAGGAAGAAAAAGTCACATCTTCTAAAATCAAAGTTGATATTAAGGGTAGTGTTAAACATGAAGGTGTATATGAACTTGATAGTAATAAACGAGTAGTTGATGCAATTTCCCTTGCGGGTGGTGCTACTTCCAAAGCTGATTTGTCTGTAACAAATTTAAGCAAAAAATTAAAAGATGAAATGGTAATTATTATTTATACAAAAGAAGAAGTTAAAAATTTTATTAAGGTTAAGGAAGAAGAGGTTTTAAAGAATACGCAGTGTATATCAAAAACTCCAGTTAACAATTCTTGTATTGAAGAAAATGTTGATGTGGGTAGCGATAAAAAAAGTAAAATATCTATTAATACTGCCACATTGGAAGAATTACTTACATTGAGTGGAATAGGCGAAGCAAAGGCTAAGTCTATAATAGAATATAGAGAAAAAAATGGAGCATTTACTTCATTAGAAGATTTAACTAAAGTAGATGGAATAGGACAAGCATTGTTTGATAAAATTAAAGAAAATATTTCACTCTAAGTTTATATTCATTGTGTTAATATCTTTGACGATAATAAATTGTATTTATAAAACTTGTATTAAGAAATATAAAAGTGTATATAGTAATGAAACTGAGTTAAATGTTTTAATATCTAAGATAGAGATAAATGATAAGTATTTAATGTTAGATGTAATAGGTGAAGAAAAATTAAAAGCTATATACTATTTCAAAAACAATAATGAGAAAAATGTAGTTCTTGAGAAATTAATGCTTGGTGATAGAGTTTTAATTAAAGGCCGATTAGAAAGACCCAGTAACAATACAAATTTTAATCAGTTTAATTATAAACAATATTTATATAATAATAAAATTTATTATATTTTTAACATAGAAAGTATTTATCTTGTAGAAGGAAACAAAAAATTAACTTATAATATTAAAAATTTTGTTAGTGAAAGAATTAAAAAGTATGATGCTAAAGTATCTTCATATTTAAAGGCATTTATATTAGGGGATACTAGTAGTATTGATAGTTCTATTAAAGAAAATTATAGAATACTAGGTATAAGTCATTTACTTTCTACTTCTGGTATGCATATATCACTTTTCACCGGAATATTGATGTTTCTTTTAAAAAAGATAAACATGAAGGAGTTTATTAGATATTTAATTATATTTGTATTTTTACTGTTTTATATGTTTTTAACAGGGTTTACTCCATCTATTTTAAGAAGTGGAGTTTGCTTTATATTTAATTCTATTAATAAGTTGTTAAAACTTGATGTTGAAAGTATTAATGTATTTATATTTGCTATTTCAATAATTATATTTATAAATCCATTTATTGTTTATAATATGGGTTTTATATTTTCTTCAGTAACAAGCTTTTATTTGATATGTTTTACGTCCATTATAAATAAAAGTAGTGGAATAAGAAAAAGTGTAATTATTTCATTTATTGCTAATTTAGCTACATTTCCACTTGTTATATATAATTATTTTGAAATAAATTTACTTGGGGTTATTTACAATATATTTTTTATACCTATTATTTCTCTAGTTATATTTCCACTTTCATTAATATCTTTTGTTATCTTTCCTATTAGTAAAGTTTTATTACTTTTTATAAATGTTGTTGAGCATATTATGAATTGTTTGGTTAAAATTGATTCTGTTTTAATTTTATCAAAGCCTAGTGTTTTACTAATTGTTATCTATTATATTGTAATTACTATTGTTTTATATTGCCTTAATAAGAATAAAAAAAGAGCTATATTCTTATTTATAATACTGGTTTTTATTCATTACAATAAAAATATGATATTTAAAAGTACATATTTACTAGCATTAGATGTTGGACAAGGTGATTCGTTTTTGTTTCATAGTAATAACAATACTTTTTTAGTTGATACAGGTGGTAGTTTTTATGATGATAATAATGTTAACTCTACAAAAGTGAGTAATGTGCTTAAATCTTTAGGTATAAGAAAAATAGATTATATATTTATAACACATGGTGATATTGATCATATAGGTTATTGTAGGAGTTTATTAGATGATTTTAGGATTGGCAAAGTGTATTTTAATATGAATGAATATAATAATAATGAGTTAAGTCTTCAAAAGTTTCTAAAAAAACGTGAAATAAAATATGAAAAAACAGGGGAAACAAAATTTATGATTGGTAAGTTTTTTGTTCAGGCACTAAGCATTGATTTTGATAATGAAAATGATTCTAGTATTATGCTAGCAATAAATGTAGAAAGGTTAAAATTACTTTTTATGGGTGATTGTGGCAAAATAGCAGAAAACTATTTGCTTAAAAATGCAGTGTTAGGAAAAGTTGATATATTAAAAGTTGGACATCATGGTTCAAAAACAAGTAGTAGTAAAGAATTTATAAATGAGATTAATCCAAAGTATTCCATAATTAGCGTTGGCAAAAATAATCGTTATGGACATCCAAATAAAGAAGTATTAGAAAATTTAGAAAATTCAAAAATATATAGAACAGATAAGCAAGGAAGCATTATATTTAAGATTAAAAATAATAAATTAAGAATTGAGACATATAGTCCGTAGAAAGGAGTAGATATGAATTACTACAATGAGATAAAAAATGAATTAGTAAATAATGAGATAAATCGGAAAGTTAAAAATTATTCAATCAACAGAAATGATTTGAATTCTTACTATAACGTTGGCAAATTATTATTAGATGCAGGTAATCAATATGGAGAAAGTATTATTAAAGAGTATTCATTAAGATTGACTGAAGATTTAGGCCCAGGGTATAGTCAAAGAAATTTAAGAAATATGAGACAATTCTATAAAGTTTCTCAAAAATGGCAGACATTGTCTGCCAAATTAAGTTGGAGTCATTATTGTGAAATTCTTTGGTTTGATGATAATAAATTTCAATACTATGTTAAAATAGCTGAATTAAATAATTTATCAATAAGACAGTTAAGAGAAAAAATAAAATCTAACGAATATGAAAGGTCGTTTATTAATAAATCTATTGACAAATATTAAAAATATACTAAAATATATTTAAATTAATCTGAGAAGGAGACTGCATGAAAAAAAGATTCTATAATGGAATTATTAGGGTTAATCAAAAAACCAGTGCTAGGAATAAATATTATACTAACATTATTTACTCATGTTCTCTTTTAGATTCAGTTAGTAATAAAATAATAACGGTGACCGAAATTACATTATAATATAGTGTTTTTTGGTACCGTTATTTTATTTGTAGGAGGTGTTTTGAATGAATAACAGTATTACATTACAAAATTTATTGAATAAATTAAGAGAATATAATCCTGAAGAAGTAGAAATTGTTAAAAGAGCTTACGAATACGCTGATACATTGCATAAGGGGCAAATGAGACAAAGTGGCGAACCATATATTAGCCATCCATTAAATGTTGCATATATTTTGGCAGAGATGCATGCAGATAGAGATACAATATGTGCTGGACTACTTCATGATACTTTAGAAGATACAAACATTACTAAAGAAGATATATCACATGATTTTAATCAAAATATTGCTGGCTTGGTAGATGGTGTAACAAAATTATCAAAAATGAATTTTTCTTCTAAACAAGATCAGAATTATGCAAATACAAGAAAAATAATAACTGGAATAACTGAAGATGTAAGAATAATTATAATTAAATTAGCTGATAGACTTCATAACATGAGAACATTACAATTTAAATCGGAATTTAAGCAAAAAGAAAATGCACTTGAAACTATGGAAATATTTGTACCACTAGCTTATTATATTGGTGCATACAGAATTAAAAGTGAATTAGAAGATTTATCACTTAGGTATTTAAAACCAGATATGTATAAAAGGATTGAAGAGCGAAAATTAAGATTAGAAGAATCGAGCAATGGTTGCTTAAAAGAAATGTTATATAAGATAGAAACTTTATTAAACAATAAAAACATACCTAATGAGATAAAGATAAGAACTAAAAATATTTTTGGCATATATAAAAGGTTAAGTGAAGGTCATAAATTATCTGATATACATGATTTGTTAGCGCTTAAAATAATGGTAGATGAAGTAGAAAATTGCTACAGAACATTATATTTAATACATAATGAGTATCATCCAATAAATGATAAATTTAAAGATTATATTTGTAACCCAAAAACAAATATGTATCAAAGTTTACATACAACAGTTTTTGGACCTGATGATAGGTTAGTACAAACACAAATTAGAACTTTTGATATGGATAAAGTGGCATCCTTTGGTTTGACTGCATACTGGGATGAACAAAAGGGAAAAGCAAGAGATGTAATGCAAGATGATTTAAAACAAAAATTTCAATTTTTCAAATCATTAACAGAAATTAATTCCATGTTCGGAGATAATCAACAATTTGTAAATCAAGTAAAGACTGAATTATTTTCGGACAAAGTTTATGTTTATACTACAAAGGGAGATATAATAGAACTTCCAAAAGGTTCAACTCCAATAGATTTTGCATATAAAATACATACTGATATAGGAAATACAATGATAGGAGTATTTGTTAATGATGAATTTGTGCCAATAGATTATGTATTGCGAAATAAAGATAGGGTTAGAATTGTCACTGATGAATTATCTTATGGACCAAGAGAGGATTGGATAGATAAAGCTCAAACAAGTTTAGCAAAAAGAAAAATAAAGGAATTCAATAAAAAATAGTATCACTGAATTATGAGTTTATAGAGATCTCATAAAAAAACTAAAAAATAAAGGAGTTTTTAAAAAACTTGAAAAAAGTAAGTAAAATCAGAATAATAAAGAGTATATTTTAAAATTTATAGATTTGCCTATAACATATTTTGAACTAGTAAACCAGCACAAATTTGCTAGAATTGTTGAGGGGAGAATATTATGATAATTAGAGAAGCAAAAGAACAAGATGCGGAAAGTATAGTAAATATTAATATTAATGGTTGGGTAAAAACTTATCATGGGATATTTCCAAATGAATTTTTGGAAGAATTAGAACAAAAAAAATCAGAAAGTATAGAAAAGTGCAAAAATAAAATAAATGAATACATAGTTTGTGAAATGGAAAATAAAGTGGTTGGTTTCCTTAGATGTGGAAAAAACAAAAAAGGCTATGATGAAAAATATGCAGAAGTGTATGCCTTATATATAGACTCTCAATATCAAAAAAGAGGTATTGGAAGAAAGTTACTTGAATATTCATTTATCAAACTTAAAGATATTTATGATAATGTTTTAATTAGTACTCTACAAGAAAATTCCGCAACTAAATTTTATGAAAAATGTGGTGGTAAACAGATTGACACTTGCTGTTTTAAACTTGATAATATGGAATATAAAGAGAATTTATATTTATTTAATTTATAATAATTAAGAAAATTTAATATATTTGAGTTATTTATAAAACCTAGTTCTTGCCAAATAGGATACCTCTGCCAAAGGGATTCCCTTTGAAAAATCTAAAGCGAATTTAAAAAAAGAAAGAACAATCTTAATACCTAATTAATTTAATAAATTTTAAATAAAAGTGTAACATTTAAAATTATTATCCATAATATATAGTGTGACGCTAACGTTAGCGTTTATATAGATTGAGGACTATTGCTAGTCCTCTTTTAATATATAATGTTATTATAAATAAACTATAATTTCTTAACTTTTGGTTTATTTTCTGTTATAAATTTACTTAACTCGTTATTTAAATCAAGCTTTCCTGGATTATTAATTTTACTTATTATTACATTATCTATAAATTCTTTTATATATGGGTATTTATTTTTAATCAGATATTTTCCATGCTCATCATAAAAATTAATTTTTTCTTTATAATATGGATCTAGGTATAATACTAAATCACCTTCACCTATATATTCATTTATACTATTATTTGTGTACAACATTATATCATTTTCTTTATCAATTCTAGATAATGAACTATCGGTTATTATGGCACAATTATATATCTTATCAGGCTCTTTATACATATACATTTCATCAAAATCTATTAATGTTACTGATATGTTTCCATTTTCAAAAGTATAATTTTTTCCCTCAAATTCACTAATTAATTTGGCAAGTATAGGTCCTATTTGTTTAAGAGTAAAGAAGGAACTATTATAAATTGATTCAAACAATTTACTTCTTCTGTTTATAATATTGCTATATTTTTTTCTGATTTGTTTTTCTTTTAGGCCTTGATACCTATCAAGTGCTTTTAATTTTTCTTCTTTTTCTTTTTCTAAATTTTCTAGTTCCTTTAAGTAATTTTTAAAGATGTTATTTAAATTATCTATTTCTTTTATCATAGCTGGTCTCCTAAAAAGAGTATAACATGTTTTAAATTTTATACTTATATAAATTCATAATGACAAGTATAATAAAAAATTATGATGATTTTATCTATAAAATACTTGAATTTATTACTAAATATGGTTGTAAGACAATATGCTTAAATGAATATACTTGAAAAAAAGTGAAAAATATGGTAATATGGATAAGTCAATGAGAAAAAGGAATACATTGAGGTGTTGAATAGATGAGTAACGAAAAGAAACTTCGTGATATGCAATATGTTAATATTGTTGAAGATATATTAAATAATAAAGAATTTGGTAAAACTAAAGAAATAGTTCATCATGGTTTAGATAGAATGGGGCATTCACTAAGGGTTTCTTATTATTCTTATAAGATTAGTAAGATTCTTGGACTTGATTATAAAAGTGCTGCTAGAGCTGGACTTTTACATGACTTTTTCTTGCAAAATAATCAAGAAAGCAATTTAAAAGAAAGAGCACAAACATTAGTAAAACATCCACAATATGCAGTAGAAAATGCATCAAAAGAGTTTAGACTTAATGAACTAGAAAAAGATATAATAACTACACATATGTTCCCAGTAGCTCCTAAAATACCAAGATATTTAGAAAGCTGGGTTGTAAACTTAGTTGATGATGCTGTTGCAATTGCTGAGGTTGGTTATAGTGCTAGAAACAAAGTTACATATGCGCTTAACTTTATATTAATTTTTGTTTTTGCTAACCTAAGGTAATCTTAGGTTTTACTATGTTCTCGTAGCTCAGTAGGATAGAGCGGTCGCCTCCTAAGCGACAGGTCGTTGGTTCGATTCCAATCGGGAACACCACTTGATATTAGGGACTGTATAAGTCCTTTTATTATATAATTTTGTATGGATGGTGATAGTGTGGATATCGAATATGAATGTAGAGTTTTAGAAATTGACGTTGATAGTTTTATGAAGTTACTAGAAGATAATGGTGCAATAAAAAAGGGTGAGTATTTTCAAAAAAGGAATGTATATGATTTTAAACCAGTTGATCCAAATAAATGGATAAGGTTAAGAAGCAATGGAGATGTTGTTACATTAACGTTAAAAAAATTAGAAGACAGAAATAGTATTGAAGGCACTAAAGAACTAGAAATAGAGGTTTCAAGTTTTGAACAAACAGATGCAATACTAAATGAATTAGGATATCATTCAAGAACCTATCAGGAAAATAGAAGAATTTCTTATATCTTAGATGATGTAGAAATTGATATAGATACATGGCCATTAATACCTACATATGCTGAATTAGAAGGAAAAAATAGGAAAGATATTGAAAAATTGATTGAAAAATTAAATTTGGATAGAAATAAGATAACTACATATGATGTAACAAGTATTTATAATGAAATATACAACATAGATGTTATGAAAATTAAGTCGCTTAAATTTAACTAGGTTAGTGTTTATTCACTAATTTTTTTATTATTTAAGATTATAAATCCTATAAAAAATTGATATTGGTAAAATATATATAACTTCTATATAATTATTTTAAATTTAACAACGGTGTTTAACTCTATTAAATAGGAGGAAGATATGAATATATTTTGCAATACGGAATTTTTAAAAAATGAAATAGAAGAAACAAGAAAAAAAGATATGGAAGCTGAGGTAGAGTGTGAAAGAATAAAGTTTAATAACAGAATAGTTAGGGAAAGTATGTTTAATACCCTTGAGTCATTTAATGATTTAATTGTAAATAATTCAAATTTTAATCTAAATATGATTGGAAACTTCTTATCAAAGTTACTTTCTGTTACTCAAGGTAGGGAATATGAGTTTAAATGTACTAATAATTATATTGAAACTATAGTATATCAAAGCCCATTTCCTAGAAGTGAAAAATGTTTTTATAATGTTTATTACTTAATACCTAAACTTAGTTTAGAACCACCTAGGGAAGAAAAAATAACCTATGGTGTTGAAGAGTCTTTTTTTGATGTAAATAGTGAAATAATAGTTTTAAGAAAAGATAATATGATTAATAAGAGAAATAATGATATTAGTTTTTATGATAAGAATGGTAATAAGAGTATAAATACTAAAAATATCGATGTAGTTTATCAATTTATAAATGAATTAATAAACTATAGGATAGATAACAATGTAGATGAAATACCTGCTTTTGAAATTGATAACTTTATACAAAAGTATTCCCCACAATTAAAAAAAGTTAAACATCTTTAACTTTCTTCTTTTCTACTATATCTAATATGTGACTACTTGCACCTAGGAGTTCTTTTCTTTCACAAGTTTTAAGATGATACTCAATAAATAAATTAAATTCTTCTTTTGATAGAGAATTTATAACATTTCTTATATAATCAGATGGTCCATCTTGTGCGACTATCTTTTTTCTTTTTAATCCTGATAATTTATTATATTTATTAATATCTTCTAATCTAACCATTGAATATAAGTCATCACTTTTTGATTTTATATGAAAATCTTTATCTATTAATTCTTCTTTTATAGAACTTTTTATATATCCATCAATAAAACCATGTTTTATAATACAATACTCATTCATATAGTAACTAATTAGAATAATTCCATCATCTTTTAATATTCTTTTTGCTTCACTTAGTGCTTTTAATTTTTCCTCTTCACTTATTAAATGATACATTGGTCCAAATAAAAGCACTATATCGAATGTTTTATCTTTAAATCTTTTCATATTAAGTGCATTTCCTTGATATGATTTTATATTAGGATTTGCTTTTTTAATATACATTAAGTTATGTTTAACTAGTTCAACTGCAGTTACATCATATCCTTCGTTATGTAAAGCAATAGAGTATTTTCCAGTGCCAGCTCCAATATCAATTATTTTTGGATTCTTTTTTGTTTTTAAATATTTATGAATATATTTCATTGTGGTAATATATTCAACTATACCATGTCTTCTAGTAAGACGTTTATCTTCATTAAATTTATTATAATATTTAATTAAATTTTCTTCATTCATAATATTTCACCAATTTCTAGAGTTTATTATACATTAATAAGAGTAAATATTGTAAAAAATGTTTAAAAAGATTAAAAAATATTATATAATGTAACTAGTTTTGAGGTGAATAAAATGACAAATAAAGATTTAGCTGATTTAATATTTCCAAATTTAGAGCATGATGTTGAATATTATGAAGCACTATATCCAGAAAGGAATTTAAAAGAAGGAGAGAAAGTAACAAGATTTGCGCCATCTCCAACGGGATATTTACATATAGGTGGTTTTTTTCAAGCACTTATAGATTATGTGTTAGCTAAAAATTCTAATGGTATTTTCTACTTAAGAAATGAAGATACAGATAAAGCAAGAGAAGTTGATACTGCAGTAGAACTTATAATGAAGACTCTAAATCAATATGGGCTAGTACCAGATGAGTATGAATATGAAGGAAAAATAGTTGGAGAATATGGTCCATATATTCAAAGTGAGAGAAAAGAAATATACCATGCTTATATAAAAAGATTAATTGAAATTGGTAGGGCTTATCCTTGTTTTTGTACAAGAGAAGAATTAAATGAAATGAGACAAAAACAAGAAGAAAGAAAAAAAAGAACTGGTTATTATGGGTCATATGCTAAATGTAGAAAGTTAAGTGTTGAAGAACAAATAGAAAAGATAAAAGCAAATACTCCATATGTCATAAGATTTAGATCTAATGGAGATTTTGATAATAAAATAGTATTTGAGGATTTAGTAAAGGGTAGATTAAGTTTAAGTGAGAATGATATAGATGATGTAATAATGAAAAGTGATAATATGCTTCCTACTTATCATTTTGCTCATGTTGTAGATGATCATTTGATGCATACTACTCATGTTGTAAGAGGAGAAGAATGGTTACCTAGTGTTACTAAACATATTGAAATGTTTAAGGCTTTTGGTTTTAAGCCACCTAAATATATTCATACTCCATTAATAATTAAAAGAGATGGAGACTCTGTAAGAAAAATAAGTAAGAGAAAAGACCCAGAAGCATCTATGAGTTATTATACAGAAAAAGGATATCCAGAAGAAGCAGTAATTGAAGCACTTATGACTATAATTAATTCTAATTATGAAGAGTGGCATACTAGTAATCCAGATAAAACATTTAGAGATTTTACTTTTTCTCCAAAGAAAATGTCATCTTCGGGAGCATTATTTGACTTAGAGAAATTAAATAATATATCACGTGATGTAATATCTAAAATGACTAAAGAGGAATTATTAGAAAGATCACTTAATTGGGCAAATAAGTTTGATGAAGAACTAAAAGAGTTAATTGAAAAAGATAAAGAATATTATATGAATATAATTAATATAGAAAGATGTCAAAAAAAGCCTAGAAAAGATTATGAGACGTACTCTGATATAAAAAATTATATTTGGTATATGTATGATGAGTTGTTTATAAAAGAAGATAAGACTTATGAATTCAATGGAATAGATATAGAAGAAGTAAGAAATGTATTAAAGACTTATTTTGATAAATATTATGATGCATCATTTGATAAGGATACTTGGTTTAATAAAATGAAAGAGGCAGCAGAAGAAATGGGATATTGTGCTAATATGAAAGAGTATAAGCTAAATCCCGATAATTATAAAGGTAGTATTGCAGACTTTAGTATGATTATTAGGGTAGCTTTAACTACTAAAACAACAACTCCAGATTTATATGAAATAATGAAATTATTAGGTACAGATAGAATTAAGGAAAGAATCGCGCTTATTTAGGCGTGATTTTTTAATGACTAAATGTGACTAATTTCGACATTTTTTATTGCCATAGACTTTTATTTATTATATACTTAATATGGTGATAATATGAAGATAGTTAAGAGGATAATATTCTTATTAGTAGTTTTTTTAATAAATCTGCCTTTAGTTAGTGCACTTAGTGTTGATAATACTGAACTTACAGTAGCAAAAGGAGAAAAGTCAACAGTTAATGTGTATGCTGATTTAAAAGAAGAAACAACTAAGGTTAGTTTTTCGCTTGTATATACTACTTATGATGTACCAGCTACTTTTAAAGCGGAAGAAGGTATTACACTTAAAACTAATACAACTAAGAATACATTAACATTTAGTGAAGCACAAAAAGGACAAGTTAAATTAGGAACTATTGAGATTTCTATTTTAAAAAGTGCAAAAGCAAATAAAGGAACAATAAGACTTAATAGTGCAACTGCAACATCAAAATCTGGTAATATTTCTAAATTAGATCCAGTAGAACTTACAGTTACAATTGGGACAAGTACTAATAATAGTACTAGTGTAAAAGAGAGTAATCTATTAAAAGGAATAACTTCAAAGATAGTTAATATAGATTTAAAAGATAATGTATATACATATGAAGTTAATGTTAAGGAAGATGTTAAAGAGCTTGATTTAGTTGCAGTACCAAAAGATGAAAAGTCTAAGGTTGTAATATCAAGTCAAAAAATAAGTGAATTAAAAGATGGCAAGATAACTATTAATGTTACATCGCCTTCAAATACAAAAGAAGAATATACAGTAAAAGTTAATGTGTTAAAAACAGATAAAGTAGAAATTGATAAAGAAGAATTTAAAGCTGATTCTTCATATAAAGGGAAATGGGTAGTAGTAATAATTGTTTCAGTAGTAGCCTTATTGTTTGGGTTTACTCTTAGCAAGAAAGAAGGTAAGTAGGATGTATTCAAAGTATATTAAAAGAGTTTTAGATGTTTTGTTTTCGGTAGTGCTTTTAATATTATTATCTCCTATTTTTTTGGTAGTAGCAGTTGCGATTAAATTAGATTCAAAAGGACCGGTAATATTTAAACAAATTAGAAGTGGTAAAAATGGTGTGCCATTTAAACTTTATAAATTTAGAAGCATGAGTGCAAGTAATGATGTTTATAATTCAAGTGAGGAAGATCAAGTAACTAAAGTTGGTAGAGTTATTAGAAAATTATCTTTAGATGAGCTTCCACAACTTATAAATATAATCAAGGGTGATATGTCTTTTATCGGACCTAGACCTTGGATTTTAGAGTATGCAGAAAATTTTAATAAGCATCAAATGAGAAGATTAGATGTATTGCCTGGTATAACTGGACTTGCTCAATGCAGTGGTAGAAATAATCTTAGTATTAAAGAGCGTATTAATATAGATATATATTATGTTAAACATGTTTCATTTAAAATGGATGTAATGATTGCTTTAAAAACTATTAAATGTATATTAAAAAGAGAAGGCTTTAGTAATAGTAAATCTGCAATACATGATGAGATTAAAGCACTTTATAAACAAAATAATCCTAGGAAAAAAGAATATTATAAGTTTAACTATAAAGATATGAAAAAGAAAAAAGAGGTTACTCCAGATACTATGCCAAATTTAAATTTAGCTGAAGAGTTAGATGATTCATTATTAGTAGGGAGTGGTGCTTGATGAAAAAAGTTTTATTTACTGCTACTGTTGATTCACATATTCTTCAGTTTCATTTGCCTTTTTTAAAGAAATTTAAAGAAAATGGCTATGAAGTTCATGTGGCTACCAATGGAAATGAAGAAATACCATATTGTGATGTTAAGCATTTTATACCTTTTGAAAGAAATCCACTTAAAATTAATAATATTAAAGCGATTTTTAAATTAAAAAAAATATGTGATTTTGAAAAATTTGATATTATTCATACACATACTCCTATGGGTTCAGTTGTGACTAGATTGGCTGCTAATAAATCCAGAAAGAAGAATCATACAAGAGTTTTATATACAGCACATGGTTTTCACTTCTTTAAAGGAGCTCCAATAAAAAATTGGATTCTTTTTTATCCAATAGAAAAATTTCTTTCAAGATTTACTGATACTTTGATTCTTATTAATGAGGAAGATTTTTTGATTGCTAAACGAAAATTCAAAAGATGTAATGATATTAAATATGTACCTGGTGTTGGAATAGATGAAAATAAATTTGATTTTATATTATCTGGTAGTGAAATTAATAATTTAAGAAATACCTTGGGTATTACTCCTAAAGACTTTGTTATGATTTATCCAGCAGAGTTGTCTGAAAGAAAGAGACAAATATGGTTAATTAATACTCTTCAAGAGTTTATTTCAAATCATAAAGATGTACACTTATTGCTTCCAGGTAAAGATTCATTAAATGGAAAATGCCAAAAACTAGTTAAAGATTTAGGATTGGAAACTCAAATACATTTTTTAGGGTATCGAAAAGATATTCCAAGTTTATTGAAAATTTCTAATTTGGCTCTATCTGCGGCAAATCAAGAAGGATTACCTGTAAATATAATGGAAGCTATGTATGTTGGTTTGCCAATTGTTGCCTCTAATTGTAGGGGGAATAGAGATTTAGTTGCTGATGATAAAAATGGATATTTGGTTGAACTAAAAGATTTTAAAAGATATTCTGAATGTGTTGAGAAAATATATAAAGAAAATAAAAAAGAATTTATTATAGAGAGTAAAAATATTATTAAAGAATATTTACTTGATAGAATCATGCTTTCTATGGATAAAATATATAATTATGAAAGCAAAAATAATAAATCGGTTGCAATTATTACTTCTGGCTTTTTACCAGTTCCTGCCTCAAAAGGTGGTGCAGCGGAGAATTTATTAGATACTATAATAAACAAAAACGAATTATATAATAGAATTAAACCAGTTATTTTCTCATCTTATGATGAAGATTCAATTAAAATTAGTATGAATTACTACAACACTGATTTTATATTTATTAAAAACTCATTTATATCTAAATATTTAGATGAACTAATATATTTTTTTATCGATAAAATACTAAGGAGAAAAGATAGTAGAAAATTTAGATATATTTTTCAAAGATTTGATTTTTTTAATAAATGTAGTAAAAAATTAAAAATAAACAAATATGATAAAGTATTATTGGAAAATCATACAATAATGTACTTATCATTAAAATGGAGAAAAAATTATTTAAAATATAAAAACAATTATTATTATCATTGCCATAATATTGTTCCAAGTAAGTATGGTATGGCCAATATTATAAAAAATACTAAAAAGTTTATCAGTGTAAGTGAATTTAGAAATAACTTTGTAAAAGATTTTTTTAATGTTAATGACGAAAAATGTAGTGTAGTATTGAATTGTTGTAATGATGATATTTTTAAAAAGGTGTCAAATAAAGAAAAAATTGACTTAAAAGAAAAATATAAGATATCTTCTGAAAAGGTTATTATGTATGTTGGAAGAATAGATCGAGATAAAGGTACACTTGAACTAATAAAAGCAGTTAACTCATTAGAAGAAAAGAACAAATATAAATTGTTGATAGTTGGAGCTCCTATTTTTGATACTGGAATAACAACGGAATATGAAAATATAGTAAAAAAAGAAATGCTTGATAACAAAAATATTATTATGACTGGTTATGTAAAACATGATGAATTATATAAGTATTATTCGATTGCTGATTTAGTGGTTATTCCATCACAAATAGACGATTCAGCACCACTAGTACTAATTGAAGCTCTATCTTCTGGTCTACCTGTAATAGCATCTGATTGTGGAGGAATACCTGAATATGTAAATGATAGATGTTCAATATTAATTGAACGTAACAAAAACTATATAAAAAGTCTTGCGAATGCAATAGAAAAAACATTGTTTAATGATAAAATTTTAAAAAAAATGGGGGAAGAAAGCTTAAAACAATCAAATAATTATAGTGCAGAAAAATATTATAATGACTTTATTGATGAGTTGCTTAATTAGAAAGGAGACAACATGAAAACAAATAAGATTAATTTAGAAAATTTGCTTTTTTATGTATCATATTTCTTATTTATGCTTTATGCATTTTTTGGAACTATTGCAATTTTTAGAGAACCATTAAAACAATTGACTAATGTTTCAATGGCAATTATTTTATTTGTTTTAATTTTCCAATTGAGAAAATACAAAATGAAGGAATTGATAAAAATGCTGCTGTTGTTATTAGTATCCTTTATATTTGTTGTTACTTCTAAAAATTACCTGTTTTTGAAATTATCACTGATTGTTTTGATTTCAAAAAATATCAGTTTTGATAAAAAAATATCTTTTGATGTAAAATTAAGAGTTATATTTTTATTAGTTATGGTTGCTTTTTATAATTTAGGAATAGCAGAAGATACCATTGCATATTATAATGACCGTATTAGACATAGTATTGGATTTTCTAATCCTAATGTTCTTGGTTTGCATACTTTTATTTTATGTTTAGAGTTACTTTATTTAAATAAAAATAAATTATCAATATTGAAAATTATCTTATATACATCAATTATGCTTTTTTCACATCATTTTTCTGGAAGTAGAACAGCGCTATACTTATATTTTGTTTCTTTAGTATTATTTTATATTTACAAATTAAAACCTCAATTTTTTTCAAAAGGAGTTGTAAAAAAGTTGATTTCTTACAGCCCTATTATAACAACAATTATAATTGCTGTTTCATATTTGTTATATTCTAATAATTATTCAATTGGGTTAATCATTGATAAGATAACTTCTGGTAGATTACTTAATATAAATTATTTTGTTCATAACTATAAATTGAGTTTATTTGGCAGTGATATTTCTATTGCAAACAAATCTTGTGATACTGCAGTGGTATATATGCTTTATGCTTTTGGATATTTAGGATGCTTTATATACATATATGGCTTTCAAAGACTTCTAAAAGTATTATATAAAAAGAATCTAATCGGTATTGTAATTATAATATTTATATTTATGTTATATGGAATTAGTGAAAAGTTGTGGCTGTTTCCTGACTGTAATTTGTTAATAACTTCTGTAGGTTTTTTGATATATGAATATAAAGGAGAGTTAGATAATGGAAAACAATTTGATTAGCATTATAGTTCCTATATACAATTCAGAAAACTACATAAAAAAATGTTTAGATAGTATACTTGCTCAAACATATTCTAATTTGGAAGTAATATTAATCGATGATGGCTCAACTGATAATTCATATAATATTTGTAAAGATTATCAAAAAAAAGATAATCGAATTGTTCTTTTGCAGCAAAAAAATGCTGGAGTTAGCAGAGCTCGAAATCATGGTTTGGAAGTAGCAAAAGGAGAGTACATTGGTTTTGTTGATTCTGATGATTATATAGAGCCAGAAATGTACGAAATACTATTAAATAGTATTATAGAGTCAAACAGCAAGATAGCTATTTGTAATTATTATTATGAAAATGAAGATTCAAAAGAAATTAAAAACTTTCAATCAGAGAGTAGATTTTTCTCAAGAGATTATTTTACTGAAAATATGTTCAATGATTTTTGTATTAATGGATTTTTGTGCAATAAGCTTTATTATAGAGGACTGTTATTTAATAAAAATCACACTATATATTTAGATGAAAATATAAAAATGCTGGAAGATAATTTATTCAATTATTATATATATGATTTGAATGAAAAATTTGATTGCGTATACATTAATAAAAAGTGCTATCATTATGTTCAATATATAAATAGTGCTTGTAACAAAAAAATTAACAATATAAAACTTCAATATTTTTTTGTTAGGGAAAAGCAGATAGAAATTTTAAATAAAAATAAAAAAGGAATAGATGCTTTAAAAGCCGATTACGTCATTAATTATGTTAAAACTATTATTAAATATAATTATTTAGGAATGGAGAAAGATTCACAAATTCAAAGAATTGGTGAACAAACAAAAAAATTTAAAAAACAAATCAGAATTAATAACTTAAGTAAACGAACAAAAATAAAATATATTATCAGTGTTTATTTCCCATTTCTTTATTGGTTTTATATATTAATCAATAAAGAAAATATATAATACTATTATGGAGGAAAGAATGAGAAAAAAGAGATTATCAATTATTATACCTATTTTTAATTCGGAAAAATATCTTTGTGAATGCCTGGATAGTGTTTTAACATGTAAGAATAATGATATAGAAGTAATATTAATTGATGATGGTTCAACTGATAATTCATATAATATTTGTAAAGATTATCAAAAAAAAGATAATCGAATTGTTCTTTTGCAGCAAAAAAATGCTGGAGTTAGCAGAGCTCGAAATCATGGTTTGGAAGTAGCAAAAGGAGAGTACATTGGTTTTGTTGATTCTGATGATTTGTTAGATGAAAATTGGTACGTAATATTAGATCTAATAAAGAATTGTGACATTTACTATTTCTCTGAAAAAATACCAAATTGTAGTAAAAAAGAAGAGATAATCAGATTAATAACTGGGTATAACAACGAAAATATTTGTTTTGCTGGGCCATTCTCAAAAATTTTAAAAAAAGAATTGTTAATAAATAATAAAATCTTCTTTAATGAAAAATTAATTAATGGTGAAGATATGCTTTTTAATCTAAATAGTATTCTATGTTGTAGCTCATTTAAAACTATAAAAAAATCTTTTTATAATTATAGAAATTTTACTGGTAGTGCTACAAAAAGATTTGACGAAAGAATATTTAAATCAGATTTATCTTTCCAAGTTGAATTATCAAATCTTGATTTTGATAAGAAATTGAAAGACGATATTATAACATATAATGCACAAATGGCTATATATGTTTTATTTCAAAGACTTTCTTATATTGATAATTACTATGATTCAAAAAAATATCTTTACTTTTTAAAAAATAAGCCATATGCGAATGCAATTAATAAAAATCTTTTGGTAAATAAAAAATATCATTTCGTCTTATATTTGTGTAAAATGAAATGTTATTATCTTGTTTATTTATTTTTTAGGATTTTAAGATGTATTAAAAACAAAAAAAACACATTCTATTTTAGTAAAATATAGGAGGATACAGATGAAAAAGATAGGCATAATTACTTTTCATAATTCTTATAATTGTGGTTCTATGTTAGAATCTTATGCAATTGAAGAATATTTAAAACAGCAAGGCCTAAATGTAGAAATTATCAATTTTTCTAATAGTGGCCAGAGACAACTTTATAGCATTTTTAATAAGAATAATAGCTTGAAGAATATTGTAAAAAACATTTTATTATTGCCAGCACGAAAAAGAATTTTAATCAATAACAATAATTATGAAAAATTTAAAAACGATTATTTTAATTTATCTAATGAATATTCTGATATTTCACAATTGAATGATGATGATTATTCTATTATTGTTGCTGGTAGTGATCAAATATGGAACATTACTATTGATGATTCAGATGATGCCTACTTTTTGCCATGGGTAAAAAAAGCAAAAAAAATAGCTTATGCACCTAGCTTTGGCGCAAAAAACATTATGAAATATTCTGATAATGTTGAAAAATATAAGAAAATGATTAGTTCGTTTGATGCTTTATCCGTTAGAGAATATAATGGAAAAAAATGGATTAAAGAATTATGTAATAAAGATGTTGATGTTTTATTAGATCCAACATTACTTTTAAATGAAACAGATTATAATAAAATTGAAGATAAAAAAATCTCCTATAATGATAAGTATATTTTTTTCTATTCGCCTTCTTTTAATCGTGATATTTGCAAATATGTTAAAAAAATATCAAAAAAATATAATTTGAAAGTAATTACTTGGAGCACTAAATCATATTATATTAAGTTTATTAAAACTTTTGGGTTTGAACTAGTTAAAGAGGAAAGCCCTAGTATATATTTATCATTAATTAAAAATGCAGAATTAGTAATTACTACATCATATCATGGTACTATTTTTTCAACAATTTATCGAAAAAAATTCATTGTTGTTAAAAACGGAGGTATGTTTGGTGACGACGACAGAGTTAGAACTTTGTTAAAACAATTAGATATGAATGAAAGATTATTATCATATCAATTTGATGAAAATTATAATTATTTGAAAGAGGTTGGATATGATAATTATGAGAAAAAATTAAAGGAACTAAAAAACAAATCTTTTAAATATATAAATGATAATATAGTAAAGAATTAATCTTTATTACATGTGGAGGAATTATGAAAGATACAAACAAAAATTTTCTCTATAACTTATTGTATCAAGTATTTATTTTTATTATACCCTTGATTACTATTCCTTATGTTTCTAGAGTGTTAGGTGCAGATAATATTGGTATTTATTCGTATACATATTCATTAATTAATTATTTTATGCTTGCTTCAATGTTGGGTATTAATAATTATGGTTCTAGAGAAATTGCTAAAGTATGTAATAACATTGAAATGAGATCAAAAAAGTTCTATTCAATTTATTTTTTACAATTAATATGTACATGTATAATGTGTATACTATTTTTCTTCTTCTTCTTTTTTATAATTAAATATGATTATAAAACAATATTATTAATTCAATTTATTTATTTATTGTCCTGTGCTTTTGATATTAATTGGTACTTTTTTGGTGTGGAAAAGTTTAAAATTACTATTTCCAGAAATATAATAATTAAAACTTTATCTTTGTTATTTATTTTTATTTTTGTTAAATCAAAAAATGATTTGTGGATTTATACATTAATATTGGCTTCATCAACATTAATAAGCCAGATTTACTTATGGTTTTTTATTAAAAAAGAAGTAATTCGTGTTTCGGTAAATAGAAAAGATATTTTTAATCATTTGTCAAAATGCTTAGTTTTATTTCTACCGGTTGTTGCTTATAGCATATACAGAATAATGGATAAAACTATGATTGGATTTTTTTCTAATACTTTTCAATTAGGTAATTATGAAAATGCTGAAAAAATAATTACTATACCATTAAGTATTATTTCTGCATTGGGAGTTGTAATGCTTCCACATATGTCGAAAACAAACAATTCTGATTTTGATAAAAAAATAACTAGTACTTTTGAATTATGTTTCTTTATGTTGTTCCCTATATTTATCGGATTATTTATTATAGCTGATGATTTTTCTATCGTATTTTTTGGGAAAGAATTTGTATACGCTTCCAATCTAATAAGAATTTTACTTATAACAATTATTTTTTCAGGAATAACTAATGTTGTAAGAAATAATTATTTGATACCTAAATCTAAAGATAAAATATACGTAACATCGACAATATATGGTGCAATTGTAAATTTTATTCTTAATTTAATCTTTATAAGAAAATATGGCGCATATGGAGCTTGTATTGGAACTATTAGTGCTGAATTTATTGTTATGGCTTATCAAGTAATTAACACTAGAAAAAACATTAATTATAAATATATTTTTTTTAAAGTACAGCCTTTCCTTTATAAAGCTATTATTATGGGTGTGATTGTTTTTCTATGGAATTTTATTCCTTTTAAAAGTTTGTTAATAAAAATTATTGTCCAAATTTTAACTGCAATTACTGTATATTTTATTTTAAACTATAAATATATAATATATGATTTTTTAGGAATAAAAAGAAAGAACAAAAATAATATTGAATTATCTTAAATAATTGCTATAATATACTGCTGAGAAGCAGGCCATAATTAAAGTGATACTAATAAATTATAAAGAATAAAAAGGAATGATATATCTAAAGGACTGCTCCTTCAGGAGGTTATATGCCTTTATGAGATTCATTCCTTTTAAGCTGGGAGATTATGACTTTTTGTTTTACAAAAATTCAATCTTTTGTGCTCTAAAATATTTATTAAACAAAACTGGAGACGATGCTCTAAAAATAGAATTTCGCCTCCAGTTTTTTGTTTGTTGAAATATGTAGATATTTGTCGAATTAGAGGGCCAACTTCTTTCAATTTAAGAAATTAAGTTGAAAGGAGAAAGAAATGAACTCTTTGCCAAAGAGAAGAAAGTATAAGGATAATCTATATACTTTAAGTACTATTGATAATCACTATTATATTTTATTCAGAGATAGTTCAAATATACCTAGAATCGTTGAAGTAAAAAAAGAAATATATGATATATTTAATCAATTCGAATTAGATGATTTAAAAGAACTAAATGAGTATGATCGTCATATTGAACATTTAGAATTAACTGATGAAAGTATTTATAAAAAGGTAATTAATAATGAAGATGGAATAGATGATCTTATCATTAGAAATTCTACTTATGATGAATTGATTAATGCTATAAATAAGTTATCTAATACTTAAAGAAGAAGAATTAAAATGTATTATTTTGATGAATTAGATTTAAAAACAATTGCATCAATAGAACATACTTCTTTTCAAATGATTAGTAAAAGTATAAAACAAGCAATTAATAATCTGAAAAAAATATTAAAAAAATAAATTTAGTGGTTGAATAATTGCCAATTAGTGAGGAATAAGGTGAAAGGATAAATAATCCTTTCACCTTGTTCTTTGAAAACATAATTTCTTTCATCAAATACATTCCTATTACTCTAGCACGTTAGTGAGCTCGCTTGCGACAAAAGCTCGATTATAAAATTGATTAGCTATCAATCTGCGAAAACAAGTAATAGAAATAATGATACTCCTGCATAACCACAGACTAAAGCAATGGGTGCAGTTGTGTGAGAACCACACGAAGGTGAAATTCCTGTGAGATTAGTTAGCTACTAATCGTTTGATGAAAAGCATGTACTTGTATTAAGAGATACAACTGAAAGACCTGAGGGAATAAAAGCCGGCACATTAAAATTAGTGGGTACTGATGAAGAAACTATATATGAAGAAGTTAATAAACTTTTATCTGATCATAAAGAATATAGCAAAATGTCTAATGCTTCTAATCCATATGGAGATGGAATAGCTTCAAAACAAATTGCAGATATACTAGAAAAAAATTTATAAAATTTAGTTATACCAACTATCATAAATATATATTAGACAATTATATTGCTCTAATATATATTTTATTTATGGAGGTAATTATGTTTGAGGTTTTAAAGGAAAGTAATTCTAATTATGTAAACTATTGTAATGAAGTTAGAAAATTGTATAAAGAAAAGTATATGACGTTGGATAAATTAGAACAAGATTATAGGCATAATAAAAGTAAATATTATAATAGATATAATTCTATTAAAAATGAGGTTATTAAAAATTATAATAGTAGGGAAGATGCATTAAAGTATAAGAATATTGATATGCTTAATAAAAGAGAATTATATATACGAGGTATATGTAGGAATTCCTCTTTTGATTTAAAAACTATTGGTCCTTCTCTTGCTAGGGTTATGAGCTATGTCAAAGAAGGTAACTATGAGTTCAATGAAGAGGCTGTTTTAATTGATACAGTTTGCTACGGAGGGAGATTTTTAGACAAAATTTTAGAAACAAAAAAAGAAGAGTTTGTATGTGGATATATATCAAAGGATGGAATGTTTCCTAAACAAGAATATCCAATTGAATATAATGATTCTTTACATACTTTATTTAGAAAAGATGATCTTTTATTGTATGAGAGTAGAAAAACAAACGCTAAAGAACATATTGTAAGGTTTTATGGTCAGTTCTGTGGTTCAATGGTAAGTTATTGTCCAAAAGAATTACAAGATTTTATTGATGAATTAATTAAATATAAATTAGAAAATGGTGAATTAACGTCTGATAAATGTGATGAACTTGCTTGTTTATATATATCAAAATTGAAAGATGATAAACCTAAGCTTTTAACTAAGTAATTAATGTGCCTATGCACTTTTTTTAATTAATTTTTATAAAAACATTTACATATACCAACTTATATGTTAGTATATGTATGGTTGATGAGTAGTATACATGGAGGTAAGATGAATATAATATACACGAAAAGCTTTGACAATACTTATAAGAACTTAAAGAAGTATCATAAAGAAAAGTCCAATTTAAGTGATATTAAGGAATTAATTGAAGAAGTTGATACATTTAAAGGTTTAGTTAGTAATCCATTCGCTAAAATGTATGGATTTGAAGCTCTTAAGTATGAAAAAAATGGATATTATTCATTTAACCTATCTAAGAATGGTGGCGTAATAAGATTAATAGTTCAGCCTTCTATTGATAATAATAGTTTAATTTTTGCATTTATTAGTTATGATCATTATAGGGACTTTAGTTCGGAAAGGGTGATTTTTTATGATGAATAAGTTTGGTAAAAAATTAAATGAGTTTTTAGAATTTTATAATATTAGTGTAAAAGAATTTGCTGAAAGAATAGGAACATCACCTAAGAATTTAAATGATATATTAAAAGGAAATATTGAATTATCACAAAATATGATATATAACATTTCTTTTGTTACTGGTATACCAGTTAGTTATATAGAAAATGTTGAGTCTAATTATAAGATGGATAAATTAATTGATGAATATATTAAGAATAATAATATTACTATAACGCAATATATAAATAAGTTTAATTATAAAGAGTTTAGCAAGAAATATAATTATAAATTTAGTGATGAAAGAAATCCTTATAGTGTAGCTAAGGGAATATTAAAATATCTTAGAATAACAAATCCTGAAATATTATATAAGGAAGATAATACAATTTTTTATAAAAGTAATAATGATAAGCCAGAGCTATTGGCATTATGGTTGGAACGTTGTTATAAGGTTGTAATTGAACAAAAAGTTTCTGAATATAATAAAAATAATATATCTAATTTAGTTAACTATATAAGAGAAGAAGCAAAGAAAAATATTTTTGACGAGGAAGCTTTAATTAAAGAATTCAATAAAAATGGTATATATTTAGCAATTGAAGATGATTTACCGGGTTCTAAAATTAGAGGAGCATTTAAAGTTTTAAATGATAAACCTGCTATATATATAACAAAAAAGCATAAAAGATTTGCTGATATATATTTTGCATTATTACATGAACTTGCACATTGTAAAAGTGATTTTAATAGAGCAAAAAATGGTAGTATAATTAGTTCTATTGACAATATGTCAACAGACGAATACGAGAAAAAAGCAGATTTAACAGCACTTAATTGGATGGTTGATAATAAATATTATAATTTAATAAAAAATAAACCTAGTGATATTAATTCTTTTGATGTAATAAAATCATTTTATGTTTATAGACTTGCCCATGACAGTATAATTAATTATTCATCAAAATTATATCAAAATAATAATAAATTAATTGGGTGATTTATAATCATCAATTTTTAATTTTATTTAAAAATATATTTTTTATAGAAAAACTTGTTGTATTATGTTATACTAGAATAAATCTAGAATAAAGAGGTGTAATAAGTGGAAGAAATCGATTTAAAGGAGTTATTCAATTTTTTCAAAGGTAAGATGGGTTTTATAATAACAGTTACCGCAGCAGTATGTATTTTAGGCAGTATATATGGATTTTTAATTCAAAAGCCAATGTATCAATCATATACTACCGTAATATTAGGTAGTTCTACTACTACGTCAAATGGTATTACACAAAATGATGTAACACTTAATAAAAATTTGGTTAGTACATATGCAGAGATAGTTAAATCTAAAAGAGTACTTAATCAGGTTATAAAAGAGTTAGAACTTGATACTAGTTATGAATCTCTTGCTAATGAGATTTCTGTTAGTTCTGTTAATGAAACTGAAATAATTAAAATTACTGTATCTGATAGAGATGCTGTTAAAGCTAAAAATATAGCTAATGTAACTGCTAATTCATTTGCTAAAGAAGTAATTGATCTATATAAGATGAACAATGTTAGTATATTAGATGAAGCAACAGTTGCAACTTCTCCATACAATATAAATGTTGTTAAACAACTTATTATATATGTTATGGTTGGACTTGTACTAGGATGTGGAATTTCATTTGTTATATTCTACTTTGATAGAACAATTAAATCAGTTGAGCAAGTTGAACAAAAAATTAAGCTTCCAATATTAGGTAGTGTTCAAATGTATGGCAAAGGTGGTAGAAAATAATGAAAGATGAATTAATCGTATTTAGTAAACCAAAATCAAACATTAGTGAAGATATAAGAACAATAAGAACAAATTTAAAGTTTACTGCAAATGATGATGCTAAAGTATTACTTGTTACTAGTTCAGTACCTGGAGAAGGAAAGAGTTTTATAAGTGCTAATTTAGCTGCGGCTTTTGCTCAAACAGGAGAAAAGGTTCTATTAGTTGATGCAGATTTACGTCTTGGAAGAGTACATAAAATATTTAATCAATCTGCTGCTAAAGGATTTTCAAATATGTTAATATCAGGAACTAGTGAAGATCTTCCTGAATATATAAAGAAAACTAATATATCAAATTTGTATATAGTATCACGTGGTACTGTTCCACCAAACCCTAGTGAACTTTTAAACTCTTCTAGCTGTAAGAAGTTAGTAAATATATTTAGAGAAAATTTTGATAGAGTTATATTTGATGGAGTTCCTGTTAATGGACTTCCTGATTCACTAGTACTAGCAAATCTAGTTGATAGAGTTATAATAGTTACAACTATAGGGTATACTTCAATTGATGAATTAAATCAAACTAAAAAAGCATTAGAACAAATTGATGCTAATATCGCAGGGGTTGTTGTAAATAAAGCTCCTACAACAAAAAGGGGTAAATATTCTAATTACTATGAGTAGGTGAAATAATGACAGATATACACTCACATTTAATATATGGAATAGATGATGGAGCAAGGAGTTTAGAAGAATCTATAGAACTTATTAAAAAATTAAGTTCTATAGGCTTTGATAATCTTATAATAACTCCTCACTATATAGAAGATAGTGAATATAGTGCTCCCAATGAAATAAAGGAAGAAAAGCTTGAAATAATAAGAGATGAGCTTAAGAAAAATAATATTAATGTAAATATATTTATTGGAAATGAGATATTTATAAATGAGAATATAGTAAATTTGGTAGAGGATGGATATATAGAAACCCTAGGAGATACTAATTGCTTACTCATTGAACTTCCATTTCATAATAAAATAATAGGACTTCTTGATATTATCTCTGAAATTAAAAGCGCTGGTTATTTACCAATAATTGCACATCCTGAAAGATATACTTATTTTCAAGATGATTATAGTTTGGTTGATGAATTAAGAGGCGAAAAAGTACTATTTCAATGTAATTATACTAGTATAATTGGTAGATATGGAGATAGTGCTGAAAAGCTTTTAAAATATATGCTTAAACATAGATACGTAGATTATCTTGGAACTGATTTACATAGAGTTGATAGGACAACACTTATTGATAATTGGAAGAAAATAGATAAATTGTTTAATAAAGTAGCTGGTAAAGACTACTATGAAAAAATAAAAAGAAATTGTGACTTTTTAGTCAGTTAGGTGGTTATTATGAAAAAGAAAAATATTATAGGAATAATTGCAGGAATACTATTATTTATAATTACAACTATATTTATAGTTATACTTAAGAAGATTGATGTAATACCAGATAAATATTTTATGTTACTAGTTGCAACTTGTTATATTGTAACTATAATAACAGATATTTTCTTGTTTATATCTTCTGATAATATTGTTTTTAAACTATTTAAAGGCCTTGCTTATATAGTTACTATACTTATGATAGTTGGTTATTCATGTGGAATATATTATTTAAATAAAACAACACATTTTATGAATAATTTAAATACTATAAAAAAAGAAATTACAAGTTATTATATAATTGTAATGAAAGAATCTAAATACGATGAGATATCTGATTTATATGGTAAGAATTTAACGTATTATGAAGGAACTAGTCAAGAAGTATTATCTAAAATAAGACTAGAACTTAATTACTCTACCGTTAAGAATATTGATTCTTTAAAAGATAGATTATATACTGCTAAGACTGATTCAATATTAGTAAGTGATCTAATAAAAGAAGATTTAGAAGAAAAATATACTGATTTTAGTGAAAGAACAAGAGTACTTAAAACCATAGATATAACTAAGAATGTTGAAGATATAACTAAAAAGGTTAGTATTAAAAATACGTCATTTAATGTATTAATTAGTGGAATGGATTCTTATGGTACAATTAATAAAACCACAAGAAACGATGTTAATATGATTGCGACAGTTAATCCTAATACTAATAAAGTATTGTTAACATCAATACCAAGAGATTATTATGTTCAATTACATGGTAAAACAGGTTATAAAGATAAATTAACTCATGCTGGTATATATGGAATTAATACTGTAGTTCAAACTATAGAAGATTTATTTGGAATAGATATAAACTATTATGTAAGAGTAAACTTTACTACAGTTGAGTCACTTGTTAATACAATTGGACCAATTGAAATATATTCTGATAAGGCAATGAGTTTAGATGGATGTAAATACGTAGTTGGTACTAATACAGTTAATGGTAAATGTGCTCTACGTTTTGCAAGAGAAAGACATTCATACGTTGAAGGTGATAATCATAGAATTAAGAATCAACAAGAAGTAATAAAAGGAATATTCAATAAACTATCAAAGAGTGCAATGGTAGTAACTGATTATACATCAATTCTTGACTCTTTAGATGGTAAATTTGCAACTAACATGGATATGAAGGATATAACTGCATTTATTAAATATGAATTAGAAGATATAACTAAATACGAAATACTTGATACTCAAGTAACTGGTACTGGTTCTATGGAACTTACTTATTCATATCCACATCAAAAGTTATATGTTATGTTTCCAAGTGAACAGAGTGTAGAGAGCGCTAAAGAATATATAAATAAAATATCTAATGAAAAATAGGAGGGTTTATGACATTAGTTATATTAGCTGCTGGTATGGGAAGCAGATTTGGTGGTTTAAAGCAAATTGAACCTGTAGGTAAAAATGGTGAATTCATTATTGATTATTCAATATATGATGCCATTAAATGTGGTTTTACTAAGGTAGTATTTATAATTAAAGAAGAAAACTATGAAATTTTTAGAGAAACAGTTGGAAAAAGAGTAGAGGATAAAATTAAGGTGGAATATGTTTTTCAGAAAAATGATAATGTTCCTGCTGGTATTAATATCCCTATCACCAGAGTTAAACCTCTTGGGACAGCACATGCAATCCTTTGTTGTAAGGATGTAGTAAATGAACCATTTGCCATAATAAATGCTGATGATTTTTATGGATTTGATGCCTATAAAGTAATATCAGAATTTTTAAGAGAAAACAATAATAGTAATTGTTATGCAATGGCTGGATATTATGTTGGAAATACTATAACTGAAAATGGTGCTGTAAAAAGAGGAATCTGTAGAAGTAATGGAGATTATTTAACTGAATTAGTTGAGTCTTCAGTTGAGAGAAATGGTTCAAGAATAATTGCAACTCCACTTGATGGAAGAGCGCCATTTGAGGTTCCTTCTTCATGTTTGGTATCTATGAATTTATTTGCGTTTAAACCTGAAATATTTGATTATCTTGAGGAGAGATTCAAAAGTTTCTTAGAAGAAAATAAAGATTCACTAGATACATGTGAGTACTTAATACCTACTGTAGTGTTTGAACAGATTAAAAAGGGTAAAGTAACATGTAAGATACTTAAAACAGATGCTGTATGGCATGGTATGACTTATAAGGAAGATAAAAATGAATTAACTTCTGCAATTGATGAAATGATTAAAAATAATATATATCCAGAAAAATTATGGAGCTAATTTGACAATTTTATCTTAAAATAGTATTATATATTCCTACAGAAACGGAGGAATATATATGACAATAGTTAATAGCAGTAATGTTTCTAAAGAATTAAAAAGATTGAATATAACAGAAGGAGATTTATCCCTTCTTTTTAATGCTAGTGAAAATGCAGTTTTATCCTTTTTAGATAAAGATACAGATAGAACTAGAATATTAGGTACTTTATATTTTAATCCATATCTTTTATATGGAAGTGATCTTGAAACTGAGGAATTGGTTGAGTTTACTTTAAATAGATATAAAGCTGAACAATCTGAATTATATTTTCAATATGAAAACGCAGATATAAGTTCTGATGAATATAATAACAGAATAGAGAAATTAAATAATCATTATTTTGATAATTCAATTTCTGGTAGAAACATTAAAAGAATGATAGAAAAAGAAAAAGTATTAAATAAAAGCTTAATTAAATAAGATATAATATCTTAGGAGAGTGGAGATATGTTAATAAAGAAAAAAGATGCAAATCCCTTGGATAAAAAAGTAGTAGATAATATTAGAGGTTTAGGGATTGATATGATTAGTGAGGCAGGAAGTGGACATCCAGGAATAGTTCTTGGGGCTGCACCTATAATTGCTACACTATATCAAAATCATTTGAAGATAGATACAAATAATCCAAATTGGATAAATAGGGATAGATTTGTGATGTCTGCAGGACATGGTTCTGCGCTTTTGTATGCTACGCTTCATATGGCAGGATATAATATAACTCTTGATGATTTAAAAAAGTTTAGAAAACTAGATTCAATTACACCGGGACATCCAGAGCTCATAACACCAGGCGTTGACTGTGCTACTGGTCCATTGGGCCAAGGAATTGCAAATGCTGTTGGTATGGCTATAGGTGAAAAATACTTATCTAGTTTATTAAAAGATGGTGTAATAGATTTTAATACTTATGCATTATGTGGTGATGGTGACTTAATGGAAGGAATCAGTTATGAAGCATTATCACTTGCTGGTAAGTTAAAACTAAATAAATTAATACTTTTATATGATTCTAATGGTATATCACTTGATGGTGATACTAATACAACATTTACTGATAATATTAAATTAAGATTTGAATCAATTGGTTGGAACGTAATAACTGTTTCTGATCCTGAGGATTTAACTTTAGTAAATGATGCATTTATTAAAGCAAAAACAAGTGATTTACCTACAATAATAGAATTTAAAACAACAATAGGTAAATATTCAAGACTTGAAGGTACAAAAGCGGTTCATGGTTCTATATTAGACAGTGAAGATGTAAAAGAAATTAAAGAAAAATTAGGATTAAGAGATATACCATTCCAAATATCTTCAGAAGCAAGTACTTACTTTAGTGAAAATATTTCAACTAGATGTAATGCTGAAATAGAAGAATGGATGGATAAAATTTCTTCTTTAAGTGAAGAGGATAAAGAAATATTAAATGAATTAGATAACCCTAAAAAGAGTGTTAAACTAAAAGATTTATATTATGATATTCCGGATGATAATTGCGAAGCTACTAGAGTAACTTCTGGTAAAATACTAAACGCAATTGCTAAGTCTTATAAATTATTAATTGGTGGTAGTGCTGATGTTGCTTCATCTACTTATGCAAAATTAAATGATTATGAAGATAGAACAATTAATTTTGGAGTTAGAGAACATGCAATGGGTGGTATTGCTAATGGATTGGCTTTAGTAGGACTTACACCTTTTGTATCTACTTTCTTATCATTTTCTGATTATTTGAAACCTGCTATAAGAATGAGTGCAATGATGAATTTACCAGTTATATATGTTTTTACTCATGATTCAATTACAGTAGGTGAAGATGGACCAACTCATCAACCAGTAGAACAATTAATATCTTTAAGAAGTATTCCAAATCTTAATGTTTATAGGCCAATTGATGCGAACGAAGTACTTGGTTCTTACAAATCTATATTTGATACAAGAGAGCCTTCAGTTATTGTTTTAAGTAGAAATAAGGTTAATATACTTGATTCTACTAAGGTAGGCGAGGTTAAGAATGGTGCATATATATTAAAAGAAGAATTAAAACGTCTTGATGCAATATTAATTTCTTCTGGCGAAGATGCAGAATTAACGCTTGAAGTTGCTAACCTTTTAACAGAAAAAGGAATAGATACAAGAGTAGTAAGCATGCCATCTATAGAAAGATTTAAAAAAATGGGTAAGGAATATGTAGATAATATACTTCCAGATAAATCTAAGACATTTGTTATAGAGGCTTCATCTCCATATTCTTGGTATCAGTTTGTAAGTGATGAATCTCATTTATTTACAATGAATACATTTGGTAGTAGTGGAAATTATAAAGATCTATTAAATAAATATAATTTTGATGCAAAATATATCGAAAATAAAATAGAAGAATTACTAAAGTAGTTCTTTTTTCTGACATTTTTCTTACTATATAAATATTACTATTATTATGGGTGAAGGAAATGAGAATTTATTATGTTTTTGATATTAGAAGTGAATATGTAGATTTATATAAGGAAACTCCAAATAGTTTATATAATGTACTGCATCAATTATATTACATGAGGAAAAAGGATTTAGAATATGGGTTTAATATGTTTAAACAATTAGCTAATAGAATAGATAAGGATGAGGTTGATAAAAACATATTTTTAAAACTACATAATAAAATGACTTATGTAAAAAAGAAAGATAATCATATTATTAATAATTTATATAAAGATGAAGTAAGTGCTTTAAAAGTTAAGTATTCATATATACTTATTAATACTAATAAAAGTTATACGGATTTTTTTAATGTTTTAGCATTAGATAATAGAAATTACTTTGTATGTGACTTTATAAATAATGATTATTTCTTCTTATCAAATATAAAAATACTTGTATAAACATATAATTTTTAGTAAAATAGATACATAAGGAGAGTGACTAATATGTGGCTTGATATATTGCAAGTATTTATAGGAATTTTAGTAGGTGCAGTTATTGGTTTCTTTATTGCAAAGAAAGTTATGACTAACTACTTAAAAAAGAATCCTCCAATAAATGAGGAAATGATTAAAGCATTAATGATGCAGATGGGAAGAAAACCTTCACAAAAGCAAATTAACCAAATGATGAAATCAATGGAAAAATATATGTAATTAAATGGATAGTTATTTAACTATCTTTTTTAATGTATAAATATAGTGTTAACAGAAAATGGTTGACATAATATAATTTGTAATTTATTATGTAATTGTATTATTTATGAAAGGAGTGTGATAGTATGAAAAATTATAATACAAGAAATATTTACAGTATAGTTTGTGTATGGCATCACACTCTAATTAACTTTATATAATAGTTAAATATTTAGTGTTGTACCTACCTACTATAAGAAAGGGAGAAGTATGTTAGAAAAACAATTATAGGGGCAAGGTAGTTCATACTATTTGCTAGAATAAAATTATTTATTATATGTTGATGTTAGGATTATCTTGCCTAAAGAAAGGTGAGATTATGAAATTTAAAAGAATAATTAAAAATCATCAACATCTCATTTCTATTTTCTTAGACTGTATGCAAATAATAAATATTTTTATAAAGTCACAAGAAATAAGCATATTTATAATAATAATTAAAAGTATAATTAATTTAATTAAAGAGGAGCGATGAAATGATTAGCAGTAATGATGTTGAAATATAACAATCCAATGGTAAGTTGGATTGTTTTTAATGTTTAATTGCTAATTATACCTGAAAACATTTGACTATCTAGTGAATTTATGTTAAACTCTTAATGTTTGTAGCCTTTATGGGTTCAAACCGCATTGAAAAGGTTTAGAAACTTTATAAGTACCTTAATAGCGAGTCTAGAAAATATAAAGGAGGATAATATGAAAGCAGTAATTAAAACTGGTGGTAAACAATACTACGTATCTGAAGGTGAATCAATCTATGTTGAAAAATTAGATCAAGAAGCTGGAAGTGAAGTTGTATTTGATCAAGTATTAATGATCGATTCAAAGGTAGGTAATCCTTATCTTGATGGTGCTACTGTTGTTGGTAAAGTAGAAAAACATGGTAAGCAAAGAAAAATTAGAATTTTTAAGTATACTCAAAAATCTAAAGCAAGCCGTCGTCGCCAAGGACATAGACAACCATACACTAAAGTTCTTATTGAAAAAATTAATGGTTAATCAATGTTAAAAGTTATAGTTAAAAAAGAAAATAATAAATTTAAAAAGATTAATTTGTTAGGTCATACAGAATATGATGATTATGGTAGAGACATCGTTTGCAGTAGTGCTTCATCTATTATGATAACTACAATAAATGCAATTATGATGTTTGATAAGAATTATATTACTTATGAAGAAAAAAAAGATAATTTTATAATAGTTGTAAATAAGAACAATGAAATAGTTGATAATCTAATATTAAATATGTTAAATATGCTAAAAGAATTAGCAAATGATTATCCTAAAAATATAAAGATAGAGGAGGAATAATGATGTTTAAGTTAAATATACAATTGTTTGCTCACCACAAAGGACAAGGTTCAACATCTAACGGACGTGATTCAGCAGGACGTAGATTAGGAGCAAAAGCTGGTGACGGTGAGACAGTAACTGCAGGTTCAATTCTATATCGTCAAAGAGGAACTAAAATATTTCCTGGAACTAATGTAAGAAGAGGAAAAGATGACACTCTTTATACAACAGTTGATGGAGTTGTTAAATTTGAACGTTTAGGAAAAGATAAGAAGCAAGTTAGTTGTTATCCAGTAGAGGATTAATTTTATATATATAAAGCAGTATCTATTTTTGATGCTGCTTTTTATTTTCTTGATAGTTACATTTTTTAAATGTTTCTATAAATAAAATGATATACAATGTTTGATTACTATTGTATTTTTTCTAAAAATGATATATACTTATATTGTCAGAGGGGAATACAAAAAAGTGATACAAACAAGTGATTATTCACTAGTATAAAAAAGAAGGGAGGCTTTTAGATTATGTGGAAATGGTTATCTAGATTCTTCTAATATGTAAACTAGACTCTTTTTAGAGTCTTTTTTGTTGAAAGTCTTTAGAAATGCTTGAAGTAAGTTTAACCCGCGTGTTATAATCTAATAAAGGTAGGGTGTTCATATGAAGGAAAAAGTCATTAAAAATAATACTTCACAGAAAAATGCAAGTGAAAAGCTTATCAAAACACTTTTGGTTTTTATATGTTATTTACTTTATTCAAATGTTATTTCTATTGTATTTTCTACATTTAATATTGTAAATACAACATTAATATCTTTTGTAGCCGATTTGATTTTCTTGATCTGTATAGTGTTTGCTTATCGTGAAAATTTAAAAAATGATCTTAAGGATTTAAAGGAAAACTATAAAGTTATTGATGTTATAAAAACTGTTGTGTTATGGTTTGCAATTATATTTATTTTTAACATATGCATGGGTGTATTAACTGATTTGTTATGGCCAACAGCTAGTAATATGCAAGATGGAAATACAAAATTATTGTTTGATTCAAATACATTAAATTTAACATATAAAATCTTTAAAACAATGGTTTTTGCAATTGTTGCAGAAGAGTTAATATTTAGAGAATCAATAAGTGATGTTATTAAGAATAAGTGGGTGTTTATACTAGTAAGTGCATCTGTTTATACACTAATTAATTTTGCTTTTGTAGGATTTAGTTCTAAGACAATAGTTCTTGATATTTTATCATATTTTTTACCAGCGCTTTTATTTTCTTATGCTTATACAAGACATAATAATAATATCATCCTACTTATGTTAATTAAATTTACTTATCAATTGGTTCCATTAACATTATTATTGATTAAAAGCTAACGATACCGGAGGTACTATGAAAAAATTACTAATATTTTTAATAGCAATTTTATTTATACCAACGATTTGTTATGCATCGGTTTTAGATGAAGTACCTCCGTATGTAGACATTGTTGGTATAAATGAAAGCGATTATAATATAACAAAAACAATTAAAAATGATGAAGTAGTAATTGGATTAACTGAAAAGTCTACAGGACTTAGTTATTCCTGGAGTTTTGATAAAAACAAAATAAAAGATAAAATAACTCTTAATTTTAATATAGATTTTACATCTACTAAAAAAGAAGAGATAGACCGACTAGCACCAGAAGGGAATAAGGTTTATATATCTTTCTCTCATCATGGTGATTTACCTACAGATGCTAAGATAAAGGTTAATGTTAAAGATAAGTTTAGTGATGGCGATAATTTGTACTTATATTATTACAATGAAGAGACTAAAAAGGTTGAATTTGTTGAGAAAAATATTAAGGTAAAGGATGGCTATGCTGAATTTGTTATTAATCATTGTTCTGAATATTTTTTAACAGGTGCAGTTGTAAATGATGCGGTAAATAATCCTAAGAGCTTAAATTATGTTATAGTTGGGTTGGCAGGATTGGTTATTGCATTAGTTGGTTATACACTATTTAAGAGGAGATAGCGTATTTTGTAGTAATTTGTGTGCTTAATAGAGGTGATTAGTAATTGACAAATCATCTTTTTTTTGATAAAATGTAGAACGCACGCCAAAAAAGGCGAAACATTAGATGTTTCATATGAATAAGGAGGCTTAAAAGCGTGAAAACAACATTAGTTAAAATTGATAGCAGTAATAATAGACGTAAGATACTTTCTCTTAATGAAGAAGATATGAAAGCATTTATACTACTTTTTAAAAATATGGAAGAATTAAAAGATTATTTTTCTTCAAATGATGAAGAATGTAGTTTCTCTCTTATATCGAATAATAATGAAGAGTATTCACTTAATAAATTTTATTTTTCAGATGATTTGTATTTAGATCTACTTGAAGATAGGAGTCTTGTTTCTAAACTTTTAGATAAGTGTACGGATATATTTCAAGGAAGTTTAGGAGAAAGAATGGAAGTTTCTTTAAATGAAGAAGTACCTAATTCAATTCATGAGAGAAATGTAAAAGCATTGATAAATGATCTTGAAAAAGGTGGACTTAAGGCACATTCTGTAGAAGTTGCTTCTGTATTAATGGAAAAAGAAATGGAAAAAAAGTCTGAATCAAAGACTTTAAGACTTAGTATAAATAATAAATAATTTCGTTATTTAAAGAGAAGATGACTATCATCTTCTTTTTAAGTTTTACTTGACCACTTATGTTTTGCATTATATACTGAAATTATGTTATGAAAGGGGATTAATAATATGTTTATAGATGAGGTTGTAATAAAAGTTGAGGCTGGTAATGGTGGAGATGGTTGCCTAGCATTTAGAAGAGAAAAATATGTAGCAATGGGTGGCCCTTTTGGGGGTAATGGTGGACATGGCTCTAACATTATATTTAAAGTAGATGAGGGGTTACATACATTAATAGATTTAAGATATATGAAAACTATTAAAGGAAAAAAAGGTGAAAACGGAAGAGGTAAGAACCAGAACGGTGCTGCGGCAGATGATGTTATTATTAAAGTACCACAAGGAACTATAGTTACAGATTTAGGAACTGGCTTTATAATAGCAGACTTAAAAGGAAAAGATGACGAGGTAGTAGTTGCATATGGTGGACGTGGTGGACGTGGTAATACTGCGTTTAAAACACAATCAAATCCTGCACCAAACTTTGCTGAGAATGGAGAGCCTGGTGAAGTTAAAGAATTAAAAGTAGAGTTAAAACTACTTGCGGATGTTGGTCTTGTTGGCATGCCTAGTGTTGGTAAGAGTACTATTATATCTTGTGTATCAAAGGCTAAGCCTAAAATAGCGGCATATCACTTTACTACATTGAATCCTAATCTTGGTGTTGTTAGAACTAAGGATGGAAGAAGTTTTGTAATTGCTGATTTACCTGGTTTAATAGAAGGTGCTTCCTTGGGTGAAGGACTAGGAGATAGATTCTTAAAACATATTGAAAGAACAAGGGTAATTGCTCATGTAATAGATATGAGTGCGTTTGAAGGAAGAGATCCTTATTTAGATTATGTTACTATAAATAAAGAACTAGAAAATTTTAATAAAGATATATTAAAAAAACCAGAAATTATAATTGCTAATAAGATGGATTTACCTTCTGCAAAAGAGAATCTTGAAAAGTTTAAGCAAAAAATAGGGGACAAGAAAATATTTGAAGTAAGTGCAATGACTAATACTGGATTAGAGGATGTTGTAACATCTCTTGCGGATATGTTAGATGAAATTCCTGTTACTGCATTGTATGAGGATGATAAATTTGAATCTCATGTATTGTATAAATTCAAAAAGGATGAGCCTTATACAATCACTAAAGAAGATGATTGTTGGGTAATTCGTGGAGATGAAATAGAAAAAATATTTAAAATGACTAAATTCACTGATGAGGGATTAGCTCGTTTTTCTAAAAAGATTAGAAAAATGGGTGTAGATGATAAATTAATTGAATTAGGTGCTGAACCAGGAGATAAGGTAAGAATATTAGATTTCTTCTTTGAATATAGATAATGTTATAGACTCAAGTTATAGGCTTGGGTCTTTTATTAATTTTTGTTATAATTCCTATAAAAAAATTATATTTGCATTATTATTAATGGGTTGCTAGTATAGGGTTATAAAAACTTTATGGCCAATAGTTTTTTAAGAAAGGGATTAGTAAATGGATATTATTAAGATTGCACTAACAGGGGGACCTGCAGGTGGTAAAACTAGTGTTTTAAATGCAATTAAGGAATTGTCAGTAAATGATGTAGATTCAAAATATAAAAACATAATTCATTTAAATGGCAAGAGGATAAAATTAATAACTGTACCTGAGACAGCAACTGAATTAATTTCAAATGGTATAACACCAGTTGAAGCAAATAATGTATATGATTTTCAAAATATATTATTTGGAGTTCAGAAATCAAAGGAAGAGTTAGCAGAACAAGCTGTTCGTTTTGGGTATGATGCAGATATGTGTTTATTTATATATGATAGAGGGCTTTTAGACGGAAGAGCATATTTAAATAGTAAAGAAGAATTTGAGCGTCTTGTTACGGAAAATGGTATGGAAGAATTAGAAATTCTTGATCAGTATGATCTTGTTATTGATCTACTTTCAACTGCTACATGTCTTCCACAAAAATATAGTCTTGAAAATAATAAAGCTAGATTTGAAGAAGCTGAATGGGCTAAAAGTATTGATTACTTGACTTCGACTGCGTGGGTAGGACATAGAAATCTAAAATTATTTAGAAGTGATATTCCTCTTCAAGAAGAAATTGATCAGGTTATAAATCATATTAAAGATTATATTACTTATGGGATAAAAGATAATCAAGAGAAGTATCTTATTGAAACAGATCCTGATGATTTCTATCAGTATACTAATGAAAACTCAAGAACAATTCAGGTAAATAACAAATATATGAATTTTGGATTACCTTCTTATTTAGATACAATTTTGATAAAAAGAACTTATAGAGATTATTCAACATACTTTTTACAAGTTGTATCAAATAGAAGTAATAAAAGTGTGGTTATAGGAGATCAAAAAATTGATGAATTAGCATATAGTGAGTTACTTAATAAAAATGAAGTTAGTGATGAAGTGACAAAAACAGAATTGTCTTTTATAGAAAATAATCATCTGTTTAAAGTATCATTTTATGAAGATTTTACTACATTAGAATTTGATAGGGATGATGTTTTATCTCTTGAAGAGTTACCAAAAGATGTTAGAATTATAGAAAAACTTGATGGTTCTTTAGATAAATCTTTAAAAAATAGAGAAAAAGTATTGAAAAAAGAAAAAAGTATGTTAATATAGAAACAATTTAGGAGGATATATGGGAATTTATAATAGTAATTTTGATTTTAACAAATATCGAGCGTTTTATGCGGTTGCAGAGTGTAAAAGTTTCTCGAGGGCTACAGAATTACTTCATGTATCACAACCAGCAATCAGCAGATCCGTTAAAGAGTTAGAAGAACAATTAGATACCCAACTATTTATTCGTGGAAATAAAAGTGTTAAGTTAACCGAAAATGGTGAAAAACTTATGGGGTATGTTCAAAATGCATTTAATAATATTTTGATGGCAGAGCGATCTATTACAGAAAGTGATAAGGAATTAACTGGTGAGATTAGAATAGGAATATATGGACATATTTCACTGTTTATGTTGCCAAAATTAATTAAGGATTTTGTATTAGAATATCCAAAAGTAAAATTTGATGTTATTACGACTGGCACAGAAGTTGCAAGAGAAAAGCTAAAAAATAAAGAGTTTGATTTTGTAATACTTCAGTATCCTATATTTATAAATGATTCTAATTATAAAGAAGAGATACTTTGTGAAATGGAAAATTGTTTCTTTACTTCAAAAAAGTATTATGATTTATATATGCAAAATAATAGTAAAAGATTGGTTGAATACCCACTTATATTACCAACTAGAGGATATGATGATATAAATTCACTTGAAGAAATGTTTAAAAGAAAAAATATGATAGCTACTACTAACCTTAGAATATATGCAATTGATCTTATAAAAGAACTTGTAAAAAAAGATATGGGAATAGGCTGGGGTCTTAGAAAGTGTGTTGAGAAAGAATTAAAAGATAAAACCTTTTATGAAATACCAATAGATTTTATGAATCCAACTACTAAGTTTAGTATTGCTTATAATGAAAAAAGTCTAGATAGGACAACATTAAAATTTTTGGAGTATTTAAGAGAATATTTTAAAAATAATTTTTAACAAAGATATATAAAGTGAAATCTTATTAACTACTATCAATTATATAGTAGCTAGTATATAGATTTCATTTTTATTTGTTATTTTATATATAATAGTTATAGTTTGATAATATACTGGGTTACATGTTAAATTAATTACCTAAAAATTAACATAACCAGTGAATATGTTAAAATTTTAAACATGTCACATTAATAATGATATACTAGTAAAAAGAAAACAAGAAAAGCAAAGTTTATAATGACTTTGTTTTTCTTTTGTGATAAAATTTAGTTTAGGTGGTGCATGAATATGAGAAACAGAAGCGAATTAAGAGAAATAATTATGAAAGTAATGTATCAAGTATACATTTTAGAAAGTACAAATACTAAGTATGATGTTAAAGATTTAATAAAAGAGCAATTAGAAGTAGAAAATGAATTTGTTAATGACATGGTAAATGGTATTATAAAAAATCAAAAAGAAATATCGGATTTAGCAAATAAATATTTAGTTGACTGGAACATAGAACGTCTTAGTAAAGTTGATAAGGCAATACTAAGTCTTGGTATATATGAACTTAAATATACAGAAACACCAAGTGTAGTTGCGATAAATGAAGCAGTTGAGCTTTCTAAGAAATATAGTGATGAAAAAGTAACTAAGATGATTAATGCTACATTAGATAAAATTTATCACAATGAGGTGTAATATGAATCAAAATTATGTAACAGTTACACAATTAACTAAGTACATAAAATATATTATAGATAATGATATACATCTAAGTAACATATATTTAAAAGGTGAAATATCTAACTTTAAAAGGCATACTAGAGGACATTTGTATTTTACTATTAAGGATGAATATACAAGAATAAACGCTATTATGTTTGCTAGTAGTGCTAATAAATTAAAATTTGAACCTGCTGATGGTATGAAAGTTTTAATTACTGGTAAAGTTAGTGTATATGAGGCAACAGGTGCATATCAAATTTATGTATTGGATATGATAGAAGATGGAGTAGGTAATTTATATGTTGCATATGAGCAACTAAAAAAGAAGCTAGAAGCTGAAGGGTTGTTTGATCCTAAATATAAAAAGAAAATACCTAAAATTCCTAAAAATATTGGTATAATAACTGCTCCAACAGGTGCTGCAATTAAAGATATACTATCTACAATTAAAAGAAGATGGCCAATAGCTAAGACTATTTTATTTCCATCTTTGGTACAGGGTGCAGAAGCAAGTAGTGATATTATAAGAAATATAGAACTTACTAAGGGTTATGATTTGGATGTTTTAATAATAGGTCGTGGCGGCGGATCAATTGAGGATATGTGGTGTTTTAACGATGAAGGTGTGGCACGCGCTATACATAATCTTGATGTTCCAGTTATTTCTGCGGTTGGTCATGAAATAGATTTTACTATATCTGATTTTGTATCTGATTTAAGAGCTCCAACTCCAACAGGTGCAGCCGAGATGGCAGTTCCTAATATGAGTGATGTATTATCACTATTATCACAATTAGAAAAGCGTGCGATTGTTGGTATTAATAATGTAATAACTCTTAAAACAAAAAAAGTAGATTCTATAATGGATAGTCCAATAATAAGAAATCCTATTTCAATATACGAAATAAAAGAACAGAAATTTGATAATATTTTTGAAAGATTATTATTAAGTCAAAAAAAGATAATTGAAAAAAACACATACGATTTAAACTTACTTGAAAATAATTTAAAAAAAGGAATTAGTTCACTTTTTGATAAGAATAAGCATGATTTTGAAAAAATATTATCAAAATTAGAAGTACTTAATCCAATGCTTACATTAAAAAGAGGATATAGTATTGTTAAAAAAGATAATAAAGTAATAGATAAAGTAAAAACTTTAAAAAGTGGAGATAATATAACTATAGAGTTACAAGATGGTAAATTATCTGCGGTTATAAAATAGAAAGGAACAATTATGGTAAAAGAAGAATTAAATTTTGAAGAATCATTAAAAAAATTAGAGGAAATTGTTAAGGAATTAGAAAATGGTACGGTAGCGCTTGATGATGCGATTACTAAATTTACTGAAGCAATGAAGCTTGCATCTTCTTGTAATGAAAAACTTAAAAATGCGGAAGAAAGTATTAATAAGATTTTAACTAAAGATGGCTCTTTAGAAGACTTTAAAGTGGAGGAATAAAAATGAATATGTTCAATGTATTAACATCTGCAAGTAAAGTGTTTGCGGCATTCTTAGGACTTGGAGTAATGTTTTTGTTTTTTGTTATTGCAATTGCTGTTATCTTTATAGTCTTTACTATTGTTGGTAATTATAAATTATTTCAAAAAGCTGGATATAATGGTTGGGAAGCAATTGTTCCGTTTTATAATTTATGGATTTTAGTTAAAATTGCTGGTTTAAAAGAATATTGGTTTATTGGACTTGTCGCAACTTATTTAGCTAATATTATTGGTCGTGGCGGAGAGTTCTTTACAATTGCTGCTATTGTTGCTATGTTTGCAAGGGCAGGAGTTAGTTATAATCTATCTAAAAAGTTTAATAAATCAGAGACTTGGTTTATATTATCATTATTCTTCTCTGGTATAACATTACCATTACTAGGATACTCAAATACTGATAAATATGATAAGGATAAAGTTGTCTGTGAAAATGCATTTTTTAATAAATAGTCAAATCGTATGATTTGATTTTTTTTTAAATTTTGGTAAATGATGGAGATAACATATTTTTTAATATATTAAACATAATAATAATGTAGTTTGATTTAAAAGGAGATGATTTCATGAATTTTAAAAATAAACTACAAAAGCTTTTTCTTCTTCTATTACTTATTATACCATTTAATGTATTTGCTTATTCAGAGTATATAATTCCCGGTGGAGGCAACATAGGAATAGAAGTTAATTCAGATGGAATAATGGTTGTAGGATTTTATGAAGTTAATGGTAAAAACATAGGTAAGAATTCAGGCTTTCAAGTGGGAGATAGAATTATAAAAGTATCTGGTAATGATGTTACTTCAATTGATAATATGGTAAAACTAATTAATACTACTATGCAAAATAACATAGTTAATTTTACTGCTTTAAGAGCAAATAAAAAAGTAGATATTAATCTAGAAGTTTTTAAGGATAAATCTGGAGTATATAAAACAGGTCTCTATGTGAAAGATTCAATAACTGGTATTGGCACATTAACGTATATTGATCCGGAAACTAAAATATTTGGTGCCTTGGGTCATGAAATAATAGAAGCAAATTCCAATATAAAGATGGAAATAAAAGATGGTAAAATATTTAAAGCTAGGATAACAGGTATTACTAAAAGTACTGAAAAAACTACGGGTGAGAAGAATGCCAAATTTGATGATGATGTAACATATGGTACTATAAAGGAAAATACAACTAGTGGTATATATGGAAGTTATAATGAAGTATTAGATAAATCCAATTTAAAAAAAGTTGCATCACCAAATGAAGTTAAGATTGGTGATGCTTCAATATTAACGGTTTTAGAAGATAATAATATAGAAGAATTTAGTATTAATATATTAAAAATTAATAAAACTGGTAAGACAAAAAATATTTTATTTGAAATAACTGATAAAGAACTTTTAAATAAAACCAATGGAGTAATTAAAGGAATGAGTGGTAGCCCAATTATACAAGGTGATAAAATAGTTGGTGCGGTAACGCATGCGATTGTGGGAGATAACGCTAAGGGATATGGTATATTTATTACTACAATGTTAAAAGAAGGAGAAGACTAAAAAAAACTGCATAACGCAGTTTTTTGCTTATTTTTTAATTTTTAGTTTTGTATCTTCAAAGGATGATAGTTGTTTTATTTGATTATTAGTAAGTATTGAATTATATAAAAGTGCATTTGCAATTTTGACTGATGTATCTTCATGTATATCAAAGTTTTTTACTAGGGAAGTCATATTTCTTAAGAATTTAATTCTTGATATAGGTATACCATTTATATTATATAGAGTATCACTTACTTTAAAATTTTCTTCTACTATTTTAATCCCTTTAAACATTAATAGATTTGGATCTATTTCTAATCTTTCATCATTTTCTAAACATTCTATATATTTTTGTTCTAATAGGGTATTAATGTTATTTTCTAAGTATTCATCTATAGCCTCATTTTTAATATAGAAACTATTTTTATTTGCGACTATTGGATTAATTTTATTATCAATAATTAAGTCATTTAATCCAATTTTTATTGCTAGTTTTGTTCTTTTTGCAAAGTTAGGATCTTTTTTCTTTATATCAGATAGTATTTCTGTAGTAACATTAATTCCTTGTTCTAACAACTGATCTACTATATTAAAGATGTTTGAGTCCTCTAATATAGAAAAGTTTAATAAATCATCATTTTTTAAATCGAACCCATATATTTTTGCAAGTTCAATTTTTGAAGTTAGTTTTTCTTCATCTTGTAATAATACATCTATATTATGTTTTTTAACATTATTAATTTGTATACCTGCATTATTAAGTGCTTGTAAGTTTTTTGAAAAATCCATATATTTAGGTATGATGTTTTCTAAAACGCTACATTCCTTATTAAATAATATTCCGATATTTTTCTCTACAAACGATTCATTTATTATTTTGTTATTAATCAAATCATTTATGTTAGAGATTATTGATAGGTTTGATGAATACATTATTTCTAATAAAGTGTTTTTATCACTTAATAAAAACTTCATTTTTGAAGAGTCAAGTATAGATAATAGTAAGTTAATATCATTTAAGCTAATATTATCTAATATTTTCTTTTTTTCTTCGTAGGTAAAAAAGTGTATTCCATATTTGTAGAGAGCCTCATTAAGGGGTGTGATTTCATTATTGTTTATCTCATATAATTCTTTTTCTTCTCTATATTCTTTTTCTAGTTTATTCGATTTATATTTTATTATTTCAAACGCTATATCCGGATTAATTAATGTTAATTCGTTAGTTGGTAATGCATCTTTTGGTGAAGTTAGAGCTTTTTTTGCTTCTTCATAAGCAGATATCTTTTTAAGTGCATTAAATTTATGATTATTTGTTTTTTTAACTAGCTTTTTTTGATATACTTTGAATAAATTAAAATAATCAAAAACTTTGTAACTATTTTCATAATCATCTATTAATAGTTTTGAAAGTTGTAATGAAGTTTGTTCACTTTTATCTGTTTCTAACACTTTAAATTCTTTATTTGTTGTAATTATTGTTTTTAAATCATTAAATAGTGTTAGGTCACTAAACATTCCTTTTTCATCATATTCTTCATATAAATTAATTAAAATGTTCATGGCAGTTCTACTGGTTGAAAATATTGTATTAAGGATTTCTATAAATCCGTCAAAGTCTTTTTCAAGATCCAGCTCTTTGATTCTTTTGTTGTCTACACATTCATTTTTTAATAAATCTAAGGCATTTTTTTCATTGAATATATTAAAGTTTTCAAATATTTTATTTACATCATTTAAATTAAAGTTATCAATGTAACAAATTCTTTCCATATCATCTTTTAGTTTTCTAAATGGAGTTTCTTCATCAAAAAATCTTATATAACCCAATATTATGTCAGTAGGGTCAATATTATCTATTTCATACAAGCTTTTTCTTGAGAATTTAGTTAGTCTTTCAAAGAATTCAAGTTCTTCTTTATTATGTGTTGAAAGTTCTTGTTTTAAATTTTCTATTTCTTCATCAATTCTTTTAATTAGTTCTTCCATATTCATCACCACTAAGTTTTTTCATTAACTTTTTTTCACTTTCTTCATGTTCTTTAAAATAATCTGTACTTGATTTATAATATTCACTTAAAATATCATACTTGTTTTCATAATATGAATTTGCTCTTGATACTAGGGTATCATGATAATATGTATCTCTTTCACTTTTTTTAAATGCATAGTATAGGGAATATGTTGTATCATTTAACTTATCATATAATATTCTTAATCCATTAATTCTAACTTCTGAGACTGTATAATTACATCCACCAGGTTTAAATATTTTATAGTTTTTTGGTAGTCCTTTTTTAAATGATAATATTAAAGATAGAAAGTCTTTATATAATTCTCTAGGTATACTTGATGAGTTAAAGTCCGCGATTATAGATGGAGTAAATATTAATCTTATATTATCTGTATTAACTTTTACTTTTGTTTTAGATGCTCTATAATCTTTTAATAAATTGATTTTACTTTCTATTTGTTCTAGTTCTTCATCTATTAAAATGCTTAACTCTTTATCTTCTTTTTGTAGTTTTTCTAAATCAACTTTCGTTTTTATTAAGTCTAATAGAGTCATAGTTATAATATCGTTAAAATCCTCATTGGTACTAGGTATTAATTTTTCTAAAGCTTCTTCATCCATATCTTTTGACAATCCACTTATGTATAATAGAGTATTTATTTGTGGTATATTTGGAGTTTTTTCGCTTTTAGTAGTTTCTTTTTTTACTTTTTCTTTTTCTCTTGGTGTATACTCTGTAGTTAAGTTCATGTTTTTAATTATTTCATTTTTCTTTTTAAGTGTCTTTTTAACTTCTAAGTTATTGGAATATATTTTTAATATTATAGAAGTTATTTCTTCACTGTTAAGGTTTTGTTTTTGTAAGAATTCCTTTACTAAATCTAAGTTAGCTATATATCCATATTGGTCTTGAAATAACTTATATATTTCTTCCATCACATTTCACCCCATTTAATGTTGCATATTATACCATAAATAATAGAAAAAATCAAAAATTTATTGTAGTAAGTAGTATATTTTGATATTATTTAGTTAGTGGTGGTTTTAAGTGGAATACGAGGTATATAATGTTAATCAATTTATAAGAAGACTTTTAATGGAGGAGTTTTGCGATCCTAGTAGTTCTAAAGGATATGATGAATTCTATACATATATGAATATGTTAAATAGAGAACATCCTGATTTATTTAGAATGATTTTGTCTGCATTATATCCTGTTTTTTATTTGGAGAATGCGATAAAACTATTAGAAGTAGAAACTATAGAAGATGAAAATATAGAAGAAAAGGCAGCACTTTATGTAATAAGTAGGGAAGCTCTTTATGATGTTACAACATTAGATGATGTAGTAAATCTTGCCAAAGAAGAGGATTTATTTCTCGATTTATTACTAGAGAATAATGAGATTTTCTTTGGTAGAGGTTATCTATCAAAAAGATCTTTATTTTTAAGCGCTGATAAGGATATGGATAGATATTTTTTAAATATATCTCCTTCATATATGTATGAGAAAATGGATTGTTGTATTGAAATAACTACTAAAAATATAGTGGATATATATTTAAATAGTTATATGGAATCAAAGTATGAGGAAGTATTATTTAAAAGATTGGATGCTGCATCTAATGCCACAAAATTTTTAAGTAATTTAAGGACTTATGATACTGATAACTTTCTTTTACTAATGAAGACTATGACAGAAGATGCAATATATTACTTAAATTATTTAAAAAAAGAGAATGATGTAAGTAAATTAGATGAAAAATTAATTAGAATATGTGATACAAAAGAAGGAATGGATTTATATAATGCTATAATGGATGATAGTGAAGCTAGTACAGATTTCTTCTTAAGATATAGTCAGTATTCACTACTTGATGAAGGTAAGAAGCAAGAAATAGATAAAGTATTAGGTATAAAGAAAAAAATAAAATAAATATAAGGAGGCACATATGATCGCAAAAGTTTTGGTTGAAATAAATAATATAAATGTAGATAAAACGTTTGATTATATTGTGCCTTTTGAATATATAGAAAAGATTAAAATAGGTATGAGGGTAAAAGTACCATTTGCAAGTAGAGAATTAGAAGGTTTTGTTCTTGATTTAGTAAATAATGCAGACGATAATTACGAATTAAAAGAAATAATATCTATAGTTGATGAGAAACCTATACTAAATAATGAGTTGTTACACTTAGGCCAGTTTATGAGTAAAAAGTATTTTTCTACTTTAATATCTTGTTATCAAACTATGCTTCCAAAAGCATTAAAAGCACAAAATAAAACTACTATAAATAAAAAGATGATTAAGTATGTTGAACTTTGTAGTAATTCTTTTCCTAAACTTAAACCAAATCAAGAAAAGATTGTTGAGTATTTAAGAATCAATGGCAAAGTAAAAAAGGAAGAAGTTAATAAGATATCAGTATCTGGAGTAAATACTTTAATAAAAAATGGTATTATAATAGAGTCTCTTATTGAAGAATATAGATTAGTTACTAAAGATATTAATAAAGAAAAAGAGACTTTTAAATTAACTGTAGAACAACAAGAAGCAAAGAATAAAATATTATCCCAAACACAATCAAGTGTTTTTTTACTTCATGGTGTAACTGGGTCTGGTAAAACCGTAGTCTACATGGAAATAGTAGAAGAAATGTTAAATAGAGGTAAGGATAGTATATTTCTAGTGCCTGAAATATCTCTAACTCCTCAAATGGTATATCACTTTAAGTCAAGGTTTGGGGACGAGGTAGCTGTTCTTCATAGTAGACTTAGTGAAGGCGAAAAATATGATGAATATAGAAAAATAGTAGAGGGCAAGGTACACATAGTAGTTGGTGCTAGAAGTGCAGTATTTGCGCCATTTAAAAATCTTGGAGCTATTATAATAGATGAAGAACACACTACATCTTATAAACAGGATAATAATCCTAAATATAGTGCTATAGAGATTGCAATTGAAAGAGCGAAAAATAATAATGCGATTGTTATATTAGGAAGTGCAACACCCAGTTTAGAAACGTATGCTAGAAGCATAAAAGGGCTATATACATTGGTAGAGTTAAAACATAGAGTAAATACTAATAATCTTCCTTTAGTAGAAATAGTTGATATGAGTAAGGAAAAACATAGAGGTAATATATTTTCTTCAAGATTAATTACAGAAGTAAATAAAAGACTTGAGGAGCATGAACAGATAATTTTATTGTTAAATAGAAGGGGCTATTCATCTTTTATAACTTGTTCTAATTGTGGTTATACTGCAAAGTGTCCTCATTGCGATATTACTTTAACGTACCATAAAACTTCTAATACATTAAGATGCCATTACTGTGGGTATGCAGATAAGATGAATGATATATGTCCTAGCTGTGGTGAGAAGGCAATTAAAACCTTAGGTACTGGGACAGAAAAAGTAGAAGAAGAAATTAAAAAAGTATTTAATGCTAGAGTGGTTAGAATGGATCTTGATACAACTTCAAAAAAGGGATCGCATGAAAAAATAATTACTGCATTTAAAAATCATGAATATGATATATTACTTGGGACTCAAATGATTGCGAAAGGGCTTGATTTTAGTAACGTTACATTAGTTGGTGTTATAAATGCAGATACTTCTTTAATGATTCCTAACTATAGAAGTAATGAATATACATTTCAGTTATTAATGCAAACTGCGGGTAGAAGTGGAAGGGGAGAAAAAAAAGGATCAGTTATTATACAAACATTTAACCCAGAACACTATGCTATAACACTTGCAAGCAAGCATGACTATATTGACTTTTTTAAGCAAGAAATGGAAGTAAGAAGAAAATTATCTTATCCTCCTTATTATTATCTTATATATATTAAAGTAATTGGAAAAGACTATAATAAAATAAGCATAGAATCAAATAAAATTGCAAGTATATTAACTAGAGAATTAAAAAATTCTAAAATACTTGGTCCAACTACATGTAGTGTATTTAAGTTAAATGGATTATTTAGGTTTGGAATAATAATTAAGTATAAAAAAGAAGAAAAAATGGAAGAGGTTTTGCAAAGCTTAGTAAACCATTATAAGGGCAATCAAACTGTCAAAGTTGACATTGATGTTAATCCAAACAACTTTTAAAGATAGATAAATTTTTAATCTTTTATTTGAAATATTGACAAACACTTGTAAATACCTTAATATTATATTTATAAGAAGATAGGTGAAAATAATGAGTAAGAAGAATAAAAGATTTGTTGTATTTTTAATGATTATAGCGTTCCTTTGCATTGGAATATCACTTTATGTAACATTTTCAATTAATGCGAAAGACAGTGTAAGTGGTATTGAAAAAAATGTTGAACTTAAAACAACATTTACAGTAACTTATGACAAAAATAAGGCTAAGTCAATAAGTACTACATCAAGTAAGTGTTATGCATCCGGTGCTAGTTGCCAAGTAACTATGCCTACTATAACACCACCAGCTGGATATGTTGTTGTTGGTTGGAGTACATCAAAAGATGATACTGTCGCAAAATATTCTGAAAAAGAGACTGTAGATATAAATAAAAACATGACATTATATGCTATTACAAGAGAAATAGATAAAATTAATGAGGAGTTACAAGTTGGAAATACTTGTAATAAAGATACAAAGTGTATAGTAGGAAATGACTTTGTAGATGCTGCTTGTACTCAAGTTGGATATAAGGAAAAGGAAACTGACTCAAAATTAGATGATTGTACTGCTAATGCAGGTACTAATAATTTTCAAAAGTATGGAAATAATGGTAATGTATGGGATGCAAGCTTTGTAGAATGGGCATTAAAAACTGCTGGTATAAATATTGGTGAGTTTGGATTACATGAGGCGGATGAAGTTGTAAACTATGTTACATGGGCTAAAAACCAAAATAGATTATATACAAATAAATCTGCACTAAAAACTGGTGATTTGGTTTTAACTAATGATAATAATCATATAGGAATAGCAGTTAAATACGGAAATAGTTGGTATATGATAGATGGAAATCACGACAATATGGTTAAATTTGCTCCTATTGAGGATGCAACAGGCTTTATAAATATGTCTGGAATAGTTTATTAGGCATTTTAATAGACGAACTTAGTAAATAGGTTTGTCTATTTTTTATTTGCTGTAATTATATGGTTCTAGGTGTAAAAATTGACATTTTAGACTTTTTTTGGTATAATCACGCTATCAATTAACTTATATACACAATGAATTTTATTATTAAATTTTAACAATAGAATCTAATTTGGGGGTTTATATGAGAAAGTTTGTGTTAGTATGCTCTAGAAAATGGAATTATAATGGTTCTGGGAGTATATATGATGCTATATGTTTTAAAAAGAATGAAAAAGATTTATATGACTTCAAAAAGTATACAGTTGAAGGCTATGCAGGTATAAGCAGTTTTAAAGGAAAAAGTAGTTTGACAGATATTGATATTATGACTAATACATTTGATGGGGCAGTAGATTTTTTAGGTAAATTAAAGATTTATGATTCAGTTTATTCATTGTTTATTGGATATAATACAAGTGGTTATGTTAATAAGATTTCACCAGTATTTGGTAATGTTGAATTGGTCAAATCTATAGAAAAAAACGTAGTAAATGATAAAGTAAGACCCACAGAAGTATCTAGAATATTTGATGAATTATTTAATGAAAAAGGATTATTTAAACTATATATGCAAGATGAATATTTTAAAACTTCAAATCTTTCTTATTATTTAAAAGAGTATGCTAGAATTTCACTTTATATAAAAAGAGGTATTGAAGGGGATAATACAGGAGACTTGTTATATTATGAATCAAAAATAAAAGATAATCTTTCTAAGTATCATTTATATAGAGAGTTATTTAGAGCGTCAACTGATTTGAAGAAAATACAAAAGAAAAAAGAAAAAGCTGAAGAACATGCTCATGTCGATGCTAATGCTGAAACCGAAGCTGTTAAAGTAAATCCCTCAAACCAAAGTAAAGAAGCATTTATTCAAAGTGATTTTGAAGCACCTAAAGTAAAACAGTTGGTTTTTCCAGGATTTGAAAGTAAAGAGTAGAAATACTCTTGTTGTTGAGTAAATCAAATCTTTCATTTTTTAAATATAGTGATATGAAATAGAAAGGATATAGAAACTATGGGAACATGGGGAGTAGGATTATTTCAAGATGATGTAACTTGCGATATAAAACAGGAGTATTTAAATCGACTAAGAATTGGCTATACAAATGAAGAAGCAACAGAGGAAGTAATAGATTATAATGCTGATTCTGTTGAAGATGAAGAAGAAGCTCCACTTTTTTGGTTTGCACTTGCTGATATTCAGTGGAGATATGGTAGGTTATTACCAGAAGTCAAAGAAATGGCAATGGAATATTTAAAAAGTGGTGAAGATCTTGAAAGATGGAAAGGTAATGCAAAATTATATAAAAAAAGGAAATTTGTTTTAGAAGAATTAGAAAAAAAGCTTAATTCACCAATGCCAACCGAAAGAAAAGTAAGTAAATTATATTTAAAAAAAGCGGCTTGGAGACCGGGTGATTTACTTTTATATAAAATAGGAAACGGGGAAAATGCTGCTGATTCGGAAATTTATAAAAGTAGATGGTGTGGTAAGTATGTAATGATAAGAGTAATTAATGATATACGATTAAATGTAGGCTCTTTGCCACAGGACAAATATTATAATGAAATGTCTGGTGTTAAAATGTATAATTGGGTTGGAGATCATGAACCTAATTTAGATATAGTAAAAAAATTGGGATTTCTTCAATTGAGACGTTTTTCGCCTTATAGTAAAACAGAAAATAGAACGTTTGACTTCACAAAAAAAGAATTAAAACAACTAGATTTCAAAGTGATAGAGCATAATCCTAAAAGCGTAGAAAACATAGAACCTGTAGATATTATTCATGTACCATTCCAAGATACAAGATGGATTGATGAAGAAATAATTGAAGCATTAGACTATGCATTAGAAAACAATTCTTTGGTTGACGAGTGCGCTAGCAATATATAACTTTTTATTAGTAAAGTTATATATGTAAGTGTACTATAATGTTTAATGCTACACATTTGACAATAGTTTAACTGCTATTGTCTTTTTTTATTATGGTTCTATATCAATAAATATTCAAAGTTTTAATTGTTAAAAGTTAAAACTTATAGTATAATTTTTCTATATGAGTAAGGTGTGATAATATGTATTTAAAAGAAATTAGTGCGACTGGATTTAAATCTTTCGCTGATAAACTTACTATTTCCTTAGATGGTAAAACGACATGTATAGTTGGTCCAAATGGAAGTGGTAAAAGCAATATTGTGGATGCGGTTAGATGGGTTCTAGGTGAACAATCAGTAAAATCACTTAGAGGGGATTCTAACATGAGCGATGTAATATTTTCTGGTTCTAAAAATAGAAATGCTTTAAATGTCGCTACTGTTTCACTTACTTTTGATAATTCAGATAATTATATTAATATTCCTTATAATGAAATAACTGTTAAAAGAAGAGTCTATAGAACAGGAGAAAATGAATATTTTATAAATAATGAGAAATGTCGTCTAAAAGATATTACTGATTTGTTTTTAGATAGTGGTATAGGAAAGAGTTCATTTAATATTATTTCACAAGGAGAAGTACAAAAAATTGTGTCTGAATCTAGTTATGATAGAAGAGTAATATTTGAGTCGGCTGCGGAAGTTTTAAAATATAAAAAGCGTAAAGAAGATGCATTAAAAAAATTAGATAAGACTCATACTAATCTGGAAAGAGTAAATGATATAATCGCAGAGTTAGAAATACAAGTTGAACCTTTAAGGGAACAAAGTATAAAAGCAGAGGAATACTTAAAGATTAAAAATGAACTTAAAAATATAGAGGTTGCATTATTATCTAGTGAAATTACTACTATTAATGAGGAATATCAATTAACTAAAGAAAAAATAGAAAAATTAAACAATGAAATAATGAATTTAGGAGTTCAATCCAATAAATCTGATACTGAACTTTTGGATCTTAAAAATAATTTGTCAAAAATAGAACTTACTATTAAAGAGTTAAATAATAGACTTTTATCTTTAACTAAAGAAGAAGAAAAGATAAATGGTGAAAAGAATATATTAAAAGAAAGACAAAAATATGATGCATCTAATTCCAAAGTACATGAAAATATTTCATCATTAAAGGAAGAAAAATTAAAAAAAGAAAATATAATTCACTTAGATAAAATAGATTTAGATACACTACAAAATGAATTAGAATCTATTAAGTCTGAAATTAACAACTTAACTTTACTTGGCAATACTTCTAAAAAAGAATATCAAGATTCATTTAATGAGTATAATGAAAAAACGAAACTTTTAGCTGATATTGATCATAAGATAGGTATAATCGAAGATTATATAAATAATGGAGGTACTATAAATAATAGTATTAAAGCTATACTAAATAATCCTAGATTAAGAGGTATCCATCAGACTTTAGGAGCATTATTAGAAATAGATGAAAAGTATTTAAAAGCACTGGATGTATCTCTTGGTGGTAGTAAACAATTTATTGTTGTAGAAAATGAAGACTCAGCTAAGAGTGCGATTAATTATTTAAAAGATAATAAATTAGGAAGGGCAACTTTTTTTCCTATTAGTGTTATAAAACCAAGAGGAGTAGATTTAGATACTTTAAATGTAGTTCGTAATATGCAGGGATTTATTTCTGTTCTTATGGATGTAGTTAAGTATGATTCAAAATACTATAATGTTGTTTCAAACCAAGTTGGTAATGTTTTGCTAGTAGATAATATTGATAACGCAAATAAAATAAGTAAGGTAATAAACCAAAGATATAAAATAGTAACATTAGATGGTGATATAGTCCATATTGGTGGTACTATGACAGGTGGTAGCTTAAATACATCAAAATCTATTTTTGAAGAAAAACATGAATTAGAAACTTTAAGGGTTAAACGTCGTGAAATCGCTGAAGTTATTGCAACTCTTGAAGAAAATATTAAGAGGTCTACTTCTAAATTAGAAGATAATAGTGAAAAAATTAGGCAAAAAGAAATTGTTTTAATTCAAACACAAGAAAAATATAATACAAAGAAAAGTAGTCTTGATATTACTAATGAAGAATATAATAATATAATTAATGAACTTAGAAGTTTAGAAAATTTAGTTGATTCTTCATTATCAAAAGAAGAAGATAGAATAATGAAACTATATTATGAAACTTCAAGGGAAAAAGAAGAAGTTGTAAGAGAAATCGCAAGATCAACAAAAGAAAAAGATAAGATTTCTTCTACTATAGATAATATAGAGGCCACTAATAAACTTAATAATACTTCACTGTATACGAAAGAAAAAGAATTAAAAACTTTAGAAATTAATATTAGTAAGATGGATGTTTTACTTGATAATTATCTTAGAATATTAAGTGAAGATTATGAGATGACTTATGAAAAAGCAAAAAGCAATTATATATTAGAGATGGATACTAAAGAAGCGAGAAGCCTTGTTAATTCATATAAAAATAGAATCAAACAAATTGGTATGGTAAATGTACAAGCAATTGAAGATTATAAAAGGGTAAGTGAACGTTATAATTTCTTAAACAGTCAAAAGGATGACTTGTTGAATGCGAAAGATACATTACTTGAAATAATTAATGAAATGGATACAGTCATGAAAGAGGAATTCTTAACTACATTTAATAAAATTGATATAGAATTTCAAGAAGTGTTTAAGCAATTATTTAAGGGTGGATCTGCATCACTTAAGTTAACTAATCCAGATGATTTATTAGAAACAGGTGTAGATATAATTGCATCTCCTCCTGGCAAAAAACTAACTTCAATAAATTTATTATCAGGTGGAGAAAAAACGCTTACTGCGATATGTTTAATATTTGCGATTTTAAATGTTAAACCTATACCATTCTGTTTATTTGACGAAGTAGAGGCAGCACTTGATGAAGCTAATGTAGATAACTTTGGTAAGTATTTAAATAACTATAAAGATAAAACACAGTTTTTAATCATTACACATAAAAAAAGAACTATGGAATATGCTAATACTCTTTATGGTATTACAATGCAAGAATCAGGTGTTTCTAAATTAGTTAGTGTTAAATTAGATAATATTTAATGAAATAGGTACTTAAAAATACCTATTTTTTTTATACATTTTTTTAAAATTCGATGTATACAATACAATTGTATTTGTTCATTTTGACTTACTAAAATAATCGTGATAAAATCAACACATAGAAATAAAATTTTATGGGGTGAAATATATGGCATATATAGAATTTGATAATGTAACAAAAGAATATATAACTGGGGAAGTTAGGGTACTAGCACTTAATAATACTAGTTTTGAAATTAATAAAGGTGAATTAGTAGTAATACTAGGACCATCTGGAGCTGGTAAAACAACTGCTTTAAATATATTAGGTGGTATGGATAATGCTACTAGTGGTAAGGTAATAATTGCTAATAAGGATATTACTAAGTACTCTAAAAAAGAACTAATAAAATATAGAAGAAGTGATATAGGTTTTGTATTTCAGTTTTATAATTTAATTCAAAATTTAACTACATTAGAAAATGTTGAATTAGCTACTGAAATATGTAAGAGGCCTCTACCACCGAGAGAAATACTAGAAAAAGTTGGTCTAAAAGATAGACTTAATAATTTTCCTAGTCAATTATCAGGCGGAGAACAGCAAAGAGTATCTATTGCAAGAGCAATAGCTAAAAACCCTAAAATACTTTTGTGTGATGAACCTACTGGTGCACTTGATTACAATACAGGTAAACAAATATTGAAATTATTACAAGATACCGCACGCAAAGATAAGATGACAGTTATTATAATTACTCATAATGCCGCAATTGCTCCTATGGCAGATAAAGTAATTAAATTTAAAAATGGAACTGTTGAGGGCGTAGTGTTAAATGATAATCCAACTCCTGTTGAAAGGATAGAATGGTAATGAAGACGTTATTTAAGGAAAGCGTTGTTTCTGTTAAAAAGAATTTCAAAAGATTCTTATCTATACTTTTAATAGTACTCTTGGGAGTTGGTTTCTTTGCTGGTATTAAAGCTACTAGTCCTGACATGAAAAATACTATAGATAAGTATTATAGAGATACTAATTTTATGGATTTTAATTTAATATCAACATGGGGAATTAAAGATAACGATCTAGAAAAATTAAAAGGTAGTGGATATGATATTCAAGGAAACTATGAATTTGATGCGATTGTTAAGGGTGAGACAGAAGAGGTTATAAAAATACTTTCTTATGACAAGAATGATAAAATAAATAAAGTTGTTCTATTAGATGGTAGATTACCTAGTAAAAAAAATGAATGCTTAATTGAACAAAGTGAATATACAAAATCACATAAAATAGGAGATAAAATTACTGTAGAAGATGATAATTTAAGGGAAAAGACTTTAGATATAGTAGGAATTATAAAAAGCCCAATATTTACATCGTTAGAACGCGGTACTACAAAACTTTTATCAGGTAAGATAAATTTCTTTATGTATGTACCTGTAGATAATTTTGATATGGATTATTATACAAGTGCTTATATTAAACTTAATAATAATTTAAGTACTTTCTCTACTAAATATGATGATATTATAGATTCTAAAACTAAATACTTTGAAAAGTTAACTGATAATATTTCAGAAGTTAGATATAACGATGAAATAGAAAAAGCAAATAACAAAATTAAAGATAGTGAAGATAAACTTAATAAAGAAAAAGAAAAATACAATAAAGAAATAGCAAAAGCCGAAGAAAAGATTAATAAAGCTAAAAAAGAATATAATAATGGAGTTCAAAAATTAAATTCTAATAAGAAAAAAGCTTATTCTGAGTTTCTAAAAAATGAGAAAACCCTAAAAGATGCTAGAGCTAAGTTAGAAAAAGAAAAAACAAAATTAAATAAGAGTAAGCAAGAATATGAAGCAACTCTTAAGACACTCAATAATAATTTAGAGGAAATTAATACAGCGCTAGCTCAGATTAATGCTAACTTAGATAGTTTATATAGTACTAAATCATCTTTAGAACAATTAATTAATAATAATATAGACGTTGCTAAAAATACAGCTTTATTAGAAAACGTAAATAATAATATTAAAACATTGACTAATAAAAAGAATGAATTGACTTCCAAAAAAGAAGAAATTACTAATGCGATAGCTAAGATAAATAATGCTAAGAGTGCATTAAATGATGCAGAAGCATTGCTTTTGAAAAAAGAAAAAGAATTATCAAAAAGTGAGGATACTTTTAAAAAGACTAAAGAAGCTACTATTAAATCTCTTGATGAGGCTAAAAAAACACTTGATAATGCTTACAAAGAAATAGTTTCAAGTAGTAATAAATTAGAATCAACTAAAAAGGAAGCTAAGGCAAGGTTTGAAGATGCAGAAATACAAATTAAAAACGCTAAGCGTGAGGTTGAAGATTTAAAAAAACCCACTTGGTATATATTAGATAGACATAGTAATTTAGGCTTTTATCAATATGATCAAGATACAGAAAGAATTAAAAATGTAGGTAAACTTTTTCCACTTGTATTCTTTGTAGTTGCGATATTAATTTGTCTTACTTCTATGACACGTATGGTAGAGGAAGAAAGAAGCCAAATTGGAACACTTAAAGCACTTGGATATGATAATGTTCAAATAGTCTCTAAATACGTAATATATGCGCTTTTAGCTACTATAATAGGGTCTGTTGTTGGAGTACTTATTGGATTTAAGATTTTGCCAACTATTATATTTAATATGTATAGTATGATGTATAATTTAGGTAAGATAGTAATTGAATTTAATTGGTATTATGCATTAACTGGTACATTAATTGCGATATTCTGTACTGTTGCGGCTACATTATTTGCTTGTTACAGGGAATTAAAAGAATCTCCTGCATCACTTATGAGACCAAAGTCTCCAAAAGCAGGTAAAAGGGTTTTACTTGAAAGAATTGGATTTATTTGGAATAAGTTATCATTTACACGTAAGGTTACAGTAAGAAATGTATTTAGATATAAAAAGAGATTTTTAATGACTATAATAGGTATTGCTGGATGTACAGGTCTTATAATTGCTGGATTTGGTTTAAGGGATTGTATTACTAGTATAGTAAGTGGCCAGTATGAAAAAGTATTTAATTATCAAGTAGAAGTTACTTTTAAACCTGATGTTACATTAGATGAGAAAAACAGTGAAGTAGAAAGAATTAAAAAGATTAATAAAGTTAAAGATACATTAATTGCTAATAAAGAATCAGTTGAAATTGAAAATAAAGATACTAATCAATCAATTCAATTAATAGTTCCATTCTCTTCACCTGATGGATTTATAACTCTTAAAAATAGAGTTAGTAAAGAAAAATATACACTTAATGATAATATAATAGTCTCAGAAAAATTATCTAAACTTCTTGATCTTAAAAAGGGTGATAAGTTAAAACTTAAAACTGATAAAGAGTATACTGCAACTATTGGCGGTATAACAGAAAATTATTTCTTGCATTACATTTATATGGATAAAGACTTATATGATAGTTCATTCTATAATACATTATTCATAAAAACAGATGATTTAACTGAGGAAGAGGAAAAAGTTCTAGCAACTGAGATAAAAAAGAATGATACTATTTCTAATATTTCATTTACATCATCTACTCGTAATGTATTTGATTCAACTATGAAAAACTTTGGATTAGTTGCAATAGTTTTAATAGTATCTGCTGGACTTCTTGCATTTGTAGTATTATATAATTTAGCTAATGTAAATATAAGTGAAAGAATAAGAGAATTAGCTACTATAAAAGTATTAGGTTTCTATGATAGAGAAGTATATAATTATGTTGGAAGAGAAACAACTATATTGACAGTTATTGGCATGTTCTTTGGTATTTTAATTGGTAAGGCTTTGACTGTATTTATATTAAAAACATGTGAATTGGATCAAATTATGTTTGGTACAACTATAAAGATTCAAAGTTATATATATTCATTACTTCTTACGGTAGTATTTACATTACTTGTTAACATAACAACATACTTTGCACTTAAAAAAGTAGATATGATAGAGTCATTAAAAAGTATAGAATAATATAAGATATAGATATAGTGTCTATATCTTTTTTTAAATTCATAATATATTAATATGAGGTGGTTTATGATAAATTATGAATTATTAAAAGATGTACTTACTATGGCTATATTAAATAGTTTAATAATTACTAGTTTAGTTCAAAGAATAAAAGAAGCACTTGTGATTAAATGTAGTAGGATATGTATAATTGTCTCGTTTATAACGTCTTTAATAATAGGTACATTATTTTCTTTAAGTTTCTCCAATTTGAAGTTTTTTCCTTCATTATGGAGTAGTATAATTAGTTTCTTAGGCGCAGACTTTATATATAAATTACTGGAGAATAAGATATTTAAATCTTTGGGTGATATAAAGAATGAAAGATAATACTTGAACTTGTCAATAAAAAGTAGACACTAAAA
>HF996852.1:43281-56677 GCA_000432595.1 Clostridium sp. CAG:710 | reverse complement strand
CTATCTCTCATTTTACACCTCTTCTATTTTAACTATAATAAGTATAACCTTTTTTATAAGTAAAAACAAGATTTAATATCAATTTAAAATCAAAAAAAACATTGATTAAAAACTTTCAATGTTTATCTTAACTTTCTTATTATCGTTTAAATAGCTACTTGCTTGAACTAGAGTACGAACAGCATTGGCATTCTTACCAGATTTACCAATCACTCTACCAATATCTTCACTATCAACCATAACTTGAATTAACATAATATTATCTTCATCTGATGGAAATTCTTTTACACTTACTGCTTCTTTATTAACAGCAAGTGCCTTAATCAATTCCTCAGTTAACGCTACTAAATCCATAAATTAGTTTTCCTTCTTTGATTCAGCAAATTCCTTCATTACTCCAGCTTTACTTAATAAATTTCTTGCTGTATCAGTAGGAACTGCTCCATTTGATAACCATTTTTTAGCAACTTCTTTATCAATTTTAACATCAGCTGGGTTTGTATTAGGATTATAAGTACCAATTAATTCAATATACTTACCATCTCTTGGGCTTCTAGAATCACTAGCAACTATTCTATACATAGGTTTCTTCTTAGCACCCATTCTTGTTAATCTAATTTTAACTGCCATATAGTATAATACCTCCATTCATATACGATTATAATTCCTATAATTATATCTGTCAAGTATTTTTTGTTAACACTTTATAATTATTTTTTATAATTCTCTAACTGTCTTATAACCTGTTCAAATGTCTTAGCTTCAATTATATCTATTTTATATCCTTTTTTCTTTTTTAACTTTACACACTCTTGATAATTCTCACCGGTTGGTGCAATAAATATATCAGCGCCTTTTTTTACAGCTCCCTTTAATTTATAAGCAACCCCATCTATTTGACCAACATTACCATCATAGTCAATAGTACCTGTACCAACTATTTTTAACCCATTAGTTAAATCTTTACTAACAAGCTTATCATATATAGCAATTGTAAGCATTAACCCACCGCTAGGTCCACTTTCATTTCCCTTAAAATCAATCTTAATTTTAGGATCAGTTTCATAATTATAAATCTCAAGTAACGATACACCAGTTATTTTTTCATTATCAATCTCCGCAACTTTAATATTTGCATCCACTATTTTATTATTCCTTAAAACTTTTAAATCAAACCTATCACCAATATTAGATGGTTCAACTACACTTTTATAATCATTATTTGAACTTATATTCTTAGAATTAACTTTTTTTATTATATCTCCAACTTTTAAATTAGTCTGTGCTTTTGGATCAATATATACAACTGTCACATCAGTAGAATTAAGTTTAAAGCTATTTCCACTTTTTAAATATGCAAGTTTAATCGCAGCTTGTTCTGAATATTTTAAAAACACTTTAGACCTAAGTTCAATATCTTCATTAGTTTCCTTATCACTCGCCTGATAATCTTCTAATGGAACCTTCTTCCAATCTGGAATAATATAACTTAAAAGAACTGATGGAATAGTGCCTCTAAGTTCAGAAACATATGCAAGACTATAACTACCCTTACTTTTTGACTCACCTTCTATACTAACTCTATCATTAACGTTAATAGTACCACCTGATACCATAACACTATAATTAAGTGGATAATTCATAACAACTAAAAACACAACTAAAATAATTATTTGTTTATAATTTTCTTTTATAAATTTTTTAAATTTATCATATATTTTATTAAACATACATATCACATCCTATTTAATTATAACAGAAAGAATAAAGTTTATGAAAAAAAAGATTACTAATTTACTTATTTTAACACTTCTTATATTTATATTAATAACAATATTGGTATATCCGACTGACATAATTAAAAGTGTATTATTCTCATTTGAAATATGGAAAAACAACATATTTCCAACTCTATTTCCCTTTTTTATTATATCAGACTTATTAACTAACTATGGTCTAATTAATATTTTAGGCAAATTAACAAAAAATATAATGAAAAAATTATTTTATTTACCAGGGGAAGCATCTTTTGTAATTATATCCAGTATGACTTCAGGATTTCCAAGTAGCGCTAAATTCATTAAAAACCTTTTAGATGAAGAAATATTAAATACTAATGAAGCAGAATATTTACTTACATTTACACATTTTTCTTCACCATTATTCGTAATAGGTTTTATAGGATGTACAACGCTTGGTGAAAAGGAATTAGGTTATATTATTTTGCTTTCTCATATAATATCAAATTTTATAATAGCATTTATAACAAGAAAAAAAGAGTTTTGTGTAACTAATACTAAAGATAAAAAATTAACTATCACTAAAAGAAAAGGATTTATAGAATCACTTACTCTATCAATAACAAGAACAATAAATACACTTTTACTTCTTCTAGGAATAATTACAACTTTTTTAATTATTTCTACTATAATATTAAAGTTTTGTAATCCATCCCCATTAACTAAAGCATTGATTAGTGGAACATTAGAAATGACACAAGGGATAAAATATATATCCACAATAGAAATACCACAATATGTAAAAGCATCAATAATAGGCTTCTTTATATCTTTTGGTGGAATATCAATACATCTACAGGTAATGAGTATACTATCAGACACCAAAATAAAATATAGAACTTATTTTCTAGCAAGAATTGCTCATGCCTTTCTAACAAGTTCTATAATTTTATTAATAACAAATCTACTTTGAATCTTGAACATAATTTAAGACTATAGTATTTTTTGCGATTTCCATATCACCAGTGAAATTACCGGCTTCATCATTAAAATAAATTCTACATTTAAAATATTGATATTTACCACTCTTTAATTTTAAATTCTCCAATTTATCAATTTCTTTTCCATTTTTATCTAATGCTTTAAAACTAAATTTAATATATTTAGATTGATCCATAGTATTTAAAACATCACTAAGTTTAGCATTAATATTTCCTTTATTTTCTACTTTGATTATATAATCAACATAATCGCCAGGTCCTTCCAAATTAGCAGATAAACTAATTGAATTGTCAGTATACTGTATATTTTTATTAACAGCATTTCCAACTTCTTCTGCAGTAACATCAGTTATCTTTATCTTCCATCTTGGATCAACCTTTACAGTACCTATAATACTAAGTCTTTGAAACAAAATAGAATAACAAACAGCCATAAACACCAACAAAGCTGTAAGAAGTAAAATTAAACCACTCTTTTTATCTTTTTCTTTCATATCGTTTTCCTCCTATTTTGGATAATATGTATTATTCACAAATTTTTTATCTATTTGCTTTCCATCTTTAAAAACAAGTAAATACGCCTTGTATGCATTATATCCCATTTTAACAGATTCTGTTTTGTAAGTTTTTCCATCTTTTGCACGACTATTAGACCAAAATTCAACAGTAACTTTTCCATTTCTAGTATATGCAGATATATATATTGGATAATCATAGGTGTTTTTAAACTTATAATCAATTACTGCTCCATTTGCTTTTGAGGCAGTAGTAGCATCAAGCCCACCGGGTACATATGTCATCTTCCTCTCATGACTATATCTTTCAACAACCTTAAGTCCTCCTAAAAGAGTTGTATTATATACTGTAGAAACTACCTGACAAACACCATTTGCTAATATAGAATCATAATATACATAGCCTTTTTTATTATAAGGCCCTGCATATTTATAAAATGAAAATACCTGTCCTGGTTTTAATATAATACCATCTAAATAACCGGCCGCAGCAGCAATATTTTTTGCTCTTGAGACCTTAGCATTATAACTAGTAGAAAAACTAGAAACTTTAGTGTCAATTGTGCTAAGTAATTTATCTTCACCTAACTCCCTATCTTCACCTACCAAAGTTGCCTTACCTGTTGAAATTATTTTTTCTAAATCATCCTCAATTTTTTTAGCACTTTCATTAACATTAAGTGAAAATGCTGGAGTTGACTTTTTATATGATAAGTTTCTATCCTTATCCATAACCAGTTTTCCCTTAATACCCTTAGTATCTACTTCTTTTTTTAAATCATTCAAATATTTAACTATAGTATCTTTGGAATAAGTAAGTTCATAATTAAATACAGTCTTTTTTTTACTCATGATACTTTTTAATTTATCAAATGAATTCATATTATTATTATAAGTAAGTATTTTATTGGATAAAGCATCTTTATTAAGAGTTACCCCCAAATCTTTAAGAGATATCTTATATTCTTTACTATTCACAGTAAAAGTTATAACCTCTTCATTTATTGCCTGCGCAATAACGTTAACTTTATTAACAACTTCATCCCTGCTTACATTAGATATGTCATAATCATTAACATATACATTAGGATAAATCTTATTATCATAGTCAGAAATTATAGTATAGCTGTATATACTAACCGCAGCATACAAAATTATAACAACAGATAATACAATTATACATATTTTTATTAATATATTTTTACTGCGTTTTTTATTCTCTTCCATACTAAAAACACCTATCCTCTTATATTATATAAAAAAATAGTTTTTTAAACAATAAGTTATTAACTTTTTTAGTGTAAAATAACATGCATTTGACACAATAAGATTTGTCTACATAATCTACAAAAATTTCATAAAAAAAGAATTTAATCTAAAAATTCTTCTTCTACTTGATTATCTATCTCTTTTTCTGCAGTTTCAACATCTTCTTCATCTTCTATCTCATCCCAAGGGTCTTCTTCATCTTCTGCAGATATTTTAACTTTAGTATCTCCCACTATTTCTATACCAAGCTCTTTTTCTATTGTATATATTATCTTTCCACCAGATATTTCAGTTTTAACACAACTAGGTTGATTTAAACTTCTAATAATAATTTCTTCATTATCTGTTAAATCAGATACATTATTTCTAGTTGGAACATGAACTACTTCTTTATATGTATCACTATGTCTTACAACTTCAGTTTTAGTATCTCCTAAGCAAGAGTACCAAATATTAACATCATAACTTCCATCAATTACAACCTTATCACCTTGTCTATACCCTTTGAAATTATGATTTATAACCCAACATCCTAATACAGTAGTAGGAACAACTTCAGGAGTTATTTCACTTTTAGTTATAAACTTCTTTTTACCTTTGCCAATTACTGCCTTTGTAACAATTTCTTTATAATTAGCCATATAATATTCCTCCTCATTCTAATTTATGCAATAGGTAAAAATTTAGTTCAAAAAAAAGCTATTTCTAGCTTTATATAATTTAGTTATTTTATTGAATTTAAATTTTATACAAATAATAATTATTTACTAACCGCACTTACTGTTGAAAGTACAGTTGAAACATACATCAAATCAGAATGAAATCCGGAAAAATATTCATCAAAAAGTTGTCCACTTGCAGCATGAGTCTCATCTAATTTAGTAATATATATAAGAAATTTACCATCTTCATCTTCTGCATCTGCAATAATGAAATCCCTTCCAGATATTTTTTCTTTACTAACTTTAGTAATTTTGTAATCTACATTAGAAAGCTTTTTTTCAAGTTCTAATTTAATTTGTGCTTCAGTTAAAGCATTAAGCTGACTATAAGATCCATCTATTATATTAATTCCCATAAGAACTCCTGCGCTTGAATTAGTTACTTTTAAATAATCAGGAGTAGATTCATATGTATATCCAACTAGCTTAATAAATTTATATCCTTGATATGTAATGCTTAAATCATTATTAGTGTTTCCATTTGTACTATTACCATTGTTATTATAATTATTATTAATTTCATTATTTGACTGTTCATGTTTAATTCTTGCTTTATTAACTTCGTTTTTAATAGGTACATAAGCAACTAAGAAAATAAGAAGATAAAACACAACTATTACTGCCATCATAATTAATGCCACATTTCTATCTTTTTTCTTAGGCGATACAGATTTCTTATTACTATCATTAGAGTTTACTTGTTGATATGTCATATTATTTTGATTAGTTTGATTTTGAGAATTTGCCCCGTTAATATTATTAACCTCATTATTTAAATTATTAAATTCATTATTCACTTTATTTTCCTCCTATTTTAATAATTTTGAATAATATACATGTTTTGATAACTATTATAGTTAATATCAATACCTTTCTATTCTATAAAAAGAATATCACAAATCATAACAAAATTAAACATATTTTTAAATTTTTCTGTAAAGAAGAAAAGAAATAATTAGTTAGTTATACTATTTATTTCTTTTTCGATACTTTCTTTTATTACCTGAAATGATGTATTAAGCTTCTCTTGCAAAGATGAAAATTCAACATATATTGGAAAAGTTTCTAACCTGTCCAAATCTTTTTTTATTAATTCATCATAAGAGGAATAATCTTCTTCAAGCGATTTTAACTTCATTATCTTTTTCTGAGAGTCTTTTATCTCTTTTATAAGAAAATTAATATCTTTATCTTCTTTCATTATATTCATAAGAGAAATATATTCTTGATAATCATCACTCTGTTTTATTAAATCTACTAACTCGCCTACTTTATTACTTATTTCATTCATCTAATTCACCATCAAGACTCCAAGTTTTAGCATCAACCACCCTAACATCAACTATTTGGCCAACTAAACTAATATCTCCATCAAAATTAATAAGTTTATTAGTATCGGTATATCCAAAAAGTTTACCTTTTTCATTTTTACCCTCTACTAAAACAGGAAGAACACATCCCAAAAGTTTATCATTACTTTCTTTAAAATATTTATTTAAAACCTCATTTAATTTATAGAGTCTTTTTTCTTTTTCTTCTAAAGATATATTATCTACGAGTCTCGCAGCTGCAGTACCTTCTCTTGGCGAATATATAAATGAAAACGCATTATCAAACTTACATTCATTTACTAAATCCAATGTTTCATTAAAATCTTCCTCTTCTTCTCCAGGGAAACCTACTATTATATCTGTTGAGATAGAACAATGTGGCATTTTCTCTCTTATTTTATGGAATAGAGTTAAATATTCTTCTTTAGTATAACGTCTACCCATTAATTTAAGTATTCTACTACTACCTGACTGTACCGGTAGATGAATATAAGGCATTATATTATCATATTTTGCAATTACATCAATCATTTTATCAGTAAAATCCCATGGATGTGAAGTAACAAATCTTATTCTTGGAATACCGGTTTTACTAACATCTTCTAATAAGCTTTCCATAGTATAATTAATATCTAAATCTTTTCCATATGCATTAACATTTTGACCAAGTAAAGTAACCTCTTTATAACCATCCCTAACTAATCCACGTACTTCACGTAAAATATCCTCAGGATATCTACTTCTTTGTTTTCCTCTAGTAAATGGAACAATACAATATGTACAGAATTTATCACAACCATAAATGATATTAACATATGCCTTAAATTTATTTTCACGTTTAACAGGAATATCCTCAACTATATTCCCTTCGTTACTATAAACCTCTATTACTTGATTGCCCTTATTAAAATTTTCCAAAAGTAATGTAGGCAAGTGATCAATATTATGAGTACCAAATACAAAGTTTACATATTTATACTTCTTTAATATCTCATCTACTACTCCCTCTTCTTGAGCCATACATCCACATAAACCAATTACTAAATCAGGTTTTGACTCTTTTAAATGTTTTAATCTACCAAGCATACCAAATGCTTTATTATGAGCATTTTCTCTAATACTACATGTATTTAAAAGTACTAAATCAGCATCTTCATAGTTAGAAACCTCAGTAAATCCAACCTCTTCTAATAAAGCTTTTATATTTTCACTATCATGTTCATTCATTTGACAGCCATAAGTTTTTACATGATATGTTTTTCCAACACCAATACCTTTAGCATTTATATTTTGTCTATATAACTCTTTTATTACTTTATCCTTGCTTCTTTTTCTTGCTTCTATTAAATTAGGTAAGTTCATAAAATCACTTCTTTCTTTATAGATTATACAATAAGTTTTAATTTTATCAAAGAAAAAAGTGCTTAAAATTAAGCACTATACTGTTTGAATTACATCATTTATATAATCACTAATACCAGTATTTTTATTACTAATTAATCTTTCTTTGATGTATTCAAAGTTTTCTTTTATTAGATTAATTAATCTTTGCATACTAGGCATTAAAGCTTTTTCATCAAGACTATCAATAATTATCTCTAAGTTATTTAACTTAGTATATTTACCATATTTATTTGTTTCAATGTATGTTTTGTATAAGTTTTTAAATGAAACTATATCTATATTATTAAATCTCTTATCTTCAAGTATTTTAACTGTTGTATATATATAGTTATCATTAATTGACTTATCAAGTATTGTCTCACCCATATTATTTTTAATATTAGGTAAAAATTCTTTATTTTTTACTAATGCTTTAATTATTTCAAGAACATTTACATAATTAATTGAAACTAATATATGAGCGAATGTATCACCATCATAGTTTTGATGATTTATATTAAGCTTCTTATTTTTCATATGTTTTAATACTAATTCATATTGACCTCTTTTTAAAAGTCTCATTAAAACATTGTTTCCAGATTCATCACATGTATTAATATCAACTAGTTTTTTTGTTAATAACTTGTCAACTAATTCAAAGTGACCTTCTTTAATAAGTTCAAATATCAGGGACGGGTCCTCGATACAAGATTCTATGGCTTTCGCCTCATCGTAAAACATTATAAATACACCTCTTATTTCGCGTGACAGTTTCATATTTTAGCACAAAAATCACATTTTGTCAAATTTCATCAAGGGTCCAATATAGCCTTTATGGACATTATATTATGATAATAATTAATTATTTTAAAACAAAAAAAGTAAGAATTTTCTTACTTTTCAACCATTTCTTCATTAGACTCAGTAGAAGAAGTCTTCCACTTTCCTACTACCGTCATATCCCTATTTATAACCATTCCATCTTCAAGTTTAGAATCAGTTAAAATGTCATTATCTATTATAAACCAGCCTTCAAACTCCTTATTATCTTTTTCTTCCGGATCTAAAATGTCTGTTAATTTAGTATCACGAGCCACATTCTGTTCATCTATTTGAACTAATCCTTCTTCTTTTTCATCATCTTCCTCAGAATAAATTATCTTGTACGTATCAGATAAATATATCTTTGTTATATCAGTAGAAATAGTTTTGTTCTTTGAAAAATCACATTTATTACCATCTATATCATAATAATACCAACCGACAGTAGTTAAATCAATTTCAGGATTAATCTCTTTTAATTTTTCATCTACATCATCAAATGATATAACTTGATCATTAATTACTTTCTTTCTATAAAACTCATCACTATTTTCATCTAAATAGAAAGATAAATAAAATGCTGGAATCTTTTCTAGATATAATGTTGCCGTATCACTATCTTCATCTAAATCAGATAGTTTTGTACTATTAGTAATATATATCTTATTAAAATCTTCCTTTACATAAAACCAATTTAGTATAAAATCTTCTTCTATTACACCTATCAAGTCCCGATCTGTAGGCAATGTGATAATCTCATCTTCTCTAGCGGTTATAGTCTTTATACAAAAATCTTCATTAACAAATTTAACATACTTAACCCATTTAGCATAAATAGTAGTATCTTCTTTTAATACACCACCAAATATAAATGGTTCAGTTAAATCTGAATCAATAAACCAGCCATCAAATACCCAGGATTCCCTTACTGGGATTACTGTAGTAGTAACCTCATTATTAGATAAAACTTGTTCATCTATTTCTTCTCCACCATTTGTATCAAATGACAATGTATAATGAGCACTCATTTTTAAATCATTTGATTCCTCTACTTCTTTTTTCTCTTTCTTTTCTGCAGTAATTACCTTTGTTTGATTGCCATCCACTTTAATAGGCTCCCGAACATAATCCAAAGCTTTTAAATCTTCACCATTAATTTCTTCTTTTGATTCTTCTTCTAACTCTTTTGGTTTATTATTTGCCATATTCATACTTACTTGTGTATATGCAAAAACCGCAAGAACAATAGCGCACACTAGCGCAAAGAAAAGAGTTTTTTTATTTGATGAAGTATTATTATTATCTTGCATATATTCACCAAACCTTCCTTTATTATTACAATTTCATAATAACAAAGTGTACAAAAAAATGTCAAGCAACATATGTAAACTTGACACACTATAATTTAAAATATTTATTAAGTACCTCTTTTTCAGTATAACTCTTGTTATTACCTCTTAATACATGCTTTTTATCTCTATAAAAACCATTAATATTTCTTATTACCTTTAGCTTTTTATATTTAGTAGGTTTTAACCTTCTCTCAAGCAAAAATCTATTATAGTAAAAGCCTATATTTTTATATTCATCTATTAACTTACTAACTAAAAATAATATAACTACTAAAAATATCAAAGAATCCACTTTAGTTAGTAAAAACAATATAACAAGTATAGATACATATATACATAAAGATATAGTTTTTCTATAAGGAATCTTGTAAGACAATAAAATATTAAGAATTCTACCACCATCTAAAGTATATATAGGCATTAAATTAAATATAAGTAATACATAATTATAATTCTTAAATAAAATATAATCATCATAATTAAATAAATTTTTAATAAGTAAATAAAAAGTTATTTGCGTTATTGGACCCATAATTAATATTAATAGCTCTTCTATTAATGGTTTATTTAATGATTCATTAAACTTAGTACAACCACCATATGGATAAATATATATTTTATCTGGTTCCCATCCCAAAACAACACCAGTTATAAAGTGACCCAACTCATGAACTATTATAATAACAGTAAAAATTAAATAACTTTTAAAAACTCCACTAAGACATGCGATAAAAGTCATTATTATAAAAAGTGGATGAAAATAAATTCTACTAAATATATTCTTTATAATTTAAAAACTTCCCATCTTTTTGAAATACCATATATATATAATTAGACTTTGCCTCCCCAAGTAAATTACCTTTTGTCAAATATTGATACAACGATATATTACTAGTATCTACATTTGAATACCATACATCAATTCCATTTACTTGTTGAACAATAACAGTCTGTCCATATTCTTCTTTCTCACCCATAAAAACAACTATACCGCTTTCTATAATTGGAACCAAATAATTATCTTCAACAGTTAACTTAACTCCATCTTTGTAAAGGCTTTGTTCCTTATATGTAAGTTTTTCATTAAAAACACTAACATCAGGTGCCACTACCTTATCAAAAGGTAATATCCCACCAAGTTTATTCTTACACCAACTATTTATAGTCGCAAAAGATATATTATTTTTAAATACTTTATTATTTATTTTTTCCTTTAGACTAATATTTTTATTAGATATTATAAGTAGTAATAAAAATATAGCTATAGATACTAAGCACTTACTAACAAAAGATACTATAAACTTTTTTAATTCGTTTTCATCATTTCTATTATTTTTTTTATTTAAAAATTTACTCTTATCCATTACATTCACCTAATAATAACTATTAAGCTTTTTTAGGTTTTAGAACTAAAAACATTATAACAATATATATAGTGTTTAATAATAATGAATGAGTAATTTTATACAAAAGCATACTAAATTCAAAACTTTTATATCCGACTACAAAAAGTAATAATAATATAAACACCTCATATAAAATAATTGATAAAATAAGCATTAATATATTATTAAATAGATTACTTCTAAGATGACGCTTTAAAAACATATTTAAAATAGCAACTATCATAAATGAACTTACAGTTATTAATAAATTACCAACAAAAATAGAATCATATATAATTGATGTTAAAAATACAAGCAAATAATAGTTACTTCTATTTGGATTAGTATAAAGATTAGATAAATATACGATTGTTGTTATAGTAATCATGGGATAAAAATAAGAAAGCAAAGAATAATTAATATTAGATAATAAAAAATCTAAAAACAATGAGAATATAATTATCAATATTTTCATATTAACCCCTTGATAATATACTTACAAATCTTAAAGAATCAAAATCAACACTTGTAGATACATAAGCTTTTTTACTTACACCATACTTATCACTAACTATATTATTTATAACCCCTATAGTTATTCCACTGGGATATACATCACTAAGGCCACTAGTAAGAACTATTTTATCACTATCATTATTTAGATCTATTTCATTATCAATCCCAACTATAACAAGATTACTACCCTCAACTTGTAATATTTTATAAATATATGTTTCCTTATATCGAATCTTTACAGAAATTTTATTTGTATTATCACTACTAGTTATTAATTTTAGGGTAGAAGTATTATTTGTAATATTAGTTATTCTTCCTATTAACCCTTCCCCCACTGCAACTGCATCACCTATATCAACTCCATCCTTTTTTCCCTTATTAAGAACTAACTTATCCAACCAAAAAGCCTCATTTCTTTCAATAATAGTTGCATTAATTTTTTTAAATTCACTAAGACTATTACCCACCCCCGTCAATTTTTTTAATTCTTCATTTTCTATTTTTAACTCATTATTAATATTTTTACCAACTATATCACTCTGATTATTTTTAATAGATAAAAATGGTTTGTATAATAAATCTCTTATACCACCAAAACTTATAGATACATTTTTATTCAAACTAAAATATAAAACTGTAAAAAAAACTATTATCGCAACAAATATAAAAATTAATCTATATATATTATTCTTCTTTTTCATACTCTTCCTCCAAATAAATCAAGAGATTCAGCCATACTATAATAGGAATCATCTCCAACTATAATATGATCAATTATAGGTATAGCTTGAATACGACCTATTTCAACTAGTTTTTCTGTAAGTATAATATCATCTCTTGAAGGATTAACATCACCACTTGGATGATTATGAATACAAATTATTCCAGAAGCAGATGATAAATAAGCATATTTAAACACTTCTCTTGGATGAACCAAACTTTTATTAACAGTTCCCATAAACAATAACTTCCTTTCTAAAACCTCATTTTTATTATTTAGATAAAGGCAATAAAAATACTCTTGTTGTTTTAATGATAAATCATACTTCATTAAGTTATAAACATCTTTAGAAGTCTTAATTTTATATTTATTCTTTTGACCTATTAAGTAGATTCTTTTACCCAGTTCAATAGATGCCAAAACCTCACATGCTTTAGTTTCACCAATACCATTTATACTTGTAAGTAAATTTATTCCACAATCTTTTAATCTATCTATTTCTACCGCATTATTTAATACCTCAGACGCAAGAGACTTAACAGACTTATTTCTTGTCCCAGACTTAAGTATAATCGCAAGTAATTCTTCATTAGACAATGCTTCTACACCATAAGCAATAAGTCTTTCCCTAGGCCTTTCA
>HF996852.1:0-43271 GCA_000432595.1 Clostridium sp. CAG:710 | reverse complement strand
AAGTCTTTCCCTAGGCCTTTCACATTTAGGAATATCTCTTATCATTTTAATCACCAATTATATTATTATCTGTTTATTTGATTTTTCCTAACTTTTTAAAGCCATTTCTTCATAACTTGATAATATAACTTTATTTATAGATAAAACATCCTTATCCTTTAGAGCCCCTGATAACAAAATATCATATTGTTCTAGGTTGTTATAAAACTCTTCATTTTTTATATTTCTTTTTCTAATATAAGTATCAATATTCTTGTTATCATATATTTTTTTTATCTTATTAGCATTTGATAAATTAGTTGTAATACCTACATAGGCATAATATTTATCGCCAATCTTTTCAACTATGTAATCATACTTTTTATCATCACCATCAAACTCATTTTTATCAGATGACATACCTTCCTGTAAAAAATATATATTCTCTCCATTACTAACAGGAACCCTAATTTTTCCATATACTACTCTTGCAGATACAAATCCAAATAATATAGCCAAAACAATTAGAAATGCAAACTTTAATTTCATTATTATCACCAATATTATAATATCTAACTACATAATAGAATTTTGTCGAAAAAGAAGTTTTCATTAAAATAAAAGTCTAAGAATATTATAAAGTATAGGTATTAATACGCACCAAGTAAAAAACCATGAATATCTTATAATAGAAAAAGAAAAGGAGTGATTTTATGCAAGAGAGAAATAATTGCTGCCTAGGTAAAATACTAAAACTTATTCAAAAACTACAATGTGCTTGTGAATGTGAACAAATAGATAATACTTGCTCAAAACCTTTTTTAGGAACTCCAGTTAATGTTGAGTGTTATAATACAAGACCAATTACATTTTATGGTTGTAACAACAATTTAATTGAAATAAATTATACAGCTACAATTAATGGAGAAACGCAAGAAGGTAAAACCAGTATTTTCAGAGTAGAAAAAGTTGAAGGTTGTTGTGTTTTAGTAAGCTTATTAATAGCTAATCCAGATAATTCAGAAGGCGCTAGAGAATATATAACGTTAAGACAAAGTGCAACTATTAACTTAGACTGTGTATGTGCTATTAAATGTTTAGGCGACACTATTGTTGATTTATAGGAAAGGAGGATAATTATGTGTGGAAATACTTCTAAAAATACTTCTTGTTTAGCCGAAATTCTTGAAGTTATTTTGTGTTTACAACAAAATAAAAATGAGTCTTGTGTTGATAATAGTTGTTCACGTCCTTTTTTAGGACCTACTGCTAATATAGTATGTTTTAATACAAGGCCAATAACTATATATAGTTGCTGTAATAATACATTATGGACTATGCCATATACATTAAATGGAGCAACTAATACTAGTTCAGTTTTTAGAATAGAATCTTTAGATGATGAATGTGCAACATTTAGAGTATTAGCTCCAAATCCAGACCAAACCTCAGCACTTCCATATGTTTCAACTGAAGATTTCTTTACTATTAAACTTAGCTGTATTGGTGCAATAAAATGTTTAGGCGATACTATTGTTAATGGAGTTTAACTACAAAAAAATATAGCCACCGCTATATTTTTTTTTATACATTTAAATCTAATTTTCTGAAATTGAAATTATATCACTAAGAAGTATTTTTTTGTTAGTAGATGTTAAAATATGATCTCCTACTCTACTAACTATTTTTGCTACTACTTCCCCATCTCTCGTATTTATCCTAACAGTTCTATTAAATAAATATTCATCTTTTATATCTTTAGTATTATTAGCATTATTATCAATTATTCTATTACCTATTCCTCTATCTTCAAAATTAGAATAAAATATCTTTTTATTATTATTAACTATAGAATGATCAGTATTTTTAAAAATACTAGGTAACTTTTTATTCATCATATCACCCTTTTCATATTATTTTATGTTTTATGTAAATAAAAATTACTTATTTTTACATAATAATACTGGTGATTACTATGTTAAAAAAGAAAATAAATCTTGATAAGACATTAATATTATATGTAAGTATTTTCGCTATAATAAGTTTAATATCGATTTATTCTGCATCTATGTATTTATCAAAGACATTAGGTAACTTAGTTTTAAAACAGGCAATGTGGTACGCAGTTGGTATTATATTTATATTTATTATATATAAATTAAAAATTAGTTTTTTTATTAAGATATCACCCTATATATATTTATTTAACGTTATATTATTACTAGGTTTATTATTTGTTGGACCAGTTATAAATGGAAGTAGATGTTGGTATATAATTGAAGGGATAGGAAGCTTTCAACCAAGTGAATTTATGAAAATAAGTTTAGTATTAATAGAGGCATATATAATAGATAAATTTAGTAGTAAAGAAAAAAACGCAAAAAATGAATTTAAATTAATCGCATTAATATTTATTGCGTTTTTAATACCATCTATATTAACATTCCTAGAACCAGATACAGGCGCAGTTATAATATATTTTATAATTACCTTACTTATGCTTTTCATAAGTGGTATAAGACTTAGATGGTTCATAATCGGAATAAGTATGTTAATTATAATAGTAGCTAGTTTTTTAGCTTTCTTCTTTTTAAAACAAGATATGTTTATAAAAATATTTGGCAGTGACTTTTTTTATAGAATAGACAGAGTTATAAATTGGCAAAATGGTAGTGGAATGCAGTTAGAAAACTCACTAGCCGCAATAGGTTCTAGTGGTATACTAGGACATGGTTTTAATAAAACTCCACTATATTTTCCAGAAGCAGGTACAGATTTTATATTTAGTGTTTATGCATCAAATTTTGGATTAATTGGATCTTGTATTTTTATATTGTTAGTTGTGCTCTTTGACATACACCTAATAAAAGTTGGTATGAGTTCAAAAAGCATTTATAAATACATAATATCAGGTATACTGGGAATTTTCATTTACCAGCAAATACAAAATATATCAATGACTCTAGGATTATTACCAATAACTGGGATTACATTACCATTTATAAGTTATGGTGGAAGTAGTCTCTTATCATATATGATTTTAATTGGGTTTGTAATATCAATATACAATGAAAAAGAATTAGATAAAAATAATATCTAATTCAAAGTAACCTCTTCATAAACCTTTTTTAACTCTTTTGAGACATTTTTAATGTCTTTTTCTAATGCTACTTTATATGCTTCCTCTGTTAAATCAGGTAATGTTCCGTCCAATATTTTTGTGATTTTTTCTTGGAATTCATCCAAATTCTTAGCTTTGTATACATTCTTACCATCAACCAACCAACCATCAAAAACACCAATATCTCTAATAAGTGCTGGACACTTACAAGCGCATGCCTCTATTATTGGAATTCCTTCGGTTTCCTCAAGTGTTGGAAACAAATAAAGATCGCAACCACTCATGGCCGCTTTTATAACACTTGGTTCTACATAGCCGGCAAAAGTTAAATTATCTAATTTGGTATTAACCGCCTCTCTCACCTTTTTAGTAGAAGCCGCTAAAGGGCTATAACCAAACCAAATAAATTTATACTCCTTCATTCTTTTGGCAAGTTCAACAAAATCAACAATTCCTTTTCTCTCTATATATAAGCCAATTCCTATAATTACCTTTTCATTATCGGCTATATTATAATCTTTTCTAAATTTCTTACCAGATTCTATATCACGTTTAAAGAAATCAATTTCTATACCATTTGATATAGCATATATTTTTTTATTTTCTAATCCCCTATATCCCTCTAATAATTTTTTAGAATATGGGGTTGGAGTAACGATAACATCTCCTAAACTATAACATTTAATAAGCCATTTTTTAAAAAGTTTTGAAGTCTGTTTAGCAAATATAAATCCGTTTTTATAGTCTTCTTCTGTAGAATGAGCATGATATACAATTTTTTTCCCTTTTCTTTTAGCCTTTTTAGCAAGAAAATATGATTTCAAAAAGTATGTATTAATATGTAAAATATCATAATCATCATGTGGATCTAATGTATATGGAATTTTTGCATAATCAAGTGCTTTCATTTGATGTTTAATAGCCTTACCAAGTCCACTCTTACCTACTGTCTTTAATCCTTCTGTATATAATAAAACCTTCATCATTCACCTCTATTAATATTATAGTTATACTATATCACAATAATTAAAAAAAGAAAACTTTTCCCTAATAAGAGAAAAGTTAATTATCTTTCATATGTAACTGTTTTACCATCAACAGTAGAACCATCTGCCCATCCATCAATATCTGTAGGAGATGTAAGAGTAATCTTCGTTAAACTAGGATTTGATATAAATGCATTAGTTGCCAAAGTAGTAAGTGTACTTGGCAATTTTCCTAAGCCATCATTTGTAAGTGAATTATTATTAAATGCCCCATTCCCAATAGTGGTTAGTTGTGAGCCTTCTTCAAAAGTAAGAGATGAAATTCTGTTTCGATAAAAGGCAAGAGGATTTATAGTCTTAACGCTTTTTGGTATAACTACTTTACTTATTGAATTTTGACTAAAAACTGCATTATCAATTGTTTCTAATTGTGAGCCCTCTTCAAATATTAACTCTTCTATACCCGCAGATTCAAAAGCAGCACCTTGACTCTGATTTTTTTCAATAGTAGTAACCGATTTAGGAATTGTAACTTTCTTTATATGAGAAGAAGCAAAAGCTGCACTATATATTGTTTTAAGTTGTGAATTTTCTCCAAAGTTCAATTCATATATATTTTTCAAAGCTTCTTTAAAAGCCATAAATCCTACACTTTCTACAGAAGGTGGAATGTTTAAAGATCCTGTAATAGTAGCACCATTTGAATCATAATTAGCCTGAAAAGCACGCTTACCAATAGATTTTAATTGACTTCCTTCTTCAAAGGTTACACCTGATATCTTATTAGACCAAAATGTAAATTCCTGTATTGCCTTAAGATTTTTTGGTATCATTATAACATTTGATATTTTATTCTGTGCAAATGCATAAGACCCAAGTGTAGTTAATGTCGAATTTTTATTAAATATAACTGCTTCTATCTGATTTGATTGAAATGCTTGAGCATCAATTTTTTCAACAGTAACTGGAATATTAATAGTACCAGTTATTTTATTTGTGCCAAATGCATAGCTACCAATACTTTTTAGTCCATAGTTTAATGCAAGCTTAGGAATCGAATTATTACAAAATGTATTGTTACCTATAGTAGTAACTGATTTAGGTAGCGCTATCGCATTTGAAATCTGATTATTTCTAAAAGCATTATTTCCAATTGTTGTAAGACTAGAATTTGGTCCTATTACTAATTTTGTAAATTTATTATTATAAAAAGCTTCATTTGAAATAGTAGTAACAGAATCAGGAATAGTTAAAGTTCCCGTTAATTTAAGACTATTAAATGCACCTATGCCAATTGTTTTTAATGAGTTTGGTAAATAAAGCGACCCACTAAGACTAGTTCCTGAAAAAGCATAATCACCAATCTTTTCTACAGTACCAGGCAAATTAATAGTAGTAAGTGGACAATTAAAGAATGCTTTTTGTGGAATTTCAACCAAAGTTCTTGGTAATGTTGCATGTTTCAAGTTTGTAAAATCAGAAAAACTAAATGTTGTTAAATAACTTGCATTTTCCATATTTATACTCTGTAATGGTTTAGTATTATCACTAGCAACAAACGCATTAGTTGCTATGCTCTTTATATTTACACCATCTATGCTTTCTGGAATTGATACTTCATTTCCACATGAATAATCATATTTAGTAATTACCCCACTAGCATTATATGAAAAACATGTATTATCAGTAGTAATATTTGTGGGTACATAAAGCGAATTACCAGTATTTTGTAAATAATCTAACTTCATAGTAACTTCTATTGGATCAGAATTTGTAGGTAATGTTGTTGCCCTCTCATCAAACACAATTTTAAAAGTAAATTTAGTCTCACTTTCTTTTTTTAGTACTTCACCCTGTTTAATAGTATGAGTAAATCTAATATCTTCATTTGTATTAGTTGCATTAGTTGTAACAGTTCTAAGAGTTGCATCTATATTCCCATCATTTTTTACAGTGACCTCATATTCTACTGAATCTCCTGGCATATATAAATCAACTTCAAAATTAGCATTAACCTTATTAGAAACAGAAGCAGGATTTACTTCCTGAGCTCTACCAGTTGAATTCTTAAGCTTAATGTCACTTATATAAACGTCCCAAACACCATTAAGCGTTCCTTCTACTCCTACTTTAATGGCTTGTGTTAATAGGGCATAACCTACAGCTATAAACACCAAAACACATACTAAAGTAGTTATAACCATTTTTTTCTTTTTTTTATCCACCATTTTTATGCCCCTTCCACTATTTTATCTATTACTATGATACAATTCATTTGTCGATTTGTCAATTTGAGAAAGAAAAAAAAGATACTCATTTTACATTTTTACAAACTCACAAGCTATCTTAATTTCTCTCTTAAACTATCTATGATACCCTTTTCTATTCTAGAAACCTGTGCCTGTGATATACCTAATTCCTCAGATATTTCCATCTGAGTTTTTCCAATCACAAACCTCTCTTCCAAAACAAGTTGCTCTCTCCTGCTTAAATTAGAAATAGCTTCACGAACAGACATTTTTGTATCTATATTACTATTATCAGTCTTTCTATCTTCTATTTGATCAAATAAATATATTGTATCTCCACCATCATTATAAATAGGCTCAAAAATACTAATTGGATCTCTCATTGATTCTAATGCATTAACAATATTGTAAGGCTCTACTTCCAATAACTCAGCTAAACGTTCAGTAGTTGGTTCACTATTGTCTTCCATAGTCAACTCTTCTTTGAGCTTTAATGCTTTATACGCCAAATCCTTAACAGATCTGCTTACCCTAATACTATTATTATCCCTTAAATATCTCTTTACCTCACCCTGAATCATTGGTACACAATATGTTGAGAATTTAACTCCATAAGACAAATCAAAGTTATCAATTGCCTTAAGTAGACCAATACAACCAATTTGAAATAAATCATCCATATTATCTACGTGTTTACTAAATTTCTTTAAGATACTTAAAACAAGTTTCAAATTACCATTTACCAATTCTTCCCTTGCTTTTGTATCACCATTCTTAACTCTCTTAAATAATTCATTCATCTCTTCGGTGGTTAGCACCTTTATATTTGCTGTATTCACGCCACTAATTTCAACTTTGTGACGTGCCATAAAAAAAATCTCCTTTCATATCTATTAAGATATAAAAGAAGAATTTTTATTCAATTAAATAGTTTTGACTTTAGCATCTTCACAAGAATCCATTGATTTAAAGAATTCTTCAAAAGGAATTTCATTATTTACAGGAATACCATTATCAAAGTAAGTAGAAATAACTTTATCACCTTTAACAAGAAAAGAGTCATTTAAATACATTCCAACACCTATTGCGGCATTAACAAAAAATCTACCCTCAGCAAATATTATATCTCCTACAGCAATCATATCATCTATAGAATCTTTTTTACTTACCAAAAAGAAATATTCTTCGTTATTTTCTTTTTTCTCTTCATCTCTTTCCATTATATAAATTGATGCATCATCAAGATAAGGTTCAACAGCTCTTGAATTTTTTAAAAAACAAGACAAAGTTTCTCCTAAACCTAATGTCATATTATCTCCATAATATTTTTCATTATTTTTTCCAACAATTCTTTTCATATTAATTTTCCCCCATCAAAGTAAAGAGAGTATAACATAATTATTTCACAAAATCAATTAAAATTATTACTTAGACCTATAAAATCTAATTGTTTTATACAACTCCATCACTATTAATATAGGAATAACAATAATAAATAATCCAAGTAAATTATTAAATGAAATTGGCTCAGTTTGAAGTATTCTACTAAGTATAGGTACCCTCATAAATAATACATGAAGTATAATAGAAATTAATATACTAAATATAATAAATGGATTCTTTTTTAATGAAATCTTGAAAATAGATTTTTCTTCACTCATACAATTAAGTACATGTAAATTTTGAATAAATACCATTAATGTAAGTATATAACCTCTAGCTATTACTATATTGCAATTTCTTATATTTATTAAATAATACCAACAGAAAAATATTAAAAAAGCACAGAAGAAACCAGATATTAACACTTCAAGAATTAAATTCTTATCAAATAATGATTGCCCAACAGGTCTAGGCGGTTTAGTCATAATTCCATCTTCACCAGTTTCAAAAGATAATGAAATATCCTGTAGGCCATCTATTACTACATTAATCCATAAAAGTTGTATTGCAACTAGTGGAGTTTTCATATTACACATAATCGATAGCATAAAGAAAAGTACTTCAGATATACCACATGAAATTAATAAGTAGCATATCTTTCTTATATTGCTATAAGCAACACGTCCCTCTTCTATACCATTTACTATAGATGAAAAATCATCATTTATCAAAATCATATCAGAATTATCTTTGGCAACATCACAACCACTACCCATAGATATTCCTACGTTAGCACACTTTAATGCAGGAGCATCATTTACTCCATCACCAGTTACCGCAATAAATTCTCCCTGCCTTTTATAAGATTCTACTATTTTTAATTTTTGAATTGGTGTAATTCTACTAAAAACAGTTTTATTTCTAACAAAATTATCAAACGTATTTTTACCTTTTTTTAAATAATAATCAATATCATCACCAGTCGCAACATCATTAAAATATTCAGCTATTTCTAGTTCTTTAGCAATTTTAAATGATGTATGTGGATGATCCCCTGTAATCATTACAACTTTTATTCCAGCATTCTTACATTTTCGGATTGACCAAAACGCATCTTCCCTTATAGGGTCTATAAAAGCAACAAGCCCAAGAAAATCTAGGGATGATATATTTTCTATATCATATGACGATTTAACTTTTGAAGTTGCAAGTGCTATTACACGATAACCCTCTCTAGCAAGTTGTTCATTTTGCCTACTAATTTTTTCCTTATCTATATTTACCTTTTTTCCATTTACTATCATCTTATCACAAAATGATAATATAACCTCAGTTGAACCTTTAACACTACAATATGTTTTACCATTCTTAATATACTTAACCGCAGAATATTTATTTTCACACTCATATGGAACAAAATCTACTTTTGATAAATTATTAATATCCATTTTATATTTTAATCCTAGTGCAAGAAAAGCAACATCAATCATATCACCAGTTTTTATCCATTTATTATTCTTTTTTTCTAATGTTGCTTCATTATTTATACAACCAGACTCTACTAGTAAACTTATTTTTTCTAAAGATTCACTTGATTTTATAGTACCATTATCATTATATCCAGACCCACTTATATTAAATATACTATCATCAGGTAATAATATTTTTTTAGCAGTTTGTTCATTAACAGTTAAAGTACCAGTTTTATCACTAGCTATTACAGTACAACTACCTAAAGATTCTACTGCATTTAATCTTTTAACTATTACATTCTTTTTATACATCCTATTAGTTGCGATAGAAAGTGCTAGGGTTAATGCAAGTGGCATGCCTTCAGGCATCGCAGATACTGTAAGAGCTATTACAGACAAGAATATTTCACTATTTGGAAAGCCTTTTGATTTCAAGATAAACATTATTATAAAAGAAATAATTACTATAAATAAACTTATCTGTTTTGAAAATTTTTCCATTCTTATAGTAAGTGGAGACTTTTCCTCTTTTAAATTATTTATCTCATTTGCAATATGTCCTATTTCTGTATTAGAAGCAATTGCTGTTACAACGCCTAATGCCCTACCAGTTAAAACAGAAGTTGAAGCATACACCATATTACTTCTTTTATATATTGGACAAATTCTTTTTAAAGTTGTTTTATTTTTTAAAACAGCTACGCTTTCTCCTGTAAGAGATGACTCATCAATAGTTAAATTTTTAGACTCTATTATTCTAGCATCCGCAGGTATTTTAGAACCTGGTTCTAAAACAATAATATCACCTACAACTAAATTAGATGAATCCACAATTAATTCTTTAGAATCTCTAATTACTTTCGCATCAACTTTTATTAATTGTTGAAGTGCTTCTGCACTCTTAGTTGCTTTATATTCTTCACAAGTAGATATAATTACATCAACTAATATTATAAATAGTATTGCAAAAGCATCTATCACCTCACCAGTTACAAATGACAATACTACTGCAATTAAAAGTACTATTGTGATTGGTTCAAAGAATTCACCTAAGAATATAGAAAAAACACTTTTATTCTTTCTTCTAGGTATAATATTCTTTCCAAATTTATCTTGACGACGTAATGCTTCCTTCATACTAAGACCATCAACGCTAGTTTTTAATTCATCAAAAATCTCATGAACGCTTATTTTGTACCATTCTTTTTCTTTCATATCAACAGCCCCTTATCCTAAATTAATTATACCATTAAATATAAAGAAAAAACAGAAAAAAAGAATAGATAATTCTATTTCAGATATATAAGTTAATTATCCCCTAAGCGACTCTATTTGACTTGGCGTAAGATTAGTACATTTGGCTATTACATCTAAATTTATATTATTTTTAAGCATATTTAAAGCAGTTTCTCTTATTCCTTTTTGAACTCCTCTTTTGGTACCCACTTCTATTCCTTCTCTTCTACATTGATCTTTTATTGCCCATTCTTTATCATAACTTTCTCCATACCCTGTATCTATTAGTGCTTCCTCTCTTTCCTTAACATATCTTTCCATTATTCTATCTCCCTTCGCATAAATTCTTGCTTTATGTGTGTCTGGTTCTACAAACGCAAGCAAACATCTCTCTTTTTCATTTAAATCTTTTATATCTTTACTATATAAGTTTGGTACATATAACTGCATTATAAGTATTTTATCTGTTAGTAATACATTCTCCCTATTACCTAATGCAAATGTATCCATTATTTTACTACATCCTTCATATGCATAATTATTTATATTTATCTGTATTACCTGTTTGTAATTATATCTTCCTCCACTTCTACTTACATCACTATATAATTTATATGCATATTCTATATTTCTTTCCATTATATATGGACTCTCATTTGAGTTTATTTCTACATTTAATATACTATTATCTAGAGTTAACACTAAATCACATCTTTGATTTTTTTGGTACCTTTTGCCTTTTGATAATTCATTCTTTCCAAAACTTATATTGCTTCTAATCTCTTCATAGGATCTATTTAGAAAACAAGATAATAGTTTTGCACAATAGTCTAATCTTGATTCTTTTAAAAACATTGTTTTAAACATTGTATCAGATAACATCGATGCACCCTTATTTTTATTTAGGTCTACTCTATTCCTTCTTGTTTTCGTTAAATCACTTAACAGAGTATATGAGTAATTATCTACTCCACAATTTATCCTTCTCACCTCCTCTTCTATTATAAATATTACACATATATTTATTTTTTCCTAAAAAAGTTTAAAAAAAGAATCAAATTTCTTTGATTCTTTAATATTTATACTCTTGTTTTACCACCCATATATGGTTGTAATGCCTTAGGAATGCTAACACTTCCATCTTCATTATAATTATTTTCTAAGAATGCAATTAAAGCACGAGGAGTTGCAAGAACTGTATTATTTAATGTATGAACTAAATAATTACCATCACTACCTCTAGCACGTATTCCAAGTCTTCTAGCCTGAGCATCTGTTAAATTAGAACAACTACCAACTTCAAAATACTTCTTTTGCCTTGGACTCCAAGCCTCAACATCGCAAGATTTAACTTTTAAATCCGCTAAATCACCACTACAACATTCCAAAGTTCTAACAGGAATATCCAAACTTCTAAAAAATTCAACAGTAAATTGCCACATTTTATTGTACCAATCCATACTCTCCTCTGGTTTACATAATACAACCATTTCTTGCTTTTCAAATTGATGAACACGATATATTCCACGTTCTTCTATACCATGAGCACCGACTTCCTTTCTAAAGCATGGTGAATATGAAGTAAGTGTAATAGGAAGTTTAGCCTCATCTACTAACTGTCCTTTGAACCTACCAATCATAGAATGTTCAGAAGTACCAATTAAATACAAATCCTCTCCCTCAATCTTATACATCATAGCTTCCATCTCAGCAAAACTCATAACGCCATTTACTACATCACTTCTTATCATAAATGGAGGAATACAATAAGTAAAACCTTTATCAATCATAAAATCTCTTGCATATGCAAGCATCGCAGAATGAATTCTAGCAGCATCTCCAACTAAATAATAAAAACCATTACCACTAGTTCTACCAGCAGAATCTTTATCAAGTCCAGCCATCTTTTCCAATATATCTGCGTGATATGGAACTTCATAATCAGGAACTACTGGTTCACCAAATTTTTCTATTTCTACATTTTCACTATCATCCTTACCAATTGGAACTGATTTATCTATAATATTAGGAATAACAAGCATTTTTTCTCTTAATAACTTACTTAACTCTTCTTCCTCTTTTTCGATAGTTACAAGTTTTTCATTTATTTCTACAACTTTTTGCTTAGTTTGATTTGCTTCTTCCCTTTTTCCTTCTCTCATTAATTGTCCAATTAAAGCACTTGTTGAATTTCTATTTCCTCTTAAATTATCACCCTCAAGCTTTAAACTTCTTATCTTCTCATCTAATTCAACAACCTCATCAACAAGTGGTAATTTTTGTTCTTGAAACTTATTCCTAATATTTTGTTTTACTAACTCTTTATTTTCTCTTATAAATTTAATATCTAACATAATTTACTCCTTTTATCTTGTAATTTCTTATATGATTTTTTATATTTTTCCATTCTTTCATAATCCTCATCAGTTGGATTAGGAATTCTTGAAATATCCATATTATGTTCTAAATCCTTCATTTTAACATCAATTGCGATTAAATTATTACTATCTACGATATCATCTATATACTTATCATAACTAACATCATCACTTCTAGTTAATATACATACCGCATCAACTATATGTTGTGGAAATCCTAATTCTAGCAAAATAGTTTTGGAAACAACTGTATTTTCTATAACATCGTGTAAAAGTCCAACCACTTTCCTATCCTCATCATCAAATGCATTAGAAACAAATTGCAAATGTCCTAAATAAGCATATCCTCCCTTATCCTTTTTATCTCTAAAAAAGATATTAACAAGCATTGTAGCTTTTTTTACTAAATCATCAATATTTTTGATAAATTCAAAATTTTCTTTATCTAACATAATTTCCTCCTTATAAAATTATATATAAAAAGACCACTATAGGAGCGAATATTACGCGGTGCCATCCTATAGAAGTCTTAATTTTGATAACGGTCTCCCGTAAATAGATACTTAATTTCCCTATTTCTCTCCTGAGTTGATTCTGTAGAACTATTCTTAGTTTACACCAACCACTAAGTCTCTTGTTAACAGCACTCTACATACTAATCTCAATCATCAATTTCTTATATATATAATATATCATAGTTAAATAAATTATACAAATTCTTTTAATAAATTATCTAACTCTTCTTGTTCTTCTTTACTTATTTCCTTTTTATCTAGTTCCTTATCAAACCAAGAAGGAACATTTTCTTCCTTTGGTTTGAAAGTTGTCTTTGTAGATGTATTTTTCTTTTCAGTAAGTTTCTTAATCTTTTTATGTTCCTTTTCCGCAGCTTTCATTGCTTCTTCAACTGTTTCTATATTTAATCTACTCCATTGAGATGCGACAGTTTCTACATAACTCTTTGTAAATTTCTGGTTATTAACTCTAAGTACATAATCTATTAATACATTAACTACTCCTGGCTTCATTTTAAAATCAACCATTAATTCTTCTATAATTTTTAATTCTCTAGGAGTTGGTTCCCCATGTTTATATTTACTTCTTATAAAATCATATGGTGTTATATTCTCAAAAGTATATACTTGTTTTGCCCAATTTGATGTATCTCCTGTAGGACTTTTTAAATAATCCGGTTGTTTAGAATAAATAAGTGTAGGAAGTTTTCCACCTTGTTCAAACTGATAAAAGTTCCTGCATAGTTTTCTAAGTTCAGTTTTATCTATCATACCACGTTCATTTATACTATTTCTAACTAACCCCTGCATATTTAATTCATCTATATTATAAACAAAAGCAAGAGAAAGAATTAAGTTTTTAACATCTTCATTAAAGCACTTTTCATTTATCATACTTTTAGGAATGGATGAAGCAAGCATATTAAAATCAATTGTATTAGTGAATTTAATATTTCCCTTTTTAGATTCAATTATATTATTATTTTCAACAAATACATTTCCAGAAACACTAGTAAATACCTTATTAAATGTTTTAGTTATATCTTCATAATCTTTTAAACTTACTTTAGGTATTTTAAAACAATTAACAATCTTATCATATTCCTTCTTACCTAAATTATTATATAAAACAACATTTAACACAGGATGATTCAAAAATTCATTTGCAGATAAAGGTCCATATATAACATAAACATAATTATTAACATGTTCTTTTTTAAAATATGTTTTAATAAGTCCTACTGCCTCTAATTTTTCCCTAGCAATTACAATATCTTCAAGTTTTAATTGCATAGTAGACATTAAATGATGATGAGTAAGTTCATCACTCATAATTTCAGCCTTTAACAAATCATCCAAAAGTGTAAAATATAAGCTAACAGCAGTATATCCTATAATAGGTTGATATAGCATTGTAACTAATTTTTTATCAGAATCGTTAATAATAGTTTTATTAACAACTACATATGTATCTGCAGGTAGTATTGTAGTACTCATCTATATCACCTCTTCATGTTTTAGTATACTTTATATTATAATTTTAATCAAATCATTTATTCAAAAAAAATAAGAATTAACACATGAATTCTTATTCTAAATCAAGTTCTTCAATCTCATCAACAACAGCTAGTTGTTGTTCAACAATAAGCTTTAATTTTTTCTTAAATATTCTTACATTTCTTTCAAGAGTATCCGCTTTTAGTTCAATCTTTTCACTTCTTATAAGAGCATCGTTAACAATTCTTGAAGCATTTCTTTTAGCGTCTTCAACAATCATTTTTCCTTCATCAATTGCTTGCTTTTTTATGTTGTTACTTGCAACTTCTGCTTTATACATAGAACTTTTTAATGTATCTTCCATTCTCTTATATTTTTCAAGTTCCTCTTTCAACTCTTTTATTTCCTTAGATTGTTTTTTTACTCTCTCAATAATGCCTTCAGTTTGCACGATAACATCATCAATAAGTTTGTTTACTTCAGCTTTATTATAACCATTTTCTTCAATACTAAATCTCATGTTATCACCCACTAACTTACTTAATATTTATTACCAATCAAACTCCTCATCATCATCTGTTGCTTTTTTACTCTTAGTAGCTTTAGGAGCATTTTCATCGCTTATTTTCCCTTCTACATTAATATTATTAGGAGTGCATAAAAATATTCCTCCACCTAGTTTTTGTAAATCTCCACCAATTGCATATAAAGTTCCACTCAAGAAATCAACAATTCTCTTTGCTTGATCAGGTGTAACTCTCTTCAAGTTAACAACAACTGCGCTTCTATTCTTTAAATAATCTGCGATTTGTTGAGACTCAGAATAAGCACGAGGCTCCAATAAAATCATTTTATTTTCACTATCAGTTGCTACCTCTTCATTATAATATTCTTCATCACTATCATTTACGCTATCATCTTTACCAGATAAAAAATTTTTAAATTTATCTAATGCCATATTCTTACTCCTCCTATTATTTTATATTTAATACAATACAATTAAATTGTATCACATTTTATTTTAAAGTAAAATACTTTTTAATTATTATTTGAATACCAAGTTCTAACTATATCACAGTTATTACTTAATGGTTCTGGATTTGGCTTTTCAATTCTAACACTAACTGGAACTTTAAAAGCACTTCCAAATCCTATCGCATGACCTGCTTGTAAAGTTTTAAGCATAGCCATTATCTCCTCACTCATATTAGGAACCATTTCCTTAATATAATTTAGATCCTTAGGATGTAATGTTCTAAGTATTATAAAATTTGAACATTGAGAAATACTTGTTTCACTAAGTTCGCTAGGTCTTTGAGTAATAAGTCCTAATAAAACCCCATACTTTCTACCTTCTTTTGTAATTCTATCGAAGATATTATATCCAAGTAAATCTTTATCTATATCATCTTGTACATATCTATGTGCCTCTTCTAGTAATATATGAAATGGCATACTAGCACGATTTCTATTCTCAGCCGCAAAATCAAATAACAACTTTGAAATTATTTTAACTAACGACTTAGCCATTCTATCATTTACATAGTTAATATTAAAATTAACTATTTGAGCTTTTTTACCATCAAATGATGTAGTAAGTAAACTATTTATATAGCTTTCTCTTCCTACCATAGTATCATAATTAAAATATTCAGCATATGTACTATTTACTAATGAGTGAAGTCTAACGCTAAGAATATTAGCATAGTCAAATACTTTATCACTTTTTAGAATACCCTCTGAAATTAATGAGAATTCCAACGCTTTTTCTAAATCTTTTAATGTATACATAACATCTTCTCTAGATTCAGGCATTTCTAACCCATCAATTACAAATGTATTTATAAAGTTAGTAACAAGTTCCATTTCAAGCATTTTTCCATTGCCATCAACATATAAGCATTGTTTCAATGGTCTATTATATCCAGGTTGTACAACTAAAGTTTCAAGATTCAATTCAGGAGTTGATACTGTAGATAAAATTGCCTTTATTTGGTCACTGATTTTAATAGTATCCTTACCACTCTTTAGCAAATCAAGTATTGCTCTTGCGATTATATCATTACAATGTTTTATAGAGTTAGGATCATCTCCCTTAATAATAGGAACAAGTCTTAATGCTTTATCTATAATTGATAGTTGTGCTGGTTCAGTTGCCTCTAGTAAAAGAGCAATATCATCTGTTTTTAAAAGCCATAAAGGAATTCTAAGAATATCTCCTTCTGGATATAATGTATTAGTTGTATAATATTTAGTATTTAACATAGGTGAAATATCATTTAACGCAGAAAATGCATTTTTATATTCCCCATATGCATCAAATATGAATATATTAGCATTTATTGGAAGATAATTGTTACTAGTAAATATATTTTGAATAAGACGTGATACAGTAAAACTTTTACCAGAACCAGTATTACCTAGTATAGCAAAATGGTTACTAAAGAAATCATTAATACCTATATTAATTTTATAATTATTATAAACGGTCGAATATCCTAAATTAATTTGATCATTGCCAGAAATTGTTTGCTTACCTAAAATAAGCTCAAGCTCATCCATAACTATAATTCTAACTTTTGATCTGAATGATGGTTTCTTATTAAATCCAGGCATAAAACGATTGTTATTTATTTCACCAACAACCGCAATCTTTGCTTTATCAAGAGAAACACTTCTTATTTCTCCAACTATTTTTTGATCACCATCTTCAAAAACAACATGTACATTTACTAAATTAGTTTGTTTAGAAATATCAATTTCCAACTTTACCATAACAATATTGTCATATATATCTATTATTCTACCTATCATACTATCAACCCTATTCTATATTAGATTATAACATAGAAAATTTTATTAATAAAGTCCTAAATTTTTAATATTAAATCTAAAATTCACAAAAAAAGAAAAAGTATATCACTATTAATTTTAATATTAGAATACTTTCTCTTTAGGCTTATCAATAATTAGATTACTTAAAGCATATTAAAGTTCATTTAAAATTCCATTCTCCAAGTCATTAATATTATACATTGTTTCAAGTTCATTAAATGTTTCTTCCAGATTTTTTTTAGCACTATTCTAACCAGTTCCATCAGTAAACCACATGAAGGTTACACCATCAACTTTTTTAGATTCTTGTGCTAACATTTTATAACTTCTAGCAGTTTCATTTAATTTTGAACCACCACTAGAATAAAAATTAGTTTCTATCACATATACTTGTTTATCTGTTTTAATAACAAAATCAAATCTTTTAGTTGATGTATTATATCCAGACATTTCACTTAAATCAAGGTTCCATTTTTTCTCAATATCTTTTAAATATATTTCTTTAAAATAATCGACATCTTTTTTATAACCAGCTCAAATAATAATGCTCCTCCACCGACAAATGGTTTACCTTTTATCATCTTGTTACCACCTACTTATAAACATATATTTATATATATATGCAAAAGGAATTTTATTCAACAAATACAAAAAAAATTAGGAAAAATACTACTCAATATTATTAAAAACATCATATAAAAATGGAGATATCTTATCGCCTTGTAATTCATTTAAAGATCTAATCATCTTATACTCAGTATGTTCCTCTTCTTGTAAAACAATATCATCTATACTACTTTTTAACTCGCATAAATAAACAAGCCTTATAAAAATCATATCTTTTTCTTTATCATAATTACTATCCTCATGAATAATCTTAGTAGGAATTATATTTAAACCAACTTCCTCTAGTGTTTCTCTAATCAAAGCCTGTCTTGGTAGTTCACCATAATCAACAAGTCCACCAGGTATATCCCAGTATTCTGGATATGTTAACTCTAGCTTAGAACGTTTAGTAAGTAAATATCCCTTATTGCTTTTAATTAAAGCGTGAACAATTATTCTATTTCCATTCATCTTAACCTCCAAAAAAGAGTATTCACCAATACTCTTTTAACATTACACATCACGTCTTGAGAAATTTAATCTTCCCTTTTTATCAGTACCTATTGCTTTAACCAAAATTTCATCACCAAGTTTTACAACATCTTCAACCTTTTCTACTCTATCTTTTGATAATTTAGAAATATGAACTAGTCCTTCACAACCAGGCCATAGTTGTACAAAGCATCCAAATTCTTCAATTTTAACTACTTTTGCAGTGTATATTTTTCCTTCTTCTACTTCTTTTACAACATCTTGAATCATTTCAGCTGTTTTGTTAATAATATCTTTATCTGTATGATAAATAATTACTTTACCATCATCCTCTAAATCAACTTTAACTGCATTAACATCATTAACTGCAGTAACACCACTTGCTTCTAAGATAATTTTAGTAATCATTTCTCCACCACGACCAATTACATCCTTAATTTTCTCTGGTTTAATGTAGAAAATCATAGTCTTAGGAGCATACTTAGAAACTTCTTCCCTTGGTTTACTAATTTGTTTTTCCATTACATCAAGTATTTCCATACGAGCATCTTTTGCTTGTGCTAATGCCTCTTTTAATATTTCTTTAGTAATTCCTTTAATTTTGATATCCATTTGTAAAGAACATATACCACTTCTTGTACCACCAACTTTAAAGTCCATATCACCCAAATGGTCTTCCATACCTTGAATATCTGTTAAAATTGTATAATCACTACCATCTTTTGAAGTAATAAGTCCCATTGCAATTCCGGCAACTGGTGCTTTTATTGGAACACCTGCAGCCATTAATGACATACATCCAGCACATATAGTAGCTTGAGAACTAGAACCATTACTTTCTAATATTTCGCTTACTACACGTACTGTATAAGGAAATTCCTCTTCGCTAGGCATAACTTGTTTTAAACATCTTTCACCTAATGCACCATGACCTATTTCTCTTCTACCAGGAGAACCATATCTACCAGTTTCTCCAACAGAAAATTGTGGAAAATTATAATGAAGCATAAAATGTTTTTCAGCTTCTAAACTTATTCCATCTAACGCTTGATATTCATTTAAAGCTCCAAGTGTAGTAACAGCAAGAGCTTGAGTTTCACCTCTTGTAAATAAAGCCGACCCATGAGTTCTAGGCAACATATCTATATCGGTAGATAGAGGTCTAATTTCAGTCATACTTCTTCCATCTGCTCTTGTTTTTTCATTAACCGTAATTGATCTGAATATATCATATTCAATAGATTCTAAAACCAATTTAACTTTAGTTAAAAGTTCATTTAATTCATCTTTATCCAGTGAAGAATTTTCTTCTTCATATTTGTTTACAACTTCTTCTTTTACTGCATCTATTGCGGCATATTTTTCAAGTTTACCTTTTATTCTTAGTGCTGCATCCAACTTATTACTTGCAAGAGTTCTAATTTCATTTCTTAATTCATCAGATATTTCAAGATGTTCATATTCCATCTTTCCTACTCCGACTTCTTCAATTATCTCTTCTTGGAATGCACATAATTCTTTTACAGCCTCATGCCCAAACATTAATGCTTCCAACATATCTTCTTCACTTACTTCACGAGCTCCTGCTTCAACCATGTTAATTGCATATTTTGTACCAGCAACTGTTAAATCGATATCTGATACTTCAAGTTCATCAGGTGTTGGATTAATTATAAATTCTCCATTAACTCTACCAACTTTCACTCCAGCAATAGGTCCATCAAATGGAACCTTTGAAATACAAGTAGCTAAGCTTGATCCAAACATTGCAGTAAGTTCTGGTGAATTATCATTATCAACAGATAATACTGTATTTACAACCTGTACCTCATTTCTAAAATCTTCTGGGAACATTGGTCTCATTGGCCTATCAATCATTCTAGCAGCTAAAGTAGCAGCCTCTGTTGGTCTACCTTCCCTTTTAATAAATCCTCCTGGAATTTTTCCTACTGAATATAGTTTTTCTTGATATAAAACCATAAGTGGAAAAAAGTCAGATAAAATATTAGCTGTCTTTGATACTACCGTTGTTGATAATATAACAGTATCACCATATCTAACCAATACAGACCCATGTGCTTGTTTAGCAAGCTCACCATGTTCTACAACTATTTTTCTTCCCCTAAAATCAAATTCAAATACTCTTTTAGCCATTTTAACCTCCATTATTATTTTGTACCATTAACTAACTTTAATATTTTATTTTTAGACATAAATGGTTTATTAACTTCAATTGGTACAATATAGTCAAAATTTACAATATCATACATATTTTTATCTTCTATATTGTAATATAAGTTACTTTTTTTCTTTAGAACCAATCTATCATTACCATATAAAGATTTCATAGTTCCTAAATATAAATTATTTGTTCTCATGTATTAACCTCCTGCAAAAAATAAAGACACCAAAAAATAGTGTCTACTTTCTTAATCCTAATTTTTTAATTACTTCACGATATCTATTGACATCTTTCTTTGCTAAGTAATTTAACATGTTTCTTCTTTGACCAACTTTCTTTAAAAGTCCACGTCTTGAATGGAAATCATGTTTATGCTCTTTTAAGTGTTCTGTAAGAATTCTAATTTCTTCAGTTAGAATTGCTATTTGAACCTCAGCTGAACCAGTATCTTTTTCATCTCTTGCGAAATCTTTAATGATACTTTGTTTTACTTCTTTAGTTAAAGCCATTTTAAAATTTCCTCCTTATATAAATTCACAACATCTGGGTATTGGTCGGAAAACTCCAAATACCAAGATATCGCAGTAACCTTAATATACATTAAATATCAAAATAAATCAACACTTTTTATGTAATATTTGAATATTTTATTTACTATACTTAAAAATTAATTTTTACAGATTTTGTCGCTATTATCTTGCACTTGATTTTTATAGAAGCAATTTTAATCTATCCTTCTCTTTTCAAATTCATCATGATTAATAATTGAGTAATTAAATACTTTACTGAAACTTGAAGTTTTATTTTTTGAATAATATTCATTTTTTATTATTTTATAATATTTAAGATTGCTAAAATCTGCAAGATTAGTGCAATTTAGAAAACTGTTATCTATTTTATCTAAATATATATTTCCAATGTATTTGTCAGTTATCGCCAAATAATGTAATTCAGCAATTGAAGTTGAACAATACTTTGATAAATATTGACTGATAATAAATGATGATGGTTGAAAATAAGAATTGATTTTCATAAAATAAACATTGTCATTATTGTCAGCGATAAAATCTATTCCAAGTATTCCCCTATAGCCTTTTTCTTTAAGTTCTTTTATTATGATATCCGAATAAGTTTTAACCTGATCATGTATTTTATTACTTAAATTTTGATAATAAATAAAATCCGCACCCATACATTTGAACTTATCATCATCTAATTTTACAAGTTTGACAGAAGGAGGAAAAGCAATTGTATCATACTTACCAATCACAACTGTAATATTAATAGGAAGATGTTCAGTATATTTAGAAACATAGTATTCATTATTACATACAGTAGAATATTTGTTAAATGCTTGTTCATTTTCTATATAAAATGCATTATCATCACCAACACTTGTTTTACCTTGAATCACCAATTTATCAAAACTAATTAACTTAATTGCTTCATTATAACCTATTTTATCATTAATCCAATATGCATTAATAACAGGAATTTTCTGATCCAACATTTTTCTTATAAATTTTTTATCATTTAATTTATCAAGTAAAGGATAATTTCTCTCATGAGTAATATTGAAATCATTCTTGAATTCTAACATGTTTTTTATTTTTCTATCCGTATTGATATTCATAATTTTGTCAAAAAATGAATTGGGCTCAAATTTATGTTCATAAAAAAGTTGTAATATTTTATCTCTTGATGCCCACATCAGATCATTAACTTCTTCTTTCTGGATTTTAAAATTTGGAATTTCATTATCTAATTTGAATAACCATACATGCAATATATCTGGGCAGGATTCATAAAACCTCCTTGATTCGCCAATAAAAATTCCTTTATTAGCAGCTATATCTATTCCAAGTTCCTCTTTCACTTCACGAATTGCTGCTTGTAATGAATTTTCTCCGAGCATAGCCGAGCCACCTGTACATTCCCACATTAAAGGATGGCTTTTTGTTGGTACTCTTTGCGTTATTAAAAATTCACCATTTTCATTCATGATCCAAGCATTTACAACCAAGTGAAAATCATCATTATTTAATTTATCTCCTCTTATTGCAATTTTATTTTTCTTTTTACCATCATAGTTATATAAATCCCAATATTCCATCTAAACCTCCTCATTTGTTTCCTTTCAAAATACATAGAATAAACCATTGCATAGTTTATGATAAGATGAACTCTTAATCAATATATGTCAACACGTATATATTATTAAGACATTGGATACATTTATATTTTCATCTTATAGCATAATAACCTCCTGCTGTTACAGCGAAAGATGTTTCGTCAATCGAATAAACAGAAGGAGGTTATTATGTTTTTTCTTGACCACTGCGTTTTTTATTTCAACCTACAAATAAGTAGTTTCAAATAAAAACTACAGCATAAGTACAAATTTTATTTTTATTTAATATTTGACTATTTTTTATTCAATATATCCTTTATTTGATCAAATAATGAATTGTTCTTTAATTTAGGGAATGCATTAAGTAAACGCTTTTTGAAATAACTATTCTTAAGAACACTTTCTCTAACTTCAGCTTTAATCTCACTACTCATATCTTTTTTCATAGTCATAGATGTTTTCCTTAATTTGTATGTTGTTACAATTGATATAACTGAATCAGTCTCATATATAATAAAGAATATAATACCCAAAACAATAGTTGCCGTTTTTCCAAGCAATCCTATTAAACTAGTAAAAGCCGGATTTATAAGATACATTATAACTACTCCACCAATACCAAATAAGACCGTATTAGTAAAACATACTCTACCATTTAAATTGAGTTTGTGATTTGAATAATCCCACCATCTAGCTTTGAATATTTTCTCCATAAAGTAACTTGCAAAATATTCAAGTATAGTAGCAATTAAAGCCCCCATTACAAATAATACAATTGGATCCTTTAAATACTTATTTAATAAAAGAATTATGCATATAGCACCCTTACCATATATTGGTAAATATGGTCCTATAAGGAATCCTCTATTTAATACCACTTTTTTATCAATTATTGAACAAAAAGTACATTCTAAAATATACCCTAAAACACAATACATAAAATAAAGTAAAAACCAATAACAAAACGTATACATACTACGAACCTCCTAAATATAATAATATTATACAAAATCTAAACAATTAAAACAAGGACAAAATATTATACTTTGTCCTTAGTCATTAATTCTTTTTATCTCATTAACTATTATCTGATACTTATCAAATCTTCTTTGCACTTCTCCTTTTACAAGCACTATTTCCCCTTTATCTATATCTTTATACTTTTCATAAGCTTTAGGAAATAATGTTAAATCAGTTTGAGCAGTATCATCGCTTGCTAGATAAAATGCCATCCTATCATTATTCTTAGTATTTACTACCCTTACTTTATCTATCATAACAAGTAATTCAACTCTTTTACCAAAATAATTTCTAATATCCGCTAAATTAACTACATTAGAAATCCTAGATTTGTAAATAGTTGTTGGATGTGAACTTAAATAAAATCCCAAACTTGCCTTTTCATTAGATAATAATTCTCCCTTAGAAAATTCATCCATTATTTCTATATCAGGTTTTATAACTAAATCAGGATCTAAATCCTTTGTAAGAGTCGCATAATTAATTAAATTATCCAAATTATAATAAAGCGTCTTCTTATTATAACCAAATGAATCAAAACAAGATACATCTATTAATGCTTCTAATGTAGATTTATTTACATTCCTAGATAATATTTTAGAAAAGCAATCATAGATATCATTAAATCCATCACCCCTAGAATTTATAATATCCTTACAAGTAACTATACCAACATTTTTAATATTTGATAGTGGAAATAATATTCCATTATCCACAACTTCATATTTATTGGTACTTCTATTAATATCAGGCAGAATTACATTGATTCCTAATTTTCTTGCCTCATTAATATATTCAATTGTCTTAACCTCAGACCCAATTACTGAAGATAATAAATTACTAAAGAAAAACTTTGGATATTTTGCCTTCAAATAAGCCATTTTATATGCAACTATAGCATAACTTACCGAGTGAGACTTATTAAATCCATAATTAGCAAAGTTAAGAATTAAATCAAACACTCTTTTAGCGTCTTCTTCCTTATGTCCCCTTGTAACACTACCTTCAATAAATCTAATTTCTTCGCCTTTTAATAAATCCAATTTCTTTTTACTCATTGCACGTCTTAATATATCAGCTTCACCATAACTAAATCCAGCCATCACATTGGCTATCTGCATAATCTGTTCCTGATATATTATAATACCATAAGTACTTGATAAAATGCCTTCTAAACATGGATCTAAATAAGTCACTTGTTCTAAACCATATTTTCTTCTAATGTATGAATCTATATTAACCGCAGGTCCAGGTCTAAACAAAGCAATTGCCGCAAATATATCATAAATAGTATTAGGTCTTAATTTTCTTAAAAAGTTTTTCATCCCCTCCGACTCAAATTGGAATATTCCACACGTATCAGCAGTTTCAAACAATTTAAGTGCATCAGGATCATCAAGAGGAATATCAGAAAAATTAATTTTTATTCCTAAACTACTTTCTATATCAGCTATAATATTCATTATTGTAGTAAGATTCTTAATTCCTAAGAAATCCATCTTAAGAAGTCCAAGTTCCTCTAAATATTCCATAGTATACCCACTTATATACATATCATCATTTCTAACAAGAGGAATAATCCTATCCAAATCAATTCTACTCATTACAACACCAGCCGCATGAGTGGAAATATGTCGTGGAAACCCTTCAATCAAAGTAGATATTTCATATAAAAGTATTAACTTATCAGAAGAATTTATTATATTTCTAAAATTTTCATCTCTATCATAAAAATCTTTTAATTTATCTTTAGTTACAGTAGGAATTTTTTTACATAATGTATCTATAGTTTTAGGTGGAATATTAAGAACTCTACCTACATCTCTTAAAACAAGTTTTGCAGCCATAGTACCAAATGTTATAATACCACTCACTCTTTTTTCCCCATATTTATTTCTAACATATTCAATTATACTGTTTCTATATATATCAGGGAAATCAGTATCAATATCAGGCATACTTACACGTTCTGGATTTAAAAATCTTTCAAATAATAAATCATATTTTATAGGATCTATTTCTGTTATTCCAAGAGAATACGCAACCAAACTACCAGCTGCACTTCCTCTTCCAGGACCAACTAAAATATTGTTCTTCTTAGCATATTTAATAAAGTCATATACAACTAAAAAGTAATTGGAAAAACCCATTCTTTTTATTACATCTAATTCATATATTAATCTTTTTTTATAAACATCACTAACATTACCACCAAGTCTTTTATTAAGCCCAGCAACACTAAGTTTAACAATATACTGATCACTATCAATGTTAGTATCATATACTGGTAGCAAATCATCTCTTTTAGAAAGCTCAAGATTACACATATCCGCAATAACATTAGTATTATTAAGTGTCTCATTACTAACTAAACTAATTGCATCAGATAAAAGCATATAATTATAGTTGTCTTTAAAGGTAACATCATCCGCAATAGTCTTAGAATCTCTAATCATAAATAAATACTTTAAATACTTTTCATGCTTCTTATTTAAATATAAAACCTTATTAATAAAAACTACATTTTTTGTGACTTTATAAGACTCTTTTTCCTCTGTTTTATTTAAAACTCCAATATATAAATTATCATACAATCGTGTTAGTTCATTATACAAAGCAAAATCTTTGTAAGGTAAAACCACAACTACATCATTATTGTAAGTTTCTAAATCAGTTATAGTGATATCTCTTTCACTCGATATAGTAGATAACTTTATAAGTGATTGATACCCTGTAAAGCTTTTAGCATACATTAAGATATTACTATTATTATATTTTAAATCTAATCCTATAATAGGTTTTATATTATTTTTAATACATTTATCATAGAATATTTTGGTAGAAGTCATATTATCATCGCATATTGCAAGTGCAGATAATTTATGTTCTACAGCATAAAGAATTAAATTATCAATTGAGACTAAGCTAGATAAAAGGGAATAATTGGTTTTAACATATAAACTTGTAAACATATAATCCCTCCTCTACTAATAATATACCACATATTTTAAAAATTAAAAAACAAAACAAAAATATTTGACTAAATCAAAATAATATGTTAAAGTTAATAAGCGAACAAATATGTATTAAAGGAGGAATCTTTAATGGCTATAAATGTAACTGGTAGAACACCAAATTGTAAAGCAAGAAATAGATCACACGCTTTAAATAAAACTAACCGTAAACAAAAGTTAAATCTTCAAATTGTTAGATTAGCTGACGGAAGAAGAGTTAGAATAAGTAGTAAAGAAAAAAGAGCAATCTTTAAAGACGATAAAGTAACTGCTTAATGTAGGCAAGCAACATATTAAAAATATGTTGTTTTTTTATTATCTTAATATATTTATAAAAAAAAAAGAACTTTTAATAAGTTCTTTAAATTACAAATGGTGGGCCTGGGGGGACTTGAACCTCCGACCTCACGCTTATCAGGCGTGCGCTCTAACCACCTGAGCTACAAGCCCATTTGAAATTTTTAAGTTACTTTTACATTCTATAATAAAAATATATAAAATGCAAGAGTTTTTATTAAAAAATTTCATTTTAATAACCTTTTATATGATTTTAGTTTATTTTAATATCAAAATCATCAATTAAATTAAAGTTAGAATACTCCAAAGTCAAAACTGAAGTTTTAATATTCTTATCAGTTAAAACAGCATATTCACCTAAATCAAATGTTATTTTTGTAATTATACCATTGCTTTTAGTTAAGCTAATGTATATATCCCCTTCTGTAGACTTATCACTAGAAACCACTTTTGAAAAATCATTTATTGATATAACATAGTCATCCTCATCAACCTTAGCACTAGATATAATTTTCTCTACTAATTCAACATCAAAATAATTAAAATATTTAGAAGGATTTGTTCCAATCACATAATCATTTCCCTTTTTAACAGAAACCACATCACCAATAACATAATATTCTAATTTGTTAGTAGCATCGGTAAAAAGAATCTTATTTTCTCTTTCTTTTCCCTGATAAACAACACTCTTACCATTTTCTAAAAGAGTATACTTAAAAGAAAAGTTCTTACTTTTAATATCATTAAATCCACTAACAACAGATTGTGTCCCATTATTATTAATATTATTGTTTGTATTATTAGGTACGCTACTACCAGAAAGTCTAATCATAATTATTAAAATAATTATTGTACCAAAACCAAGAGCCAAATTAAGAATTGCATTATATTGTTTGTTTGTTATTAAGTCTGTTATTTTAAATTTCTTTTCATTATTATTACTATTATTATTAAATTCATTCATATTATTCAAAAACCTTTCCTAATAAATCTTCTTCCTTTTTTCCATTCAAGAACTGCTTAACACTTACCCTATTTTTACCTTCTACTTTGATATCAGTAATAATTAGCTCAGAATCCTCAGTAGAAATTCCAATACCATCATCATATATTTTAACTATCTCACCATTTGCCTTTTCAGGATGAATATGAGAAGAAATTCTTGAAGAATATATTTTAACAACCTTACCTTCAAGCACTGCATATGCACCCGGCACAGTAGAAAGTGCTCTTATTTGATTATGAAGTTCAAATGAAGTTTTATTAAAATCAAGCTTTTCATCTTCCCTCTTAATAATTGGCGCATATGTTGCTTCACTATTATCTTGAATAATTCTTTTTACTTTTCCCTTAATAATATTAGGTAGTACATCTTTAAGTAAACTAGCTCCAATATTACTTAAATTTTCACTAACTTTATCAAAATTATCATCATTTCCAATTATAAGTTCTTCCTTATCAATAATATCTCCAGTATCCATTCCCTCATTCATATACATAATTGTAATACCAGTTTTTACTTCACCATTCATAATAGCTCTTTGTATTGGAGCACCACCTCTATACTCAGGAAGAAGCGAAGCATGAACATTAATACATCCAAATTTAGGGTAATTAAGAATCTCATTTGGAATTATCTGACCATATGCACATGTTACAATTATGTCAGGATTAAAATCTAAAACCTCTTGATATTGTAGTCTAACCTTCTCCAAAGTTGCAACCGGAATATCATGTTGAAGTGCTAACTGCTTTATTGGAGACGGAGTAAGAATCCTTTTCCTACCAACTAATCTATCAGGTTGAGTCACAACACCAACAACATTATAATTATTAATAAGCATCTCTAATACAGGTACCGAAAATTCAGGTGTTCCCATAAATACTACTCTTACATTTTTCAACTATCATCACCTAAAATAATTATAGTATAATAAATAAATTTTTACAAATGAAAAAGCAATTATTGTAAATCTTTACACAATTGCTTATTTTTTTCATTATTTAAATTTTTCTCTAATATCTGATATAAAAATTCAGCCTCATTAAACATTCTATCATCTAAAATTATAGACTTAACATTATCTTCCCCATCAAAATAAAATAAAACATCAGAAATAGAATTTTCCTCTCTAGAAACAATATTCTTATTACCCCTAGAATCATAAGTATCTTCAATAAAATACTTACCATTATCTATAGACAAACTAATTTCCCTTTTCTTGGTTGATAATGTTTGCTTATCATAAAAAGAAGATAATAAATATAGGCTCCTTATATCATAGTCATCTGATTTAAACATAGATTTACTATAACTATAACTTTCCAAAACTCCATTTAAAAATGAAATTTTATCAAACGCTCTAATTACACATCTATCTAGTTCAACTCTATATTTAATAGGAGTCTTAGGACTAATACCATTTGGTATTTCAAGTTCAAAAGAAGAAATACCCTCTTGTTTAGCCTCATTAACAAGTTTAGTAAAAATAAGTTCTTTTTCTGCATTATTCATTTCTAAGTAACATGTTTCTAATGCATCTTTTATACTAATGAATTTTTTGCTTTCCACAACATCTCACCCCCTTAGGTACCCAAACATTTAAGCACCATGTATAATAGCATCTTTTAAAAAGGATGTCAATTGAGAAAAAAACTGTTGATACTTAACTATTTAAGTACAACAGTCGCATGATTAGAAAAGTCAACCTTACTCATAACTTCATTAAATTTATCAATATTCATTCCTCTTATAAAATCAATTTCATCATCGAAAACCTTACCAAACACAATTAAATCATCCATTGCGTTTTCAACCGATGCCTCTATATTATCACTTTCCATAACAAGATATGATATCTTAACCTTCTTATATCTTTCTAAGTCCTCAGAAGAAATACTTTTTGATTTTAACTCTTTTAATATTTTATCTATTACTATATTAGGTTTATTAGTCTCAGCATATAATTCAATAGTATAAAATCCATCTAAAAGCATTGCACCATATGTAAAGCTAGTAGCATAATTATTAGTTAGTATCTCTTCCTTAAAATCAGAAGCAGATGCAAACTTAAGGCCAACATATGCCATTACATATGCAATAAACTCTCTTAAATCTTTAACACCTTTTAATGAAATCTTTACATTCATAGCAACCTTAGGGATCGCAAGATTAGGAACAGTAATCTCCTTATAAGTATCTAGTACCTTTAATGGTTCTTTATAATCCTTCATAATAATTTCACCAGTTGATTTTCTACTCATCAAATCTTCATTTGACTTTATTAAATCAAGAATTTTATTAACATCAAAATTACCAGAGACAGCTAAAATCATATTACTTGGAGAATAAAAAGTATCATAACAAGTATATAAATCTTCTTTTGTAATCTTACTAACAGTGTCAGGATATCCTCCTATATCATATCTAATCGGATGATTTTTATATGTTGCTTTAGAAACCTCATTAGTAAGAACAGAATCAGGATTATCCATATACATATTAAGCTCTTGTATTATTATTCCCTTTTCCTTTTCAACATTTGAATCAGTAAAATAAGGTTTATTAACACAACTAATTAAATAATCTAAATTCTCTTCTAATTTATTAACTCCCCATAAATAATAAGATGTTCTTTTATAACTAGTACCCGCATTAGATGCAGTACCGCTTTTAGAATAAAACTCAAATGGACTTTCCCCATCTTCTTGTTCAAACAACTTATGTTCAAGAAAATGTGCTATTCCCTTTGGAGAAGAATACATTTTTTTAGAGCCATTAGGTATAAAATCCAAATTAATAGAACCATACTTAGTTGTGTAATTGATATAATAATTGGTTTTATTTTTAAATGGAAGTAATATAACTTTTAATCCATTTGATAATTCTTCATAAAAAACACTTTGATCTAATCCTTTTAATTTTATTTCATTCATATTATTTATCCCCCTCTAATAGATAAATTGTATCCATATGAATATGTTTACCAAATTCTTTTACATCATCATAAGTAACTTTTTTTATCTTTTCCATTCGAACATCTAATGTGTCATTTCCAATTACTAAAACAGAATAATAAGAAGAAATTATTTGCGCAGGAGAATCCTTAAATTCCTCTAGCATAGCAATATATTGCATTTTAGCATCATTCATATCATCTTCATCAAACTTACCTAACTTCATTGATTTTAACTCTTCCTTTATTAATGTAACAACCTTATCAAAGTTTTCTTTATTAATACCAGATGTTATAAACAATACATTATCAAGTTTATTGGCAGATGCAGAAATATAATAACAAAGTGAATTTTCTTCCCTTACTTTATTAAACAATTTAGAGTTAGATCCTCCTCCTAAAATCATTGAATATATTGGTAATACATAATTTCTCTCATATGCACTTAACTCATCAATTTTACACCCTATACTTAATTTAGACTGTGAAAGAGGCATTTTATCAATTACTTTTTTAGGAATTTTCCTAAATTTATTATGATATATAAATGGATCACATTTTTTCATTTTTAGAGTGTTAAATTTAAAATTATTACTAACTAATCTTTTTGTTTCTTCAAAATCAATATTTCCAAGAACATAAATATCAATCTTAGAAGTTCTAATAAACTCTTTATAATATTCATATATTGATTCTGGAGTAATTGAATTTAAATCATCTAAATATCCGAATGTATGATAAGAATAAACATCATCTCCCATATTATCAAGCATATTAATCATACTTAATTTTCTTGTATTTTCCTTGATACTTTCTATTTGATTTTTTATTCCCTCTTTAATAACTTGAAAACACTTTTTATTAAATGCATTGCCCTCTACATTTGGATTTACTACTATATCATTTAAAAATTTAATAGTTTCTTCATACATTCCAGGCTCAGAATATTTTTCATTTAAAAAGCTAACATTTATATCTGTATTATAAAATCTTCCTATTCTATAACAAGATGATGATAATCCTAAATTATATAATTCTTGAACTCTTATACAAAGTTCTTTATTAGTTGGATATGAAGCATTGGTATATACTAAAAAATCAGACAAAAAATTTCTTAAAGTTATTTCCTCTTTTTTTATTTCTTTACTAAAAATAATTTTAATATTTACAGTTTTAAACTTATCAGTTTTAATCATATGTATTTTGTATGATAAATTATCTTCAACACGATATTCCATTATTGTTCACCTCTTTTAGTATAATCAATTATCAAATATTTATTAGTAGATTGTATCAAGAGCCACCTCTATCATATTAGTAAGACTCTTTTCTCTATCTTCACTGCTTACAAATTCAGTAGTGCATTTAGAATCAACTACAGTCAATAAACATGCAGCTTCTTTATGTAACACTTTGGCAATATAAAATAAAGCAAAAGACTCCATCTCAGTTGCAACTATATCTAAATCCTTTGGAATTCTAGCATTTATTGCTTTCCAATCAACATAAGGATCAAAAACATCACATGTCATTACATCTCCTTCTAGCAATTTAATACCTTTCAAAGAAGCTGTAGCTTTTAACTTATCATTAATTATAATGCTCGGTTTTTCTAAATTTATATGTTCTTTATTAAACATAAAAGCATAATTAGACTCAGTATAAGATGACTCAGCAAGAATCGTATCCAAAAGTTTAACATTAGGATTACTAGTTCCACAAGTTCCTATTCTAATTATCCTATCTACATTGTAAAATTTAAATAATTCATAAAAATATATTCCTGCGCTTGGCATTCCCATACCATGACTTATAATAGAAACTTCTCTTCCCTTATAAGTACCAGTATACATAAGCATATTTCTAACTTTATTAACAAGTTTTACATCTTCTAAATATTTTTCTGCAATAAACTTTGCTCTTAATGGATCTCCAGCCGCAATTACTGTTTTCGCAAACTCTCCATCTTTTGCTTCTATATGTGGTGTTGGCATATTATCTAACCTTCTTTCTAATTTATATTCTAACATATTTAAAAATTTTTAAATAGTACAATGTGAATTTATGTGTCATTTTTTTAAGTTGACTTATTTAATATACGAAAATATAATAATAGCTCATAGGGAGAAACACTATGAACAAATATAAATGGGACATAAAAAAACTAATAGATGCAAAAAAGAAACTAAATGTAAATGATTTCAAATCTATAGAAGAATTTGAAGAAGTATCCGATTTATATGATATTTTAATTAGTACATATATAAAAGATACATTTGAAGAATATATAGAATATGATGATTTTAATCAATTAGAATATTATGAAGAAGTAATTAAGCCATACATAAATAGACCTGCATTTGAAATATTATCAACTCTTAATGATTATTTAGGCGAAAACAAACTATTTATTAATAGAGGAACAACAGAAAAGATAAGAATGTCAAATGATGAAGTATTTGAACTAATGAATATTATATTTAAACACATTCCAAATAAGAATTTATATAATGCTTTTATAAGTGTTAGTGAACCAACTAAAAACTTAATAAATATTAAATACTCCAAAAATATAGGTCAAACCTATGGTACTACATACATTGATACACGCAATCATATCCCATATGCCACCATTTATAGAAAAAACACCACAATGGATCTAGCAACTACATTTCATGAAATATTTCATATGATAGTAAGAAAAAATGAAGAGTCACTTTTTTCTTATAAATCAAAAACAATATATAAAGAAACCGAAGGATATTTTGCGAATTTGTTACTACCAGACATTTTAACTGACATTGGATTAATAAAAGATTATAGAAAAATACAAGTAAATGATTTAATGACAACTAGAGATGCATTATATGGAATAAGCTCTTCAAAAAAATTTGTAAGTGCAGCAGATAAAGGTCAAAACATTAAAGATTTATATATAGATGATTACTTATTAGATGATATAGATATAGCATTTTCTTATCTAACTGCATTAGATTTATATAATATGTATCAATCAAATCCAGAAAAAGTAATAGATACAATATTAAATCTTTCAAGTCTAAGTGGAACCTTCCCACAAAAGGAACTGGAAAAAATAGGCGCAACATTCCATATGGATGGTTGTAAAAATTATAAAGAACACTATGAAAAAGTTAAAAAACTCAATCAGTAATTTGATTGAGTTTTCATTTATTCATCATCTTCTTCTGAACCAAGTTTAACTAAAACTTCTCTAGGTTTAGAACCATTTTGTGGTCCAATTATTCCACGTTCCTCAAGTAAATCAACAATTCTAGCTGCCCTATTATATCCAAGCTTAAATCTTCTTTGTAATAGTGATGCACTAGCTTTACCTTGAGTTATTACAAATTCAACTATATCATTATAAAGAGGATCATCATATTCTTCTTCTACCTCTTTTATTCCACCACCTGCGTTACCTTGTTCTTTAGCAGATGAAGTTAAATCCATAAATCTTTCATCATACATAGCTTTTTGCTGTGAAACAGTGTAATCAACAATTTTTTCTAGTTCTTCATCAGAAACATAAGCACCTTGTACACGTTCTGGAGCATTCTCACCCATAGGCAAGAATAACATATCACCACGACCTAATAATTTTTCAGCTCCACCCATATCAAGAATAGTACGTGAATCTATACTACTAGATACCGCAAAAGATATACGCGATGGAATATTAGCTTTAACAACACCAGTAATTACATCAGTAGAAGGTCTTTGAGTAGCAATTATCAAATGAATTCCAGCAGCACGAGCCATTTGAGTAATTCTCATAATTGAATCTTCAACTTCTTTAGATGCAACAAGCATCAAATCAGCAAGCTCGTCTACTATAACAACTATATAATGCATTTTCTTTATCTTAGCATCCTCTGGTAATTTAGCATTTTCTTTTTCTACCCATTCATTATAAGTAGCAATATTCTTGACATTTTTTTCACTAAACAAATCATAACGAGATTCCATCTCTGCAACAACTTTTTGTAATGCAATACTTGCCTTTTTAGGATCAGTCACAACTGGCATCATCAAATGTGGAATACCATTATACATACTAAGTTCAACTTTCTTCGGGTCAACCATCATAAGCTTAACTTCATCTGGTTTTGTTCTCATAAGAATAGAAGCAATAATACAGTTAATACATACGGATTTACCAGAACCAGTTGCACCAGCAACAAGTAAGTGAGGCATTTTATCAATTTCTGCAAACACACTTCTACCCATTATATTTTTACCAAGAGCAACAAGTAATTTACTATTAGCCTTATTAGATGGAGAAGTTTCTAATATTTCTCTTAATGAAACACTTCTAATTTCATCATTTGCAATTTCAATACCAACCGTACTCTTGCCAGGAATTGGTGCTTGAATTCTTACATCTTTTTTTGCTAATGCAAGGGAAATTTCCCTATTTATACTTAAAATTTTGTTAAGCTTAGTACCACTTTGAACCTCCAACTCATATTGAGTAACACTAGGTCCACTATTTACTTCAACTACTTTTCCTATAATACCAAAATCTTTTAATACAGTTTCCAAAGTTATAATATTTTTTTCTATAACACCTTGATTACCATTATTTTTAACCTTAGCAGGCGGTTTTAATAAACTGATTGGTGGAAGTTTATAATTTTTATTCTCTGCAGGTTTCAAAGAAGTATCACCTGCTTCTACATCATTATTAGATTTTTCAATATTATGAGTTAATTCATCTATACTAGATATTACAAGTTTATTATCCGGTGTAGAAGGTATATTATTATCATTTATAATAACAGAGGAAACTTTCTTTGAATCAGTTTGCTCATCATCATCGCCATTTCTAACTTTTTCTTTATGTTTAGGTAAAATATCTTTTCCTTTTTGATATCCATTTCTAATAAAATCAAAGATAGACACTCCAGTAAATAATCCAGTACCAGTAACAATTAATACTATTGCAACTATTTTAGTCCCAGATGCATCAAACAATTTATTAAACAAAACAGCAAATAAGCATCCTAGCATTCCACCACCACTTGGGTTAAATTTATTAGCATCCATAATTGCATTAAAGTTACTCATCAAATCATTTGCAGTTGCCTCAAATGTCGCAACTACATCACCATCATTTAAAGAAACATAATTTAAATGAGAATAAACAAGTATTCCTATAAAAATTATATAAAAACCAACTAAATGTGAAGTGAAAAATGATGGCTTTTCTCTTTTAATAACCATATATAAACCAATTAAGAAAAGTCCTATCATAAAGATTATATTCCATGTTCCAAATAAAAACACGGAAAAAGCCTTAACTAATTTTCCAACAATTCCAAGTGGAGATCCAATACCTATTCCTAGTATTGCAAGCAATATAAATACTACCCCATATAATTCATTTGTATATTTAAACTTTTTGGTTTTATCTTCTTTTCTTTTCTTCTTTTTTGCCAATTATCATCACCTCATTATGTACGATTTAATTATATATGAAAAAGAAAAAAAAGTCACTAAGGACTTTTAATATTTTACATTATTTAACTAGAAATTTCTTCTCATAAATGGAGGATATTCGTATTCGCCATCATCACTAGAGTCATCATCATCATCTACATCAATTACTTCTTGTTCTCTACTTCTTCTAGTATTAACTCCACTTTGTACATTATTATAAAGTGGTTCTTTATTAGCCTTATCAAATCCTGTAGCAATTACTGTAACTATAACTTCATCAGTTAAGTTTTCATTAATAACAGAACCGAATATTGTATTAATATCAGTATTAGCAGCAGCTCTTACAACTTCAGCAGCTTGTTCAGCTTCAAACAATGTTAAATTCAATCCACCAGTAATATTGATAATAGCATCAGTTGCTCCTGAAATACTAGTTTCAAGAAGTGGAGATGAAACAGCTTGTTTAGCAGCTTCAATTGCTCTATCTTCACCCATACCTATACCAATACCAATAATAGCATTTCCTGATTTTTCCATAACTGCTTTAACATCGGCAAAGTCAAGGTTAACTAAACCAACAACAGCAATCAAGTCAGATATAGATTGAACACCACGACGTAATACATTATCAACTTCTTTAAATGCTTCAAGCATTGGTGTAGATTTATCAATAATTTCTCTTAATCTATCATTAGGAATTACAATTAATGTATCAACGTGTTTCTTCAATTCCTCAAGCCCAACTAAAGCATTTTCCATTCTTTTCTTACCTTCAAATGTGAATGGTTTTGTTACAATAGCAACAGTTAAAGCACCAAGACCTTGTGCTATTTCAGCCACTACTGGAGCAGCTCCAGATCCTGTTCCTCCACCCATACCACAAGTAATAAATACCATGTCAGCACCAGTTAAGGCTTCTTCTAATTCTTTTTTAGATTCTACTGCAGCTTCTCTACCTATCTCAGGTTTTGCTCCTGCACCTAATCCATCAGTAAGGGTTGCACCAATTTGGATTTTCTTCTCTGCTTTGGAGTTGTTTAAAACTTGCAAGTCTGTATTAGCTACAATAAACTCTACTCCTTTTACCCCTGACTCTATCATTCGGTTAACGGCATTGCCTCCACCGCCACCAATACCAATTACTTTTATTTTAGCTAATTGATCCATTTCTAATGTACCAAACATATATATCCTCCCTTAATTACCAGTAAAATAATCAAATATTTTACTAACTAATGTGTCATTATTAACATTTAATAGACTTTTTTTACTATCCATTAATGCATTTATTTTTTCATCATCAAACATTGTGTAATCGATGTCTCTTAATTTCAACTTCTCATGAAAATACTTAATTATTCCCATAGCAGCAGAATATTTATTATTTCTAATTCCAAGTGTTGTAATATTAAGCGTAGTTGCATTAATTCCTAAAACATTTTCAACAATATAACCAAATCCTGTTAATTCGGTTATACCTCCTGTAACAATTATATAACTAATTTTGCGGTTTGTTAAGTTATTTATGCTTTTTTTTGCAAGTTTCAACAATTCATTAACCCTTGCTTCTACTGCTTCAGACAATTCATATTGATTAATTTTAATCACATCATTATCATTAATCTTTATCTCAACAGAATCATTACTGTCTGCATACTTTCTACTACATACTGAGAAATTCTCTTTTAAATCACGTGCAGTAGCTAAATCAACCCCATAAATATATGAGATATCCTTATCTATATTTTTGCTTCCTAAATTAATTATATCATCTTTAATCATAATACCTTTATTGAATATAGAAACACTAGTAGTATCACTACCTACATCTACTATTGCCCCAACTTCAACTTCAGTATCTTTTCCTCTTGCCTCATAGTAATCCCCAATTGTCTTAAAAATCACATCTTTTGCTTCTATTCCACACATATTGCATACTTCTAAGACATCAAACAGATTCTTTTTAGGAGCAGTAATCATAACTGCTTTAACACTTAAATATTCGCCCGCTCTACCTTTTGGATCAATAATATTATCCATATCATCAACTTTAAATGTAATAGGCACAGTTGTAATTAATTCATATCCTTCAGGAACCTTATCTATAACAGCATCACTTAAAGCATTTACTATATCTTCTCCACTAACTGTATCAAGTACTATCTTAGTAGTACCTGATTCAACGCTTAATTTTCTATCATTAGAAGGAATAGTAACCACAGCTTCTTCTATCTTAATACCAATTGTTGCTTCAATTTCCTTTACCGCAGTCTTTATACTATTACTTACTTTTTCTTTATCTATAATTAATCCTCTTCTTACACCTTTACTTTTCACACTAGTAGAAGCTAGCACGTGAAATTTTTTATTAAAGACTTCACTAACTACTATTTTTATACTATCACTACCAATATCAATTCCAGTATAAATTCTTCTCATTCGTACCTCGCTCCTATTCTTACATACATTATACTATATTTCCACTTTATTTCAAATAGATTTTTTTACTTAAAAGTAAAAAGAAGAGAATTTTCTCTTCCTTTAACAAGATATTCTCTCAAATATGAATCTAACAACAGTACCTAAGTATGTGCCAAGGTTAAATGTCATAACAACCATATAATCAAGAATATAAACAAGAAGTGGAGATAATAACATTAAAAATAATACACATATTCTTCTTTTATTACAACATATTCTTTTTATCATATTTTGCACATTTGTCCACTTCCACCTCTTCTTATTACTGAACCCAAACTTCTTCCAAGTTCAAGTAATATTTTTATACCAGCAGTAAAAGAATTTATTAAAGTACCAGATACAGACAATCCCCCTTCAACAAAAAAAGCCTCCTCATTATTTAATTCCCTCATACGTTATTTATTACACTTAAGTGGTCTAAAAAATCCATCTAGAACTCCAATTAAAAATACAATTCCCGCGCCAATACCAATAATAGCCCAAGGGCTTACCGCACCACCTTCTATATTCTTCAAATCATTACTATTTAATTCACTAATAAATTTCACCTACTTTTCTAATTACATATTTCAAAACCGATTGCTTTTCAACAAGTATTTTCAAGTTTAAAACATTATTTTCTTTAGAAATTTTAGAGTCTAGATTAACTTTTAATTCCACTTGATAAATCAAATTATTTTCATTAACTATTGGTTCAACTGATGAAATGGAATATTGATATTCTACCCCATCAATAATAAGAGTACTATTTTTATTTAATAAAGAAAGACTATTCTCTTCTACTAAACACTTTAAATATCCATTATTATTTACTACCGCCTTAGCAAGAAAATATTTTTTATAAGTAATATTCATAGAAACAAATAACGAAAGTAAAACAACAAAAATAGTAAATAATAAATATGAATTAAAGATATTCATTCTATCTTTATATAAATCATTATATCTTATAATATCCATTATAAATTTTCCCATTCTTAATAGTAAAACATTTATCAAATAAGAGATTATTATTATCTCTATGAGATATCACTAATATTGTTTTATCTGCCAAATATCCAAAAATCTTACTAAGTATTTTACCCTCACTATCCACGTCCATTTCACTAAAACTCTCATCAAAAATATAAATACTAGCATCTTTTAATAATGCCCTTGCCAAAATAATTCTTTGCCTTTCTCCTCCACTTATATTAAATCCGCCTTCTTCAAGTAAAAAATTATAACTGTGTAATTTACTTTTTACCATAGTATCTACCCCTGTTATCTTGCATACTTCTAAAAATTTTTCATAACTAATATCTCTTTCCATAATGATATTATTATAAATAGAATCAGTAAACATTACCTCTTTTTGTGAAATATAACAAACATCACGCGTTAACTTTATTATATTGTGAGAATTAATATCAATTCCATCAATATAAATCATATCATTATCAATTTCTAAATAACCACAAATAATCTTTGATAAAGTACTTTTACCACTTCCACTATAACCACTAATAACTATTTTTTCACCCCTATCTACATCAAAAGTAATATTTTTAAGTATTTTATCTTTTTTATTATAAGAATAACTAAGATTTTTTATAGAAATATCACCATAAATATTAGAAGAAGTATACTTAGGTTCTAAAACCGTATCACAAGTTTTAATACTATATAAATCAATAATTCTTTTTATAGATGCACGAATTTCTTTTAATGCAAAATCAAATCCAACAACATTTTTAATAGGTTCTAAAAAGTATATAATTAAAGCATTATATGTAATTAAAGCCTCCAATCTCATTTTACCTTTTAATACTAAATATCCACCTATTAAAAGTATTAAACATAGTCCAAGTGAATTTACAATTTCCTTAATAAACTCTTCAATATTAAAAATCTTTGTAAATTCATAATTTTTATTCAAATGATTTTTATATGTATCACATAACTTATTTTTATAGTTATCTATAGCATTCATCCCTTTAATAGTTTGTATAGAAGAAATATATTCAACCAAGTTACTATTTAATAAAGATGAGTTCTTTTTATTTTCTAAAACCATATCATAAATAGAATTAGAAAAAAGCTTAATAATCAAGAAATAAATAATACCTATACATAAAGCAATTAAACTTAAAGTAAGATTTATCCTGCATAAAAAGAAAAATACAAATATAACCAAAATACCATCTACAAAAAAATTAATTATTAAATTACATAAATTCTTTTTTATACCATCCAAATCATTTATTCTAGAAAGTACATCACCTGTAGTTCTGGTTTTATAATATAAGTAAGGAAGAGAAAATATTTGCCTGAATACGTCACTAATCAAAAGAAAGTCAATCTTACTACTTACATAATTAAACATATTATTTCTTATAAAATTAGAAACATTACTAATCAAAGTAAGAAATATAACTACAACGCCAATAAAATATAGGTTAGATACTGAATTCACATTAATCGCATCTTCTATAATAAATTGAAATGAATATGATAATACAACGTTAATTAAAGTATATAGAATAGAAAATATAAAAATTGATGTGAAGACATTTTTAAACGTTACAAAAAAACTAATTAGTAATTTAATAAATTTTTTATCGTTTTTAATATTAGGTAAAGGTTTATTTAGAAAGAAAATCAAATATTGTTCAGTACTAATTTTTTTAAAATCATTTATTGTAAGTTTTCTAATTCCGCAACTAGGATCCGCTATAGTAACATATTTATTATTAATTTCATGTATAACAACAAAATGTTTGTATTTAGAATCTATTATAACGTGTGCTATACAAGGAAGATATGATTTATTTAAATCCTCAACATTTCCTTTTAAAGCTCTAGTATCAAATCCCAATGTTTTAGCTGCTTCTAATAAATAATAAGCATTTGTTCCATTTGTAGAGGTTTTAGTAAGCATTCTTAAATATTCATATGGAACATCCCCACCATTTGTTCTAATGATTGTAAGAAGTGCCGCTACTCCACAGTCTTTCATGTTGTTTTGCATGACGCATTCAAATTTTTTTATTTTTTCACCTCCTCACAATAAAGTATAGGAGGTATATTGATCTTTTCCTAAATAAGTTAAAAAAAACAGGATTTTTTCCTGTTTTAATTATCATATTTACTTGCTAATTCTATAATTTTATCAACAAGTATCATATTATGGCCTATTTCTTTTATGTAATTTTCCCCAATTATTTCTTTTAATGTATTAAGTGCCTTTTCTATGTTATCTCTTTTTAATTCAAACAACTCTAAATAGTTGAGTGCTATATCATCTATAAAATAGAAGCCTTTTCCCTTTAGTAAATTATATACTAACAAAAAATTTCTTTCATCTAGGCTATTAATATAACTATTTTCATAATTATCATAAATCATTTCTACATATGTGGAATCAATATATTTTTCTAAAAACATAATCCTATTTCCTCTTCTGCTTTACATCATAAAAGTCTCTTATCATTTCAGGTAGGGATATTCCGTATTTTTCTTTCATGTCCGGACTACTCATAGAAAATATTTCATGCAATTTACCATCTTCATTAGTTAGCTCTATACCATTTGCCCTTAAGTATGTTATTTTTGATTTTAGTTCTTTAGCTGAAATATGTGAAATAACAGTTTTATTAAGTTCAATATTTATCTCATTATCTATACACAAATTATTAACTTCTTCTTTTTGTATTCTTGGACTCCAATTCATCTTTATTTCATCAAGCGCTTGAATTTTTTCACTTTTTTGGGGAATATTCTGTCTTTGGTTAATAATCCATAGACCTAATCTAATTTTACCATTCTCTTCATAGGTATATCCATCATTTGTCCTGAATCTAGCAGGCACTTCTAAATCATTATAATGCTCATAATAGATTTTTGCGTATTCATACATCTCTTCCCAACTTAATGTGCTGTTTTTAGTTTCAAAACACATTCCTATTTTTGTTAGTAGATACCCTTTTTCACTTTCCTTAG
>HF996851.1:8978-98036 GCA_000432595.1 Clostridium sp. CAG:710 | reverse complement strand
AGCAATTTCAATCATACAATACTTACTCATTTGCCCCTCCAATTAATTTTTGATTATCTAACTTCGTTATACCCATTATATTATTATCGCTTGCTAAAATAGTTATTTGCCTTCTAGCAGTTTCATTTAATTTTTCTAATCTATCTTTTTGGCTAATGTTATTTTCTATCATACTTGCATTTAATACCTCTAAATTAGATAAAACAACTAAATGCAAAATATCTGTATAATCTCTTATATTACCTTCTAATTTTGGATTGTTTCCTCTCCATTCTTTTGCAGTCATTCCAAACAATGCTACATTTATTACATCTGCTTCATTAGCATAAACAAAAAGTTTCTGTTTTTCTGTTAAAGTAGGAACTAAATTTTCTTTAATACTATCAGTATGTATTCTATAATTTGTTTTTGATAAGCTTCTTCTAACAGACCATTCTATTTTTTCTTGATATGTTTCATTATATTTTAATCTTTCAAATTCTTGAATCAAATATAACTTAAATGCAGGATCTATCCAAGACGCAAACTCTAAGGCAATATCCGGATGTGCAAATGTGCCTCCATCATATTTTCCTCTTTTACTTACAAAACCCTTAGCATTTGTAGTATTTATCCATCTAGAAGGGCTCATTGTAAAAGAATTATTTGCAGAGTCATTTTTAAACTCGCGAGATTCCGCTAGTTTAAAATTTTCATTAAATAGTTCTTCCCAAAGTGAATAAAAATCAAAAGAACTTTTATTGCTCATCCACTTAATAACTACATCACCAGGATTATCAGGGTTTTTATATCTTGCTAAATCTGTCAAAGATATATAATCTATATTATCAACTCTCATTACATTTATCAAATTGTCTTTTACATTAATTTTTGCTGTAATTTTATTATTCATATATTATCCTTCCTTTCTATTATAAATTTTAGATACTGCAAAAAAATTCAAATATATATTAAAAATCAATTTCATTTAATGATTTTTAGTATCTTCAGCAGCATGTAAGAAATCCTTACATATTAAATTTCTATCTAATTTGTCTTCTAAAATATTATTTAAGTGCATTGTAACATTGTAATAAATCTGTTAAATCATCAAATTTAACTGCTTCTCTCTTTTTGGGAATAAATGAATTTGTTTCAAATATTTCTTCGGTTGCATCTTCTGTTAATCTTCCAGCCTCAATTTTATTTGAATTATATGCAAAATTAACTTGTAAAAAATGATATATATTCCTCCTATCATTTATTATAAAAAAGTAAGGCTTATAAGCTTAAATTGATTATACAACAGTTTAAAAAAAAATAAAAGAGTATTGAAACTTATCAATACTCCCTAAATGAATGGTACTTAAATATGTTATTTGTTAAAATATTTAACTAAATTAGTAAACTCTCTTTTTATTAAGAATAATTTATCTTCAGTATCAGCTTCAAATCTTACTGTTATGTTAGGGCCAGTATTACTTACCCTAATAAGTGCCCAGGAATCAGGTCTAATTATTTTAACACCATCAGTTAAATCTATATTAAATCTCATATTAATACAGTATTTTTTAATATCCTCAATTACTCTATCCTTTATATCATTTGGTGAATGTATTTTGATTTCTTCAGTTGAATAATACTTGCTTATGCTATCTACTAAATCGCTAAGCTTTTTATCTGTTTTAGATAGAACTTCTACCATTCTAAGACCTGCATATATTCCACTTCCAATAACTGGTATTCTATCATTAAAGAACACATGGCCTGAGTATTCTCCACCAAATAATATATTATCATCAATTACTTTAGCCATTGTATATGAGGCACCTGTTCTGTAGCAAATAGGAACTCCTCCCCATTTTACTATTTCATCTTTTAATGCATTAGAACATTTTACATCATATAAGATTCTTTTATCTTCATTATTTAATATAATGTCCTTACACATAATAGCCATATAAATATCTGTTGGGATTATATGACCAAGATTATCAACTATACCGCATCTATCTCCATCACCATCAAATCCAATACCTAAATCAGCATGAAGTTCAAGTACTTTATCTTGTAGTTGTTTTTGATTTGCGGCAACGCAAGGATCAGGGTGATGATTAGGAAAACTAGAATCACTTTCTTCATTTATAATAGTTAAATCTATATCAAATTGTTCAAAAAGTTCTCTAGCAATACAACTAGTAGTACCATTAGCAAGATCAATTACTACCTTTAATTTTTTATCTCCAAGGTTTATTCCTCTTCTAAATAACTCTAAGTAATCTTTTTCTACATTGTATCTAGAAAATTTACCCATACCTTCTTTAAAGTTTCCACTTATGACAAGATCGTAGAACTTGTCTATATCATCACCTTTAACATTACCACTTTCATCAAATGAAAATTTAAATCCATTGTCATCTTTAGGATTATGGCTTGCGGTAACCATTACATAACTAGGTATTTTTAATACTTCTTTTGAGTATATTGCCATTGGTGTTGTAACTAGTCCAAGGTTTATAACATCAACTCCAGTTGATAAAATACCAAGTGATAATGAAAGTGATAATTCAATAGATGATTCTCTATTATCATATCCAACTATACATTTATTTTTACCAATAGATAAGAGCTTTGTACCATATGCTTTTCCAATGGTATATGCAACATCTCTATTTATTTCATCTGGAAATTTTCCTCTTATATCATATGCTTTAAATATTTCTTTTATAGGTTTTACAATATCCATACACTTCACCCTTTATTCTTTTTATCTATTATTTATAATATCATATATTAATTTTTTTTTAAATATTACAACTAAAAAAAGTGCATTTTTTTTGCACTTTTAAGACTATTATTTATTTTCTTCTTTAAGTAAGTCAATTACTTTATTCATTTCAAGATCATATTTAATGAATTCAATTCCACCAAATGCTTCAACAAATTCATCTTTTTTCATCTTGTATTTTTCAGCTAATTCTGAAGCTCTTTTATCTGCTTCTTCATCACTAACTTCAATTTTTTCTAGTTTAGCTATTTCTTCAAGCATTAAACGATATAATACATTGTTATAAGCTTCTTTTTCAAGTTGATTTCTTAAATCTTTTTCTGTTGTTCTAGTAAATTGATAATATAAATCTAGTGATATTCCTTGCATTTTTAATTGTTCTTCATAACGATGCATTAATCTGTCTACTTCTTCTTCAACCATTTCTTCAGGAATATCTACTTCTACATTTTTACCAACTGTTTCTAGTAACGAATCAATATATTTATTTTCTGCTTCCATTTCTTTATTTGCTTTTATATTAGCCTTAATTTCTTCTTCAAGTGTTTCTTTTGAATTAACACCTTCCATAGCTAAATCTTCAAATAAATCAGCATCTAATTCTCTTTTTTGTTTTTCTTTTACTTCATTAACTTTTACTTTAAATGTTACTTCTTTACCTTTTAGATCTTCTTGTGGATATTCATTTGGGAATGTTACTTTGATTTCTTTTTCTTCATTAGCTTTCATTCCAATTAATTGTTCTTCAAATCCTGGAATAAATGTATTACTACCTATTTCTAGTTCGTAGTTTTCTCCTTTACCACCATCGAACGCTACTCCATCTTTGAATCCTTCAAAGTCTATGATTGCAACATCACCATTTTCTACTGTTCCTTCTTTAGTAACAAGGTCAGTATAACGTTCTAGAATATGAGAAATTTCATGTTCTATTTCTTCTTTAGTAACACTAACTTTTTCTTTAGTAACTTTTAATCCTTTGTATTTTTTAATGTTTACTTCTGGTTTAGTTACTATAGTAAAAGAGAATTCTACTCCTGTAGAGTCAACATTTTTAATATCTACTTTTGGCCTAGCAACAGGTACTAATTTAGAGTTTTCTAATGCTTTTGTATAAGCATCTCCAATAACCTCATCACAAGCGTCTAAGAATAAGCTTTCGATTCCATATTTCTTTAAGAAAATGTCTTTAGGAGCTTTTCCTTTTCTAAAACCAGGAATAGTTACATCTTTATTTTTTTTCTTAAAAACTTTATCTAATGCGTTAGACCAGTTTTCTCCTTCAATTTTAACTTTGATTTCATTTTTATTGTTTTTCTTTGCCATAATTTCCTCCAATACTTTTATTATTATATATTATTAATCTACTTTATTCAAGATATTTTAAAAGAAAAACCATGTGACTATTACCAAGATATAGTCCATGGTTCTTCTTTGGTACCATTTTGTATAGTACCATTATTATCTTGATCAATAAGTTTTGTATTAATCTTAACATTTAATTTTAATTCTACTATTGGTCTTAAGAAATGCGCTCTTTGATTTGCTTTTGTTGAACTAGTAGTTATACCATAATTATCGCTAGCATAAGGATAACCATCATATGTTATTTGGTTAGATGTAGGTAATGAATAGAACATAGTAAACCATGCCTGTGCTCCATTATAATGAATACTACGAGTAGCAATCCAATATGTACTAGCACCTTTAGTAGAAGTTCTATCATCTCCAAACACTAAATCTGTAATTAATTCTCCATTCGCATCAGCAGTTACTGTATAAGAATATGAATTATCATAGAAAGTTAATGATTTAGTCGCAACTGATGCTCCAACATAGGCATATCTTTCTTCATTACTAACTTTAGATACATAATTATTTGATATATTAGAATCAGATTTATTAATACCTGATACACTTGGTTTATAACCATTTGTATTTTGTGTGTCGGTATCTATTGCTGAACCATAATCATCTCTAAATCTATTTGGATAGTAAGCATTACTTAAATTTGTTATTGTCTGTTTGGTTGGTGAAGCAGGAGTATATCCAGCTAGTTTATTCAAGTCATCTATGTTTATACTTCTTGCATTACCAAATTCAGTAGTATATAAAAAGTCACACATTGAATTTAATATTTCTACACCATTATTATATAGTTGTTCACCTTTAAGGATTAACCTACCCCATGAATCCTCACCAGTTGTTGCTCTCGCGGTTGGGTTGGATGCAGATGCACTTATTAATGTAACTTTATCGCCTTCAATACTTAAAACTCTCCAGTAATTAGTATCAATGTCTCTAGCAATTCCAGAATCCCATCCCAAACCACTTTCTGTTGTCCTTGCCGTAAATGAGGCGGACGAATCAATCCCTTGATACTCACCTGTTTTAGTTGATTTATATCTTACATAATCACCAACCTTTAAAACTGCACTTTTTACTACCTCACTACCATCATGTTGTTCATATATAAGGTTTAAATTATACTCAAGTTTATTATCTTTAGGTATCGTAGTTGCATTCTCATCAAACTTAAACCATATTGTAAAACTTTTACTAGTTTCTGGTTTTAAAACGGTATCGCTTTCAAAGTTGTTATATGTAAGTATTGAGCTCTCTTTATTTGTATCAGTTAAAACTACAGACTTTAAAATAGCATCAATATTACCGGCGTTTTTAACTGTTACTGAATATTCAATATAATCACCTGGTGCAAACATTTCTGAAGAAAAAGTTGCTTTTAAATTATCAAATGAAGTACCATTACTCTTTGCCATTCCTTTTTTACTTGTAACATCTATGCTACTTATATGTACATCCCATACACCTTTTACTTTAGCTGTACCACTTACAGTTAATTTCTGCATCATTACTGCATATCCTGTACCCATAAATAAAAGTAATGTACATAAAAGACCAATAATTAAATTCTTTTTATTTCTTTTTTTCAACACTTATCCCTTCTTTATTCTTAGTTTCCTTATTAAAATCTAGTTTATCTCTATAACTTCTTAGTACTGCCATTATTAAAAATACTACTAATGCATATATGCAACTAAATTTAAAAATTAAGGATAATATTGCTAAAGCAATAGTTGCAATACATAAAATAATTATTAGTATTCTAAGTATTTTTCTTTTTTTATATGCATTATATTTTTCATCATTATTTGTAATTTTTGTCATCTTACCCTCTCAATGTCATAACTGAAACTGCGATTATAACTGCGATAACGAGTACAATTATAAGTGTTATATTTTTTATATTAGAGTATGCTGCATTAGGTACAGATACATTTCTTGGATTTGGTTTTAATGTATAAACTTTGGGTGGTTCTTTCTTTAATGTAGTAGAAAGATCTTCACTAACAGCATCTATCTTTTCTGGATTTTGCTTTCCAGTATCAATAGATACAACATTGCTTTCTCCAATAGTTCTTGGTATAAATCCCATCTCTTCTGTTAATCTAATTGATTTTTCTTTTGAACTAGATACAACATAGAAATTATCTTCACCATTAACATTAACATAGCCTATTCTGAAATTTTCATTAGGTACATCTGGTGTATGACCTGAATATAATGCCTTCATATTTTGCAAGTTACTTGGTAATAATTCTTCATAATTTTTATCTTTTTCTGTATTATCAACTATTTTTTCAACGTTTTGAAACATATCCATTATTGAATTATTATTAAGCGGCTGTCCAGATGCTAATGAAACAGTAAAGAATTCTTCACCAGTAGTCCATAATTTAGTTAAATCGAAGCCTAAATTAGGTATATCTTTTGCATTTTGATATAGATTAAGCATTAAATTATCGATAACATTTTTTGCTTCTTTAGTATTATCAAAAGTTATATGTGGTTCGGATTTATCAAATGATAACTCTTTTATTGTTAGACCATACAAAATAAATTTAGAAGATAAATATGCTTTATATTCTTCCTCATATTTATTTCTTTTAGCATCTTCTTCTGATATAGGCTTAGAATTATTTGTTATAGGTTCTACTTTCTCTAGTTTATTAGGTTCTTCTACTAAAGGTGTTACTACTTCTTCTTTCTTTTTTTCTTCTTCTACAGCTTCTTCTTTTATTTCTTCGGCTTCTAAGATTTGCTTTTCTTTTAATTCTTCTACTACTTTATTTGAATATTCTTTTACTACTTGTGCTGATTCTTTATTAATTCTAGGATCATCTGATAAAAACTCTAAAATTGTTAAATCTTCTAGAGTATGTTCACCCTTATTCATAATCGCATATAATATGTTATTTAATGCTTCAAAGTCAGATTCATCTAAATATTTCTTTACTAGTTCTAAATTATATTTCATATTATTCCCTCGCTAGAGATGAGTACTATTTATATTTATACTCTTTATTAATATGGCATATCAAATTCTGATACTTTCCATTTATTATTTTCATTTACCAAAGTAAACTTGTGTTCTTTGTATTCATATTTACAAGAAGTACTACAACCTAGTTCTCCATATCTACTTTTAACTAAATAAGATATTTTATCGGATGTAGATTCTACCACTTTATATGATGCCATTTCAATATATTTTTCATCTATATTATTGCTGTATGATTTTACATATAGTGATCCATCATAATCAATATAATCTTTTCCCATAAGACTATCAATATATTTGGTAGTTGCAATATCAGAGAATGATTTTTTTACATCTTCTACGCTACTATATAACTTATCGCATGACTTTATATAAATTTCTCCATCTATTTCCTTTTCTGAATCAGTACAAAGCTCAATCCAATTAGTTCCACGTGCAATTGTTTGAGAAATTAAAGTTAAATCTGAAAAATAATTTAAATCAAAGACCTCTTTTGCTTTTTCACTTGGTACCTTAACAGTTGCATACTTTGATTCTCCAGATATTGAGGTGTTTCCGTTACCATAATCAATTCCACTAAATAAAACAGAAAAACTACATAATGCAATAATTAATATAATAACTGCAATAAAAATGATTGTTAATCCAGCTTTTTTATGTGCTTCTAGTTCTTTAATAGAATTAACATTTTTAATCTCTTTATTTTTTTTATTAGTTTTTACATTATTCATAATTACTCTCCTATCATTAATTAAATAATATCATATTTTTAACGTTTTGAATACTTTTTTTATCTGAAATTAAAAAAAGTAGACATATTGTCTACAAAAATAATTATGAATCAAAATTAACTAGTATAACATCTTCTCCAATTTTGGTAATCTTCTTCCATGGTATTTCAGTATCAAGCCCTTTATTAGAAAATGAGAAAAAGCTTTTATTTGCCTCTATCACCAAAGATATAATCGTGCCAGTTGGAATATCAACCTTAACATCTATTATGTTACCAACATTTCTTCCATCAGTTATACTTACAATTGTTTTACTTTGTAAATCAGATAATCTCAAAATAACCACCTAATAAAGTTTATGAGTTTTTAATAGTTTTATTAAATATAATATATAGAATTCTATAAATTACTCCAGATGTAAGTAAGAGTATCCATATTTTTACTTGATTATTGAAAATAACATTTGATATTACTCTTAGAAATTCTATTCTTATATCAAAAATAGGTAATCTAGCAGAATATGAAAATATTATAGTTAATATAAAACTAGCTAATAAATAGGACATAGTAATTACCATAAATACATTACTTACGTTTTTCATCCAAGAAAAATCTTTATTTATAAGCATTAAAATTAATAAAAGAATAGAAAAGATTATAATTAAAGTTATAAATGCACTACCTGTTGAAAATAGTATTAAAAAGTTAATATAAATTTCTGTATTTTCATTTAAAAATGAATTTAATTTAATAGAAATATCATTTATTTCATTAAAAAGTATGCTTCTAAGAACACTATTATCTCCATTATAGTTTAATTCTTTTTTTATAGTGTTAATATTAGAATCTATCTTTTTTAGTATATTTGACTCACTATTTACTTCTTCCTTAAAAAATATATATTTTTTACTATCATTAATAGTATCTGTTATTATATTTTTAACGCAATTACTTTTTGTAATATTTATATTATTACTAGCAGGATATTTATCAAAATTGATAGTTAGTTTTTCTTTATATAAAATTCTATATGAAGAACTAGCAAATAAGATTAATAAAACTATAGACATTAATAGCATAATAAAAAGAGAATTTATTTTTTTAAAATAATTTTTAAATAATTCTCTTTCCATTTTGATTCCTCCAATAATTATCTATACTATGAGACATTTTGTATATAAGTTAAATCTATTTTATAAGTTGCATTAGTAACATCAACTAATTCAGCATTATTTGGATTATTAACTGCAATTTTTACTGTAAATGAATCAGTCGCTTCAGGAGCTAAAGTTTTATCTTTAACCGCGGTATTTGTAAACTTAATAAATTCACTAGAATTAGTAACACTAGTAGCTATATCTGATAATTTAGCCGGAATATTACCAGCATTTTTTATAATAACTGTATATTCTACATAATCATTATTTCCAAATAGATCAGCACTAAATTCAGCGGATAATTTATCATCACCAATAATTACATTTTTAGCTACTGCAGTTCCTCCAACACTGGTTGCATTTATGCTTTCTATATGTATATCCCATTTACCAGAAACAGTATTTGTACCGCTAATGTTTAATGAGGTGGAAAGTATTGCATATCCTGTTCCCATTAGAACAAGTGCAATACACAATATTGCTATAACAAATGTTTTTTTCTTAGTGTTTTTCATATCATCACTCCTGACTATAACAATATTATACAACTAAATTGGGGATACTTGCAATAAAATTAGTTTAAAAAAGAGAAAAGCTTATTTACCTTTCTCCAAAAGCTCCAAAAAATCACTTTTTTGCCTTGCCACTAAAGATTCATCTCGTCGTTCTTTTTCTCTTGAAATAAATTCAGCGACTGCACGAATTATACCCCACTTATAATCCTTTGATATATCACTATCAATGATTTCTTTTGCTCTAACCAGAAATCTTATCTCCTTTCTCTAACTATAATATATATTTTATATGATAGTATTGCTTATTCTGTTTCTTTTTCTTTTATATATATCTTTTGAGTTGTTTTATCAAATTTATAACTCATCGGATAAATTATTGTCTTTTCATTAACCAAATCTGCTTGATTTATATCTATCATTCTTTCTATGGTTGGACTTGTATTGACGGTAACTATTTTAGATTTTACCTTTTTTATAAATTCTGATGCATTAGCTTCTGATGTTGTAAATATAGAAGCTGCATATCTATTTCCAATATAATTGATTTGGGCGATTGCTTCATCAATGTCATTTACTTTAATAGCATCAGGATAATTTGATTTTATATTATCATTTACATACATCTGAATGTTCAAACCTAAATTCATGATTTTGTTTATAAAGTCAGCATGAGTTATATCATCAATATATAAATCAAAATTTTCATATCCGCTTATAATTGTTTTGTTTTTTGATTTGCTTAGTATTTGATTTTGTAAATCGTGATCTCCAATACATACAACTAGGTCAATATTAGCATAATTGGATAAGATTTCCGTAAAATCTTCAGTGATTGCTAATTGTATTAGGCTTTTTGAAATATTAAATTGTTCTAATACTGCCTGGATCATTTGTATTAATAATCGATTAGTACCATACATATATCCTTTATTTGAAAATATTGTAGTATTTCCAGCCATTATATTTCTCAAAGCCATTTCTATAGTTACATATGGATTTCCATCATTTATAACCACGATGTTGCCATAGTCCAGAATTTCTTTTCCGTAAATAATCTTTTTATCATCATCTTTTTGCTGTAATACTACTTTACCATATAAAATATCTTCTTTTGATAGATTTTCTAATATATTATCAATGACATTAAAATCCATCAAAAAACCATTGTTATTTTTTTTGTCTATCTCGTTTGCTTGCTTAATTATTTTCTTATTATCTTTAATTACTTTACTTATTTGATTTATTATTGGTTTTATATTTTGACTTAAATTTTTTTTATTTGTTAGTAGGGCATCTGATATTATTTTATCAAAATTATTATCTTGCATGACCAACACCTCTTTCTATATCTATTTCTTCTGTTAAACCAGTAACCTTAGCATACATTTCTTTTTGTTTTTCATCTAGGTTAGATATATCAACTTCTTTATTATTAGCAATTTGTTCTAATGCTAATCTTATTTGCATTACAACTTGATTTTCAATATTCATTTGCTGTTCTCCATTATTAATTTTAGTGTTAAAAAGCAAATCTCCTATTTCCAATTTATTATCATTGACATCATATATAATAGCAAAATTGGGATTCATTACTATTCTTGTGGTTTCCGGGTTTAATTCATAGTTTTTCGCTATTTCAGTAACAAGATGTTCTGGATCAGTATGATCACTAACAGCTGTTTCCAAATGCCTTGGATCTTCTTTGGTAACTATTTCTAATTTTTCCAAAGTAAGTAAAGATTTCTTTGCAAAATTAGAATCGCTATATTCAATATAGGTATCACTGTGCACTGGAAGTGTTTCACCCTCAAAATCTTTTCTATCTTCTCGTTCTTCTAAAATATATTGAGTAGTAGAATCGCTAGTATAAAGTCCTCTAGATAATTTGACTGGTCCTTCAAAAGGTAATGGTCTTGATAAAATTGTTTTATCAATTGGCAAAGTTTTTAATGATCCTTTTATATTACTATATCCAAGACCAGCTGTAATTTTTCCTAATCTTAATCCCTCATATTGTTCTTGTGTAATTTTACTACTATCGAGTAATTCCTTATAAACTTTTTCATCTACTTCTATCAATTCATGAGCAACCATCTTATAAATTGCTAATATATCATCAGTAAATTGATTTCTTATACCTGAATCTTCTCGTCCTCTTTGTATTCCATTATCCCACATTTTTTGATCTGGAACTTCTATATTATCAAAACACAACACATCTTTGTTTCTCCATACCCAACTTTGGGCAACTATCTCTCCAGCAGTATTTGTTATAATAAATACTCTTCCATTTTTATCAACCATACTATGTTCCATGCAAACTTCTGCAGGTTCTCCTAATCTCTGACAACAATCGCTTTCAAAACCTATTGACATTGCCCTAGGATCATCAAGTCTCAAAATTTCATAATGATAAGTTCCAGATGGAAGATTCACACTTTTATCTGACGAAATACGAGGAATACTGCTAAACGTTCTCTGTTTGCCATAATTATAAATTTGTTGAAGAATTTCAAAATCTTGCTGAGAATAATTTTGAAGTCCTGCTACTTGTGTTACTCTTTCGTTTCCAGTATTTACATTTTCATATTTATTATTATTGATATAACTCATGGCTAAATCCAATGTTAAATTAACATTTGAATATCTAGTTTTTATTTCTTTGAATCTACGTTGTATTGCAGAAATTTGTGACAAATACTTACTATCGCCAATAATAATGTCAAAATTCGATAAGAAAAACTCCCTAAAATCAGAATCATATTCTAATTTGAAACCACCTAGATAATGATGCGCTTTATCTGGTGTAAGCATTGGTACTTCTCTAAATTTTTCTAAAACGCCTCTAATAGCCTGTGCTGATTTAGGACAACTTTGAGCATTAATAGTCAAAGTATAAGAGCCGTCTTCATTTTTTCTATATATTTGCTCAAATATATTTTTTGAAAAATCAATATCAACATTTTCTTGCCTTAATGACTCTATTAAATCCGTTTGACCATTGTAATCAATTTGTGTAGCTATTTGCTCAAATATATGTGCTTGCTCCAAATCGATTTTCTTAGGTAGTCCCACTAATAAATCTTGTAATTTTTTAATTCCTCTTTGATCTTGATCAAAGGCACCAAATGAATAGGCAAGTTTTAACATAGCCTCTCTTGCTTCTGGAGTTTGAGTAAAGCTTTTGATTTTCATTAAGTTACTCCAAATTTTACCAGATGTTAAAAATTTATCAGCCTCTTCTATTTTGAAATTTTGCATTATTACAAAATCCGGTATAAATTTTTGACCTGTTTTGTCATACCATGCTTTCATCAAATCCGCTTGATTTGAAAATACCATTTGTTCAATAGTTTCGGTTCTAGAAATTCCTAATTTGATAGCCTTTTCTTCTCCAAAAACTTCAAAATATTTCATCATTTTTTTATTATGAGTTGGATCCCTAAGCAACGAAGCAGTTAATCTTTTTCCCGTAATAAATGGTAACCAATCTTTATGCTCTTGTATTTTTTTGAATGACATAAAACATCCACCATTAGAATCGTAAAAATAGTTTTTTAACTTTTCTGGAGCATCTTGACTTAAAAATAAATCAGGGTGTGCTTTCTTAAAATCTTCTGGCATATCTTCTGGATAGGCGCGGCCATGTAAAATCGCGCTTCTCATTTCTTGATAAATGGATTCTTTATTTATGATTGTACTACTTAAGCTACAGTTCATTTGTTTATATATTGCAATACACTTGATTGTTTCTTTACGAGTCTCAAAATCATTAATTGATTCTTCATTATTTATTTTATGATTTCTTCCAAAATGGAATATCGCATTTAAATTAATGCTTCCTTCAGCCAAAACATCAATCCACTCTGGATGTTCTAACAATTTTTCGGATGTCAATCCTCTATTGCAAAGCAACTCTCTCAATTCTTCTGGAGTATCTTGACTTAAAAATAAATCAGGGTGTTCTTTCTTAAAATCTTCTGGCATATTCTCTAAATATTTTGATCCAGCAATAATACTATTATATATATGCTGATATATGCTTTCCTTTGGATCTTTACTATCAACATAATCTTTATAATAAGTTATTGCTTTATATAAAGCAATTGTTTTTATTGCATCTTTTTTATCATCGAATTGACTAGCAATGGCATTTACATTTACATAATTTTGTTCATTATCTTTGACACTAAAAATTAGATTTAAATCAATATTTTTTTCTATCAGGAATTCAATATTAGATGGGATTTTTAATTGTTCGAGTATGTCAGAATATCTACCATAATTATGAGCATAATACATTTTTTTTACTCCTTCTGGAGCATCTTTTGACAATTCAAATCTTGATATTTTCTCATACAATAATTTCAAATCATTTTCATCTTTGTTTGATGCATTATTTATTTTTTCTTTTAGGGAAGGCAATTGGCATAAAAAATCACTATCCAATAATATGTATGGAAGCTTATTCTCAGGCATGCAATTAATAAGTATCAACTTTTGTTTATCATCCAAATGATAAAAATATTGGCAAATTGATTCTATTTTAGCATCATTATTTTCATCTATAGTTTGTGCAACCTTAGGAAATGATGAAAGCAATTTCTCATCAATAGTCAATGTTGACATTTTTTTCACAATTGAACCTAGATCATATCTGTCTAAGCTTAAAAATGATAATATAAATTCTGGTTCGTTAAAATCTTCAAGCATCTTAGACAAATCATTAATGTAATCTGTAACATCCCTCAAATCAAAAATATATTTATTTTCATAATTGGTATTTTTACCTAATATTGTAATGACTTTATTGTCCACTTTTTTTATCAAATCAAATCTCTTTTTTTCATCTTTTACATGCCTGATTTCTGGAAGTATCATATTTTTTATGTAATGAAAGTCTCCTGTAGAATCTATTTCATTCTCAATTACATCTGAAATCCTATCATCACCTGCATTCAATTTTAGTAGTAATTCAACTTTAAATCCATTATATGAAATTGATGAAAAGATTTTTTCAAATGCTTGATCAAGTTTTCTACCTTTTCCATATCTTCTGGATAACCATTCTCTTTTATTATAATCATTCTTTCTTAGTACTGCGTCTGTAACAATCTTTTGACTTAGGGTTAAGCCTTTATCTTTACTATCCATACTTTCTAACCTCTCCTATTTTAATATATATTAAGTATACACCCCTCCCCCATTGAAAATCAAGACGGAATATTTGCTTGATACAAAGCAAGTAGACATTAAATTTTGAATAAAAAAAGGAACTCTTTTTAAGTCCCTTAAACACTTTTTTCTAATAACTTCTTTTCTTTCTTAGCTTGTCTTTTTTCTATTCTTGCAAGTCTTTTTGCTTCCCTTTTCATTTTTCTTTCTTCTCTTGCTTGTTTTTTATCTAACATATCTATATCATCTGCTAGCATATCTATTTTAACTTTTATTTTATGCTTTGCAAATATTCTTTTATCAGGAAGTCTAGAATACTTATTAAATAGTAATAGGAATTGTCCTTTATAATACTCTCTTAGAGTCTTATCATATAAGATACATTTACTTCCAAAGTAAAGTTCTCTTTTTTTGTATTTTTTCTTTCCTTTGACAAAACTAATTATTAAATAAAATTTATCTCTTTCTTTTATTACTTCTTCTCTATCAATTATAAAGCCTAATTTTGTAATTTCACTTCTTACTGCATAGAAATCATTATTAGGAGATACAACTATCTGATCTATTTTATCTAATTTTTCTTTATTTTTTGTTATAATATCAGCAATTGTAATACCACCCATGCCAGATATAACAATAACATTCGTATCATTATCTATAGTAGCAATTCCATCACCTAATTTAAGTGTAATCCTATCTTCTAAGCCATACTTTTCTATGTTTGCTTTTGCTTGTTTAAGAGGTCCTTCTCTTACATCAGATGCAATAAGCCTCATATTAGGATAATTACTTGCTAAATAGATACATAATAACGCATGATCACAGCCTACATCTATCACATTCGAATCTTTTAAAACAAAATTAGCTACATTTTTAAGTCTATTATTAATTTTCATTAATCGATCAAGAAATCCTTAAGTTTTCTTGAACGTGATGGATGACGAAGTTTTCTTAATGCTTTAGCTTCAATCTGACGAATTCTTTCTCTTGTAACGCCAAATATTTGTCCAACTTCTTCTAGTGTCCTGCATTGTCCATCATCAAGACCAAAACGAAGTCTTAATACTTTTTCTTCACGTTCAGTTAATGTTAATAATACGCTAGCTAATTCTTCTTTTAAAAGTTCTACTGTTGCATACTCCTCTGGTGACATAGTTCTTTCATCTTTAATGAAATCTCCTAAATGTGAATCATCTTCTTCACCAATTGGAGTTTCTAGAGAAACTGGATCTTGACTTATCTTATATACTTCTCGAACTTTGTCAACAGTTACTCCTAACTTCTTAGCAATTTCTTCTTCTGTTGGTTCACGATTTAATTCTTGTGTTAATTGCCTTTGTACACGCGCAAGTTTATTAATCGTTTCTACCATATGTACAGGCACACGTATAGTTCTTGCTTGGTCTGCGATAGCTCTTGTTATAGCTTGTCTAATCCACCAAGTAGCATATGTAGAAAACTTATATCCTTTAGTTGGATCAAATTTTTCTACTGCTTTCATAAGTCCTATATTACCTTCTTGTATTAAATCAAGGAAAAGCATTCCTCTACCAACATATCTTTTTGCGATTGATACTACTAGACGAAGATTTGATTCTGCAAGCATTTTTTTTGCATGTTCATCGCCTTGTTCAGCAAGACGTGCATATTCAAATTCTTCATCACTAGTAAGTAGATTAATTCTACCTATTTCTTTTAAATACATCCTAACGGGATCATTTATTTTAATGTCCTTAGATAGGGTTAAATCTTCAACAACTAAATCCCCTGGATTTTCATCATTATCATCTTCAGAATTATCTGTAGTCTCAGATATAATTTCAATGTGATTTTCAACTAATGTATTATATAAATCATCAAGGGTATCAGAATCAACTTCTAGTCCTTTTAATTCTTCGGCCATTTCTTCATATGTTACATATCCATTAGCCTTACCTTTTTTAATTAAAGATTTTTTTCTATCTTCAATTGTTTTAATTTCGTTAACCATTCTTACTCTCCCCAATTTTTATTAGCCTAATCTGTTCAGCAATTTTTGATTTTTCCATTGGATCATTTTCTTTTCTTATCATCTCATTTAGGCGTTTAATCTCTTGCCTCTTATTATAATCATTAATCACATCTATATAATCATCAATTGCTTTTGCACTACAATCATACTCATCTGTTTCTGTAATCTCTTTAACAAGCGCTAATAACTCTTCTTTATCAGCTAGATAGGTATACATATCTGCAATATTTATACTACCAATTTTTTCATAATAAAATGATATTTCATTAGCTAGATATCTATTAACTGGAGTTAAAAGACAAATATTTTCTCTATTATAACGTTCTATTACATCTGGATTAGTCATCATGTTATAAAGAAATGCATTAACTGCCTTTTGATATCTAGTCAAATGAGGCTTTTCATTATTTTTAATTGGATTTGCAACTTCTACAGGCTTAGATTCAGATATATACTTGTCTAACCTTTTTTCTAGGGTATTATACCCTATATTTACTTCAATTGCAAGTTTTTTTAGTATTATCTCTCTTCTTATGTCATCTTTTATTAAACTTACTTCTTTAATTACCTTATCAATATAGTTAGAAAGTTCTATATCACTTTGAAAATTTACTCCACTTTTTAAAGCTTTTATTTTATAATCACTAAAATTAATAGCTGATTCTACTAGAGAATCAAATCTTTCTTTTCCATTTTTTATTATGAATGTATCAGGATCATCTCCTCCAGTTAATGCAATTACTTTAGGATTTATTCCAATTTTTTCTAATTGTTCTCCAGCACTCATAGTTGCGTGTTCTCCAGCTCTATCTCCATCAAAACATAATATTATATTTAGTGATAACCTTTTTATTAACCCAAGTTGTTCACTAGTAAGTGCAGTTCCCATTAATGCAACTACATTATCATATCCTACAGTACTTGCTCTAATAACATCCATAAAACCTTCCATTATTATTACAAATCCTTTTTTACGTGATGCTTCTTTTGCTATATGATAATTATATAAGCATTGCCCTTTTTTAAATATTGGAGTTTCTTTTGTATTTACATATTTATTAAGTTTAGAATTTCCATATATTCTTCCACTAAATGCAACTACTCTACCTGATGTATCATATAGTGGAAACATTATACGATTTATATAAACATCGTGGTCCTCTACTGCAAGACCATATTGAACAAGTTCTTTTACTGTATATCCTTTTTTTATTAAAAGTTCAATTAATGAATTTTTTTTATCAAGAGAAAATCCCACTTGAAATCTTTTTATTATTTCTTCATTTATTTGTCTGTTTTTTAAATATTCTTTAGCTTCTTTTCCTTCATGAGTATTAATATTATTTTGATAAAATTTAGTAGCAAGATCATACATATCATAATATTTTTTATATAAATCTGGTTTAGTATAACTTTTACCTGTGTCTATCTTATATCCAATTTTATTTGCTAAAAGGTTAAGTGCTTCTTTAAAAGAGATATTTTCATATTCACTAACAAATGTAAATATATTGCCACTTGCACCACAAGAGAAACATTTATAAATTTGTTTTTCTCTAGATACACTCATAGAAGGATTAGTATCATTGTGAAAAGGACAAACTCCAAAATAGTTTTTGCCCTTTTGAGATAGAGGAACATATTCGCTAATTAAATCAACTATATCTATTTTACTACGTATTTCATTTATAATATTTTGATTATTCATAGTAATATCCCTCCAATAATATTTATTATACAACTATAAAAGAAAAAAAGATAGAAAAATCTATCTTTCATATATTACTGTCTTACCATCAACTGTTCCACCATTTGGCCAACCAGGCAAGTCTTTTGGAGAAGTTAATGTTATTTGAGTTAAATCGGGATTATCACTAAATGCATATGTAGATAAGCTAGTTAATGAACTAGGAAGTTTACCAAGACCTGTGTTTGTTAATTTATTAAAAGCAAAAGTGTAACTGCCAATTGTTTTTAACGTTGCTGGAAGTGTCACGTGTTCAATACTGTGGCTTGAAAAAACGCTATTTTTTATTTCAACTATACCATCATCAATAATAACATTTTTGATTTCTGAAGTAGTCGATTGAAAAAGATTAGAGCTTTCAATTGTATGTTTATTTTTTCCATCCAATACAATAAGTGTTTTAATTTTTTGGTTTCCCACAAACATTTCTAACCTTGAAGAACTTAGTGTAGCAAAATTATCCGCATTTACAACTAACAAATCTAATGTTTTTATATATTGTTGAAGAGTTTCATTTATGTTATCATCTTGATAATTGAGATAAGGGTTATTAAAATAATATGCATAATTTATTGTGTTATTAATTTTTAATGTTTCAGATGTTGAATTTAAATTCAATGTTTTTAAGTTTGGAACCCAATCTAAACATTCAACATTTTCCAGATAATCAGCATGACTTAGGTCTAATTCTGTAAGTGCAACATTGCCATAAGTGTCTGTAATTATTTTACCAGTTGAATTCCTAAAAATATTCACGCCCATTTCAAAAATTCCCAAATCAATATTCTGTAATGCAGGATCACCTTTTAAATAATTATATGTGTTTTCTTCAGCATCTAACTCTTCTTGAGTTATTCCTTGTGATTCTAAGAATAATGCTCTTGCATTTTGATCTTTAAAAATGTAATAAGTTTTTGTTACATCTGCACTTTCTTCTTTGCCATACATCCATACATTATAAGAACTGGTTTCAGCAAAAGCAATAGATGTTATACTTTTAACTTGAATTCCATCAATTTCTGCAGGTACTGTTACTACTGTACCACAATTATAATCATATCCTGTTATTTCTCCTGCTGTATTAATCACAAAACATGAATTATCTGTTGTTTCATTAACTGGTGTATATAAACTATTCCCTGTATATTGTACAAATGTTAATGATATTGTATGCTGTATTAATCACAAAACATGAATTATCTGTTGTTTCATTTGTTGGTGTATATAAACTATTTCCTGTATATTGTACAAATGTTAATGATATTGTGTATTTTGGTGGATTTGTTTTTGAATCTTGTGGTATCTCAGTTGCATCTTCATCAAATACTACACTTACTTGAAAAGTATAACTTTCACTTTGCCTTAATACTTTTCCTTGTACTGCATTATTACTGAATTTTACTTGTTGTACGCCATTTTCTACTGATGGTACTAACTCTTTTAAAGCTGCATCTATATTACCATTATTCTTTACTGTAATATTATAAGTTATTGAGTCTCCTGGCATCCATAAGTTTGCTTCAAATGATGCAGATACTCCACTTGATGAAATAGTTGGTGTACCTGAATCTGCTTTTCCAGTTCTACTTGCTTCACTTATATCAGTTATTTTTATATCCCAAGTACCTTTCATATTTGCTGTACCACTTATATTTAGAGTCTGCGATAATACTGCATAACCAATACCCATAAATACAAGCAAAGAGCATAAAGAGCCAATTATAATATTTCTTTTCTTTCTATCTTTCATTTTACTACTCCTTTATCTTAACATTATTATTATACATTAATATCATTATATTTTACAAGTTAAATATATCCAAAATAATTACTTTACAATAAAACTTGTATCATCAATAAATTGATATTCTTTTTTATATTTTAATTCTCTTACTAATTTAAATAGTGCTAAATCCTTTGCTTTTGCTTCAATCATTATATCTAACTTATCAGTATATTTTTTTACTATTTCTAAAAATGTTATAAAATCATTTACATTTATAAAATCATTATGAGATCTAAATTCATTTTTTCTTTTAGATTTTGGTGTAGAAAAATGAACTTTTGGAGGATATACTTCACCTTTCCAAGTATTAAATATTCTAGGTAAATACTTTTCTATATCTTCATTATTGTTATTACATATATAATGGTGATAGTCAAGTACCATTGGTATTTTTAACTTTTCTGATAGTTCTAAAACATCTATTATATTAAATACTTTATCATCATTTTCTAGTATTATCATTTTTTTAATACAATCTTCTAATTTATTAAAATTATTAATAAATCTGGTTATACTTGCCTTTTTACCACCTGCACTACTACCTACATGAAGTACTAATTTAAAACTAGTAAATTTAAATGCTTTAGAAAGTGCTTTTTGGTACTTTAATATTTCAATACTATTTTTTACAATATCTTTATTTATACTATTTAAAACGCAAAATTGATCAGGATGTGCATCAACTCTAATCTCATTTTTATTAGCAAAATCCCCTACTTTTTTATACAATTTTAAGTAGGGGGTAATATAATCAAATTTAACATCATCTAATGTCGCAAGTGGTATTAAGGCAGATGTCATTCTATAAAAATGTATATTATTGGCTTTATTATATTTTAATATTTCATATAAAGCATCTAGATTATCTAATATAATTGAATCTATCTTATTAAAACCATCATTTATATTTTTAAATCTTGTGTAAGTTATAGTTTTTGAAGATGTAATATTTATACTAAGTGGTAATGATACATAACCAAGTCTTACTATCATTATTAATCACCCTTCATAGTATAACCAATACTTTTATTTTTTATTTAAATATTTTCTTAGTACTTTCATTATCTCTTTACTTGCAGGTTTTGCCTTAGTTCTATTTACATAATAATCATGAAATGCTTCTGCGATTGTTTCATCATAAATATAGCTACCATTTGCATCTGTTGCCATTGCATACTCTGAGATACTTTCCCTAAATTTATCTGCATTACTAAATTCACCTTTATGTGATTTATTATATGATTCATATGCTTCATTTATCATTTTAAGTGAGAATACTCCATTATTTGAATCACTAATTAAATTAGAATATTCTCTATAGTTTTCTTTTGTAAGAAGAAGCACACTATCTAAGTCTGTAGTTGATCTCATTTCTGCTAAGAATGATAAGTAATGTCCTAATTCATGTGCTACTATAGTATATCTAGTTGCATTACTAGGAAAATATCCATATGATGATGAATCATTAACTGTTGCTGTTAAATAATCTTTATTTAAAAAGTAACTTGCATTTAGGAAAATCGACATTTTATAAACGTTGGGATACGTATTCTTAGTATTTGATTTAGCGAACAATTTTGCTGATACAAATGATGCAATATAGTTAGTAAATTCTGGGGTATTTATTAGTGTTATATTAGTAATATATCCTTTAATACTTGGAAATTCTTTATATACTGTTTTAATAACATTTTCTATTTCTAATGCAAAATCATAATCCATTTCACAAAAGTTAATCGCAGTTATTCCATAGTTTTTTTCTATTCTTTTTTCTACTTCTTTAGTTTTAACATTATTACATTTTGCTTTTTGGTTAGTTGAATCATTTTCAATTAGTTTTTTTGCATCAGATATATTATTTACTGTTACACCTGTATATATATTATCGGTTACTACTGCGGTTTGATATTCTTCTACTTTTTCTACCTTTTTATTTTCATAATATACTTCGCTAGAATCTACATAAAATGAAGTTCCTTTTGTAAAAATTGCGATTAATACTATAACTACAAATGATGCACCAGCTAGAATAGATGTTACAAAGAAGGTTTTATTTTGCCTTCTAGTTTTCATCTCATGTTCTACTTTAGGAGCTACTGTCTTTTTTAGTAAGTCCTCCATCTTCATTTTATCAGTATTATTATCTGTATTAATTTTTTCTAATCCTTCAGTTGCGTGTGAAAGATCTGTTTCAACAACTGGTTTATCTAATTCTGTGTCAAAATCAAGTACTTCTATATCTTCTTCGCCCGATGGAACATTAATTGGAGTATTATTTAAATATGAATAAATAAAAGAGTTTTTATTTTGAGTATCTCTTTTATAATCATCATTATTCATATTCTCACCTCCAATTATTTATACTTAAAAATTTATTTAATCTTAACACTATTGATTATTGTATTAAAACTATCAAACAACATATCAAAGTACATATCTTTTGCTACACAGTTAATTACACATACATAGTTATCGCCTTTAACAATAACAATTAATGACTGTGTATCATTATTTTCATATAATATTTTATATATTTCTTTTGAATTAGTTGAACTATCTTCTTCTTTTAATAATTTGTATTTAGCATTTTGTTTTTCTATTTCATATTTTACTTCACTAGCAATTCTTGTTAAATCACCACTTTTGTAGTAAGAACCTATTTTAGTAACTTTCATATCAATAAAGCTATTAGTTCTATGAGTAAGGGATGCAGAATATGTATCTTTCTTGCTTACTTTCCATGTACTATCATAACTAAATGATAAATATTTACTTTCATATTGTTTTATATAAGTTCTGTTTTTAAAAAACATTATCCAAAGAATAACTAGTACTATTGCGAATACAAATGTTAGAGAAGCTCCTCTTAGTAATCTTTTCTTTTTATCTAAACGTTCCTGTCTCATAGTACCCTACCCCTTACTAATAAGATGATTAAATAATCAAATTCTTCTGTGATAACTACTTTATCTCTACCTTTAGTGTACATAAGTCTTGTATTTTCACCAGACTTATATTTTAATGTATATCCTTGATTAGTAAGTGTTGTTGTAAAGTCTTCTACATAACTTAGTGTATCAATGTACTTGCTTGTGTTGTTTTCATATCTTAGACTCAATGTATCATTATAATAACTTGCTTTTACTAAGTTAAGTGCAATTGTATTTTCTATATTTCCAATAGATTTATATTTATTCCAAATCTTTGTATCAACAAGCTTTTTTATTTCTTCTTTATTTTTTTCTTTATAATAATACTTACTTTTTACTTCTTCTAGAGAAGTGGCTTTAATATCTTTTAATTTAGTATTTTTAAGTTTTGATGATAATGTTTTTAATGTATCTATGCTTGATGCGTTAGATAACTCTGAATTTAATAGTTTTGAATTATTAATTCCAACTACATATCCATCTGTATTAAATACTGCGGAACCCCAATCATTTTTTTCAAGTGGTAAAACATTAATTAGATTATCATTAACTGATGATACAATTCCAACTAAACTAGAAAGTCCTACGCCTGTTTTACTAGTTATAGTTATAACTGGATCATTAATAGATAGATTTGTTTTATCACCAAATTTAACATGTGTTCCTGATTTTTTATCTAATTTTATAACTGCGATATCATTTTCTGTATCCATTGCGACAAGTCCAACACATTTATATGTATTATTTAATACATCACTAACAATTATAGTATCTCCTATCATGAATGAATTTTCTAAGTAACTCCATGATGTTGTGATTACTCCATCACTTATAAAGAAGCCCGTTGCTCTATTTACAGTAGCTTGATTTGATATTGTATTAAGCATAACAATGTTTTCTTTATTTGCTTCATATATTTTAGAAATGTCTGATTCTTTTAAATTATTTAATTTATCATAATTATATTCTGGATTAGTAGATGCGAATTTACTAGATGCATTTATTTCATCTGGCTTTTCACTTGTTTTAGTTTTAGAAGTAAAATCACTTATACTTTTTGATGTTTCAATATTTATTTTTTCTAATAAGTATTTATCTGTTTCTTTAGAATAGAAGTATGAGATGCTTCCACTATCCACTTTTGTATTATTAATGGTTGCATTTTTAAACGTTACGGTCGCTATTACATAGTCCCCATTATCTACTACATCCCTAGCAAATAGACTTTGATAAGAAATGTTAAGTCTATCATTTATACTATAGGTTTTTCCATCATATGTAATAGTTAAATCATCACTAGAAAAGCCTAGTGCTAGATCCTGAAATTTTAAGCCTGTGAAGATATATTTTGTAATAACTTTAGATTTTGTTAATAATTCTTCTTTTTTAGTATCATCTTTTTTTTCTTTTGATTCTAATGTATATAAAAGGTTACTACTTATATCTGTAGTTTGGGTTTTATCTCCAACTTTAATGTTTTCTGAATTAATTACCGATTTATATGTGGATAATATATCCTCATATTCTTTTTTATCTAGGTTTAATGTAACAGATGCTTGAGTAAATATTACTTCAACTATAGTTGGTAAAAAGAATATCATTATACATGCGATAGTTCTATTTTTAATACTTCTAACGGTTTTACTTACTATTTCATTATCCTGTGAAAGAATTGCTTTTATTAGGTCAATAGTTACAAAAACAATTAGTAATATAGGTGCCGCAATATGAATTAAATTTAGAGTTTTACCTAGGAATAACGCTAAATCTTCTGATACGTATGCATCTAATATATACATAGGATCCTCCTCCTTTTTAATTAAAACAGTATACTAGGAATAATGCCATTAATATAAATGGTCCATATGGGATAATACTATTTTTATCTTTTAATAATAAATATAGTGAAACTGGGAGTGCTAAACAACTAGATAAGAATATAGTAAATATTCCAAGGGATGGAAATACAACTAGTCCTACAAAGAACATCAGTTTAATATCTGCCCCTCCTAGTGTTTCTTTTTTAAATAGTTTGTTACCTAATATCATTATACAATACATTAGTGAAAATAACAAAATACCTGATAAAATTGAATAAAAAGTTCCTCTAAAATCTAGACTAATTAGTTTAACTAAAATAACTAATATCGAAAAAGTTAGTGTTACTTCATCTGGAATAATTAAATATGTAACGTCTGTTATTATAACTATAACTAGTAATGAAGCTACTAGGAGTGCTATAAAAAGTTTAGTACTAAATCCGAAACAAAAGTAAGAAACTGCAAATAATAATCCACTAATTAGTTCTGTTATTGGATAAAGGATTGGTATACTACTACCACATTTACTACATTTTCCGCCTTGAATTATATACGAAAAAATTGGTATTAATTCATACCATTTTAATTTATGAGAACACTTATTACAATGACTACTTGGTGTAACTATAGACTCATTGTTTGGAATTCTACTTCCAACAACTCCAAAGAATGAGCCAAATATAGTACCAAATATAAAGAATAAAACTACATAAAGTGTATTCATTTAACCACTCCTCGTATTACATTTGTTGATATAAATCGAACATTGGGATTATTATTGATAACATAATAAATCCAACTGCAACAGCTAGTAGACAGATTATAACTGGTTCAACTAAGCTTTTAATCATAGAAACTGCATTTTTATGAAGTTCCTGATAATAATCTGCAACCTTTTCCATCATTAGTGCTAATTGACCAGTATTTTCACCGGTTACTAACATTTCATAAGCTATGATTGGAAATGCCCATTCTCCTTTAAATGTTTCGCTTATTTTATCACCTTTACTAAGTCCAATTAGGGTTCTACTGATTATATCTTTATATATTTCATTATCTGATATTGTAGATAGGATTTCCATACTATCAGTTATAAATACGTTATGGTTTAATAGTGAAGCAAATGTTCTTGTGAAATTAGCAACTTCATTATATATAATTACATTACCAATTACAGGAGTTTTCATAAATATTGTTTGCATTGCTTTTCTAAATCCTTTAACGTTTTTATATAACGTTCTGTAAACAATTAAAACAACAAGAAGAATAATTGCTATAATATACCATTTTTGTGTTAGGAAGTTACTTGCATTAATTATAAATAGAGTTATACTTGGAAGTTTTGCATTGTTACTTCTAAACATTTCTATAAATTGTGGCACTACTGTTACAACAATAAATATAATGGCAGCAATTGCTAATACTAATATAACTGCTGGATATACCATTGCTGATATCATTTGTTTTCTTGTCTTTTCTATTTCAGTATAATAGTCTGCCATCTCATCTAATGTACCTGATAAATCACCTGTCATTTCAGATGTTTTTACCATGTTAATTAGTAATTTTGGAAAAACATTTCCTTGTTTTTCAAGTGCAGAAGAAAACTTTTCACCCATAATAAGTTCATATACTACTTTATCTAGTATTCTTCTATAGTTTGCTTTTGTAGTTTGTTTTGATAAAATTCTAACTGAATCAATAAGTGGAATTCCTGCTTTTACGTATGTAGATAATTGTGTCAACATAAAAGCTAAATCGTTATTTTTAATTTTGTTAGACCCTATATTTATATTAAGTTCTAGTTTACTAACAGGTGCAATACTTACTATTTCATAACCACCATTAACAAGAAAAATTCTAACATCATCTTGAGTTTCAGCATCAAATACACCTTTTATTTTCTCACCATTAGATGCTTTAACTACATATTTAAATTGAGTTAGTTTCTTTGGCTTTTCTTTTTTATCTTGGATTTCTACTTTTTCGCCTTTGAACTCACTACTTTCTTGTTTTACTCTTTCAAGCTCTTTAGCAAGTTCATCTCCTTCAAGTTTAAAAGTGGTTTTATCTTTATTTTTGCTGTTTTTAGATTTAAAAATACCCATAGTAAACCTCCTCTATTATTCCATATTCTAATAAAGTATAACATATATTGATTTAAAATTAAACAATTTTTAACAAATTCATATAATAAAGTGAGGTGGATATATGTTTAATAGTGGCTTCAATAATTTTTATCCATACTATACAAGACCAACTGGATTTTTTGCTGGTTTGAAGGCAAAATTCGATTGGGGAGCTATCCTAAATAATACACAAAAAACATTAAATATTGTAAATCAAGCTATACCTCTTGCCTATCAAGTAAAACCAATAATAAATAACGCTAAAACAGTATTTAGAGTTATGGGGGCAGTTAGGGACGATGATACAAAAAAAGAAGAAGTTGTAAGTAACAACTCTTCTAATATGACTACAACAAATAACTCTTCCCCATCAACAAGTTATAATAACTCTGGAGAGCCAAGCTTCTTCTTATAGTTTTGGATACGCACTTATAAAAGTGCTTTTTTTATTTTATAAAATCTTCTACTGCTTCCCTTGGAATAAAACCAGTATTTCTTTTTTGCTCATTTCCATTTTCAAATAGTACTAGTGTTGGAATACTCATAACTCCATATCTTCTAGCAATGTCTTCATGATTATCTACGTTTACTTTTACTATTTTTATAATATTTTCATTTGAAATTTCTTCTAAAACAGGGGCAAGCATTCTACAAGGACCACACCAGTCAGCGTAGAAATCAACTAATACTCTACCCTCTTTTATAACTTCATCAAAATTTTCTTTATCTAATTTTATCATAATGTCTCCTTTATATATTAATATTTATTTTGCCTGATGCTTCTAATTTATCTATGTATTCTCTAGTAACTATATTATATTTAAGAAGTATTCTGACAGTTTCATTATTAAAGTAATCTACATTTTTATTATTCATAAAATTCTTTTCAAGCTTATAAATATCAGAAATTGCATTATTCGCATTATGAGCTACATTTGATAGTATTGGTGATGAATTAAGTATTGGTTCTCTAAGGCGTGATTGTTCTACTACATCTACTCTAAGGAATGGTAGATTAAGTACAAATAAAACCATAAACATAACAATGTATCCTTCAATAAGTCCAACTATAAATCCAAGAATTTTAGATGGAATTCCTAAAATGACTGTGAATTTTAATACCTTTTCAAAAACTCCTGTGATACTTAATATTACATTAAACACTACCATAAGAAGTGCAAACATAATTATAAATGCAATTGCTTGATATAATAAAATGTTTAGAGCTGTTGCTCCATAGAAATCTCCACCAAAGTTAAAAAATGGTAGATTTAGACTAAGCCAATTAGCAATAGGATCTTTTAATTTAAATGCAAGAATATACACTATTAAAAGCCCTACAGTCATAACTAGTTCTTTAAAAACCCCTCTTTTTAATCCAACTACACCAGCACATAATATAAGTAAAACTACTGCTACATCAATAACATTCATACTCTAACTCCTTTACTACTAATATTATAAGATAATTATACTAATTTATTAGTAAAATAACAATAGTTAGAAATTTATTTATTTTTATCTTCTAATTCTTGTTTTAATTTATATAGAATATTTAAAGCTTCAATTGGTGTAACCTCAAGTGGGTTTATTTGTTTTAATTCTTCTTCTATTTTACTTTCTTTTGTTGGTTCTTCTTCTGGTTGTAAGAAAAGAGTTGTTTGTGTAAATGGTTGCTTTTTATTGTTTTTATTTTCATATACACTTAATATTTCGCTTGCTCTATCAATTAATGATTTAGGTAAATGTGCTAATGAGGCTACATGTATACCATAGCTTCTATCAACTGCACCCATTTTAACTTTATGTAAAAATGTTATTTTTCCATCTTCTTCTACTGCACTAACGTGTACGTTTCTTAAATTTCTAAGATCTCCTGATAATGAGGTTAATTCATGATAATGTGTTGAAAACAAAGTCTTTGCTTTTATTTTATCGTGAATATATTCAAGTATTGCTTGTGCTAGACTCATTCCATCATATGTAGCTGTTCCTCTTCCTAATTCATCAAATAGTATTAAACTATTTTCTGTTGCTTCACTAATTGCCATGTTTGCTTCTTTCATTTCTATCATGAATGTAGAATCTCCACTAACTAGATCATCACTTGCGCCAATTCTTGTAAATATTCTATCAAATATAGGAATATTACAACTTTTAGCTGGTACAAAAGAACCCATCTGTGCCATTATTACTATAATCGCAAATTGTCTCATATAAGTTGATTTACCTGCCATATTAGGTCCTGTGATAAGTAAAATATTTACTCCGTCTTTCATTACTATGTCATTAGGAACATAATCTGATTTATTAACGTGTTCCACTACAGGGTGTCTTCCATCTCTAATATCTACAATTCTTGAATGATTAATTACTGGTTTTACATAGTTATTTTCTTCTGCTACAACAGCTAGTGATACCATCATATCAACTTCTGCAATTACTTTTGATATTGCTTGAATAGTTGGAATATATTCTCTTACTTTATCTCTAATATCCATAAATAATTTGTATTCTAAATTGATTATTTTCTCTTCAGCACCTAAAATTATATTTTCTTTTTCTTTTAAAAGAGGAGTAATAAATCTTTCACAATTAGAAAGTGTTTGTCTTCTTTCATAATTGAACTCATCTTTTACCAATGGTATGCTTCCCTTACTTACTTCAATATAGTAACCAAAAACTTTATTGAAACCAACTCTTAGATTTTTAATACCTGTTCTTTCTCTTTCTTCTTGTTCTAGATTTAATATAAAATCTTTTGAGCCACTACTAATACTTCTAAGTTCATCTAATTCTTTACTATATCCTTCTTTAATTAATGAGCCTTCTTTAATACTTAGCGGTGGAGTTTCATTAATTGATGAGGAAAGCAAGTTATATAATTCATCTAAAGTTTCAATATTTTTCCCATATTTTAATTCTGTAAGTATATTGTTAATCTCTGGTAAGGCTTTAAGTGTTGTTTTAAGCTGAATTAGGTCTCTTGCATTTAAATTGCCATAACATATTCTAGAAGATAGTCTTTCTAAGTCATATACATTACTTAGCGCATTTCTTAAATCTTCTCTTAAAATGAATTCTGTAAGTAATTTTTCAATAATGGAATATCTTCTTTTTATCTCTACTTCATCAGTAAGAGGGTTTTCAATTGATTCTTTTAAAAATCTTCCTCCCATTGCGGTTTTGGTTTTATCTAATAGCCATAAAAGCGAATAAGTTCTTTCTCTTAGCCTCATAGTCATAGTTAATTCAAGATTCTTTTTTGTGTGTACATCAAATAATAAATAATTATTTAGGTTAATTACTTTTGCTTTTTGTAAGTGAGATAGATCTCCTTTTTTTACAGAAATTATATACTTCAATAAATGTTTAATAGTAGTAACTAATCTAACATCTTCTATATCACTATAGATTTTATTATAGTTTTCTTCTTCATATATATTATCTGTAATTGTAACTAATATATGATAAGTTTCTCTTAATGTATTTAATATTTCTCTATCAATTTTACTATTAACTATTACCTCATTAATACCACGGTTTATTATTTCTTCTATAATTTTATTTTTATCATTTGAAAGCATTAAAACGTAAAAATGTCCAGTCGTTATATCTACATAACTCATTCCATAGCAATATTCAAAATCATAGATATTACCAATATAGTTGCTGTCTTTTTCTTTTAATGAATTATCCATTATAGTACCTCTGGTTACTACTTGAATAACATCTCTTTCTACCATACCTTTAGTTGTTTTTGGATCGCTTAACTGTTCACAGATCGCAACTTTATATCCTTTTTCAATTAATTTATCTAGATATGTATTATAAGCGTGATATGGAATTCCACACATTGGGACTCTCTCATCAAGTCCAGCATTTTTACCGGTCAATGCAAGTTCTAGTTCTCTACTGCATAGTATTGCATCTTCAAAAAACATTTCATAGAAATCTCCAAGCCTAAAAAATATAATGGTATCATTATATTTATCTTTTATATTCATGTATTGAACCATCATTGGACTAAGTTTACTTCTATCTACTTCACTACGTTTCATATTACTTCACCTGCATTAGTTATTATACATTAATTTCTAAATTTTTGATAGCGTTTTGTATATTAAATCAAAATTAAAACAAGAAATTTATCTTGTTCTAACTAATTTTTTTACTGATGGTGAATCTATCAAAAATTCAGTAGAGGGTTTTCCTTCTAGAATTAGGGCTCTACATATCTTTTTTGATTCTTTATCGGTAAAAATTCCATACTCTTTATCTCTAATATTTTTTTCAACCTCTCTATTACCATCAAGGTCATTTATAAGTTCAAATGTCATTTTATTAAATAGAAAAACATCTAATTCTTTTGAAATACCAAATGCTTTAGCAAAGTTAAATGCATTAAGTGAATATTTTGTGGCATCTGGATTAAAGTTTAAATATGATGAGTTATCATAATCAATAAAATCTGTAGATTCATCACTATACATAATATTACAATAATGGATATCTCCATGAATTAATCCAATATCATGCATAAGTATTAACTGTTCTTTTGCTTCTTTTAATAATACAGCGATTTCACCAATATTAGTTGATAGTCCCAGATCTTTTCCATCATGGATTTTAGTTAAATATCCTATTTTCTCATTTCCTATCTCAACCCAATAACGTGGTACATATGGCAAAATTGAAGATAGTTTACTTATCTCATCCATTTTATCTATAAAAAATTTAGAAATCATTTGGTCAGGATACTCATATTTTTTAAACATGTATTCTTCATTATTAAATTTACATTTATAATTATCAGAAAAGCCCCCTTCAAAGCTTTCACTATTAATATTAATATCAAACATGGAAATGCTTTCCATTTTTATTCCCCCTTAAAAATAGTAAGATGAAGTTTTTTACCCTCATTTACAAATTTTATAGATTTATGTATATCAATATACACATCATCATCTATCATAGATGCGAAAACCATAGATGTAGTATTTCTATTAGTGTTTGCTTGTTTGGTAAACTTTACAACGCTAATATCATCTGGATCAATATAGAAGAAATCTCTCCACTCATCAACTACTTCGAGTAAAGTATTATAATCATCATCAATATTGTAACTTTTATTTATTTGCCTCATTCTAGAAGTGATTTTACATAAATCTTCATAAGTAATAATTCCCCTAGAAAGCAAAACCGTACCAAGTATATATGATAGGTCTATTTTTTTTGTAACCATACTATCCCCTCTTGTAGGTGTTATGTTACCACAAAATATAGATTTTTTCAATATGCAGGTTCAGTATAAAAAAATACTTAGTAATTTAAAACTAAGTATTTTTAAATTAAGAATTTATTATTCTTTAGTTGTTACTTTAAGGAGAAAAATCTTATTATCAAATCCACCTCTTTTTTCTTTCTTTTTAGAAGAAGCTTCTATAACATCATTTAGTGTTTTACCTTCTAATTTCGCTAATGAAGTTATAACTTCTATCATATCGGAAAGTTCTTCTATTCTATTATTTCCAGTACTTTCTAACACTTCATTTAATTCTTCTACTAATTTATCTTCTAAGGCTTTTTTATATTCTTCTTCATTTAATGTAGTTATTATACACTCTTCATTATTTTTCTTTATTATATCAGGAATTTTATCTCTTACTAATTTGTTGTATACTCTCTCCATTTTAATACCTCTATTATTACTTATCTTTAGAACCAATGGTTTTTTGATATTCTAAAATATCAGTTGAATTATTCACTACTTCTTTTGCGTGCTTATAAAAGTGATATGTATCATTATAATACATTTCTAAAGATTCATTTAGATCTTTAATACCTGATTCAAGGCTATTAGAAATTACACAGTCTATTACTATGGCTTTTTCACCACGAGTACATATACTTGACAAAATATTATCATTATTAAGCTTATAAAACCTTAATGTGTATCCCGTTCTAATTACATCATCTAAAAATGTACGTTCACATATAATTCCTGATTCAGGAGCGTTTTCAGCTTCATTAATAATATTATTAGAAGCATCATTAAGTGCACATAAAACATTATTGTGCTCTGCATACGCAACTAGTTCTGTTGTTCCTGTTTCTTCGTTTAGCTTTTCTACTCTAACAATTGGATAGTGCATAGAGCAACAAAATGCTTTTATGTAACAGCCATCCTCTAATGCTAAGCTTAAACCCTTTAAATACATATCTCTCATATATCTCTCCCATATTTTAATAAATTCGCAAAATCTACCTCATTAATAAATAAATTATATCATGTATAATATTTAATATAAAGCTTTCTAGCTAAAATTTTAGATATTTTCTAATTTTAAATTCTATATATTAAAGTTTAAACCATTTAAATAGTCTTTAATGTTTCCATATTAATTTTATTAAAATATAAATATGGTAGCATTTATGTTATAATATTTTTATAGTGATTTACTAAACTCAACTTTGAGTTCGTATTAAATTTATAAAAATTTGTATATGATTTAATCTGAAAGGAGAAAAACTTTATGGATCAAATTAAGATTGGTAAATTTATTCAGGAAACAAGAAAAGAAAAAAGATTAACTCAAAGTGAGCTTGCAGAAAAATTAGATGTGACAGATAGAGCTGTTTCAAAATGGGAAAACGGAAATTGTATTCCTGATGCCTCTAATATTCAAGAATTATGTAAGATATTAAATATTACAATAAATGATCTATTTAGTGGTTGTGTTGTGGATATGAGGGATAATGAAAAAAAATTAGAAGAAAACTTACTTGAAATGATAAAAATTAAAGAGAAAAGAGATAAGGAGTTACTTATCTTAGAAATATTTATTGGAGTAATAGTATCAATAATTATGTTTCTTTGCATTATGATTGCATCTTTTGTTCAAATGGAGGATTGGACAAGAATAGTATTAATTGTATTTGGCATTATTCCGTTTGCTATTGGAATAAGTTATGCAATAAGAATCGAACAAATTGCTGGATACTATGAATGTTCAAATTGTAATTATAAATATATTCCAACTTATAAAAGTGTTTTGTTTTCTATGCATGTTAATAGAACAAGAAAAATGAAATGCCCTAATTGCAATAAAAAATCATGGCATAAAAAAGTTATAAGTAAATAACAAATTATAATTTAGATTAGTTTTAAAAATAACTAATCTTTTTTATAAGGCTAATAATAACAAAAACTAACTAGTTAGCACTTATTACTTGGACTCGAAGAGTTAAAACATCAATTGCTATGGTTTCATAAAGTTTAGAGTTAAACAACTTTTAATTATTTAACTTTAGTAAAAAAACACAGTAACAGTTACACTGACATTTGTAGTATAATATTATTAAAGTGATAAAACTGCAATTGTTTCATTAAATTAAACCAATATATTATTTTGATAATTATATGAATAATATATTAAATGAAATTAATATTAAACTTAAAAACATAAATATTGATTGATACTTCAGTAATTGAAAGAATTGCTTCTAATAAAATAGATTTTTAGTAAATATAAAATTTAAAAATAATATTTCCTAATTTGTAAACCTTAGGTATGTGTAATTTTTTACTCTTAAATAGTATGATTTTTTTGAAAGGAGGAAAATATGAATCAAATAAAAATTGGTAAATTTATTTCGGAATCAAGAAAATCAAAAGAAACCACACAAGAACAACTCGCAGAAAAATTAGGCGTTAGTAAAAATGCCGTTAGTAAATGGGAAAGAGGTTTAAATCTTCCAGATGCTTCAATTATGCAAGAACTTTGTTATACTTTGGGAATCTCATTAAATGAGTTATTTGCAGGAGAGCATTTAAAAGAAAAAGAAATAAAAAAGCAATCAGAAAAGAATCTTTTAGAAATTTTAAAATTTAGTGATGATAAAAATAAAAAGAATAAGTTCTTAATACTTATTACTTCAGCTTTGTTCATCATTGCATTCGCTACATTAGGAAAAGTATTGCTAGTTAAGTGGGGTTATATTTTGGATAGCAATTTAAAGTATTCACAAATATACGTAACTAAATATAGTAATATTAAAGGAAATGTAGATGTGAATAAATTTGGAAAGATAAATATTGATTTTGATATTGGAGCAAATAAATATGGTTATGCTGTATTTAAAAATCCTAATAAAGCATTTAACAGATTAAAGAAAGATTATTCTAAAGGAATAGAGTTAATACGAAAAGAATTTAATCTATTGCCTTTAAATAATTTTACTTATAAAAATTATAAAACTTATGGTTGGCAAGTTACTACTGGAACAGCTGAGGAAAAGGAACAAGCAAGATTTGTTAGTTCTTTTCTGGATATTTATAATAATAGTTTTAGTCAATAAATTATAATCTATTAGTAATGTTCACAAATAACTGATTTTTCCTATATAAAATGATATTTTATTTGACTTTTTCAACAAAAAACTAACCAGCGGTTAGTTTTTATTTTTTAAACTTGGAAAGTTCAAGTATCAATCACTATGGTGCGAGTGGTTAAGTTATTTCAAACTTTTACTCACAAATTAGAAATATTTATAGTTTTATATCAATTTCTAATAATATTTTACCAAAGAATAGAAAAAGTAGCTATAATTTTTATGCTACTTTGTTTAACTTCCAAATCCAAACAAATTGTTACTTTCATATTTCTTTAATGATTTATAAAAGAACATAATTGATAATATAAACCAAAATATAGTTGATAATATTATCATAATCAGATTAGAAATTGATAAATTCTTTACTATCTCAACTGGTATTGCTCCTAACAATAAAGATGGTATTACAAATGTAAATATTACCCTTAATAATCCTGTAAATGCTCCACCATGATATAAAGAGTTACTTAAAAACATTCCATATAAACCTTGCGAAACATTATGACCATCCATTAAATAAAATGATATACTCATACATATTAATGAAAATGAATAAAAAATTATAGAAGCAATTATTACTAATAAAATTGATAATAATAATTGAATTAATGTTAATTTACTCCAAAAAGCAAATATAATAAAGCAAACAATCCCGAATAATAAATCGCCAAAAGCACTTGTTGATATTTTAGATGTTGATACTTTTAAAAGTATATTCTTTGGGGTTAATAAATACTTGTCAAAATTACCGCTACTTATATAATTTGGAATATTAAACATTCCAGAGAACAATGATGCAACAATACCGTAAGAAGTAGTCCCAAAACCATATAAGCCAAAAATGTCCATTGGTTTCCATCCATTTAATTCTCCTATTGTTTTGCCAAAATAATACCATAATATTAGGAATGATATATTATTTATTGCCATACCTACAACTGAAATAATGAAGGAACTTTTCAATTCTTTTTCGTTTCTAAAGTTTTTCTTTATATTTAATAAAGCTAATTTAACACTTCCCATAATTAACCTCCATTTATCATTGCCTTTTCTTTTGATTTTTTATATACATAGTGCATTAATATACCAAAAATACCTATCCATAACAATTGCAATGCAATTCTCATAACAAACTCATTATTCCAAGAATCATACACGGTACTTGAAGCAAAATTAATTGCACCAAATGGACTTACATAAGCAATTATTTTCATAAAATTTGGAAACATTGATATTGGTAAATAACTTCCACCAAGTATCATTACAAATTTATCTACTATCCAATGTATTGGTCGTATATCCTGTATAAAAAATGCCATAAGCCCTATTATTCCATATATTAATAAACCTAATATTTGACCTAAAAATAATGTAATTATAAATGTAGGTATAAAAACTGATAAATTTAAGTTAGGAATACCTACAGATAACGCCATAATTATAGATCCTAAGATGCTTATGAATAAGAATGAAAATATACCTTGACCAATTACTTTCATAAAACTAATTGTTAAATAATTAGTGGGTTTATTCATAAACATTTCAACATTCCCACTTTTAACTTCTGTCATTATAATATTATCTAATCTTCTAATATTTAAAATCATAATGCAAAAATAAATAAACATGCTCCACATTGTTGTTTTGTAGTCTACTCCATTAATACTTCCACCTTGCAACTTAAATATATAAGCATATAATAAGAATACAATCAAGCACCTGGATACCATATTGAAAACATCTAATATTAAGTTTGTTCTATCTTGCATTTGATTTTTCATGAATATTTTTATGACAGTAAAAGCAAACTTAATTTTTTTCATAAATACTCCTTATAATATTTTCAAGTGATTCATTATCTATATTAACATCATCAATATCAAAAACTTTAATTAATTCTTGTAAGGCTTTTTGAGTATGTATTTTTTCAGTATCAACTCCAACTATTACTTGATTCTTACTTTTTTTAATATATGTCATACCAGCTGATAATTCTGGAAATTCTATAAACTCTACATTTGGAGTTATAATTATATTTTTATTTTTAACATAATCACTTATTAATTGCTTTGTCGAAGTATCAATAATTATTTTTCCGTGATTTATGATTACACATCTATCACAGATACTTTGAATATCTTCAGTATCATGACTTGTTAAAAAAATTGTAACTTTTTCTTCTTTATTAATCTTTAATAATAAATCCCTTAAACTTTTTTTAGAGACAACATCAAGTCCAATAGTTGGCTCATCCAAAAATATAATTTTAGGGCTATGTATTAAAGATGTTGCAATTTCAGCTCGCATTCTTTGACCTAAAGAAAGTTTTCTAACTGGTTGCTTAATAAATTCTTTCAAATCAAATAATTCTGATAATTCATTTATTCTTTTCTTTATTGCAACTTTATCCATATCATACATTGCACCAAACATTTCCATACTTTCTGTTAATGGTAAATTTGGTAATAATTGACTTCTTTGTCCAAATACAGTACCAATCTTATAAGCAAGTTTATTTCTATCTTTAATTGGAGTTAAACCGCATATTTTGATATCACCTTTTGTTGGGTATAAAATACCTGTTAACATTTTTATAGTAGTTGATTTACCAGCACCATTTGGTCCAATAAATGCAACTGTTTCTCCTTCTTCAACATTAAAGGAAATATTATTAACGGCTTTTACAACTTTTTCTTGTTCATTAAATAAATTATATAAAAAAACTTTTTCTTCATTTCTAACTTTATATTTATAATCTTTTGAAAGATTTTTTACTTCAATAATATTCAATTCAATCACTTCCTATTTTTCTATTTAATTATATCATATTTTTCTATTTTCTTATTAGCAATATAAGAAGCATAATACTTTTTATATTAAGTTATTGTGCTTTATTCTAATTTAATTGTCCTTTTCTTTGCATTACTAATATAGGTTCTTTTTTCTTTGCCCATTTATAAGGACTACCTACACCATAATGTCTTGGATTACTATCATAACCTTTTGTATCAGTAAATCCATAAAGATAAGCCATATCATTACTATATCTAATCATTCCATTGTGTTTTAAATAATCAAATAATTCTTCATCTACTTTATGTCCGTGTAATTCAAATCTTGGTTTCAGTTCAATATAATTATAATCTTGTAAGCCTAAAGTAGGACAATCTATTGTAGTATCATCAAACACAATAAACTCAAAAGCAATATCATTAAACGATGTTGCATAAAATTTTCCAATTTCTTGTTTTCCATACTAATATTCGCTTCCTTTCTTTTCTTGTGAATTACCATTTAAAAATAGAAAAAAGCACGGTAAATCACTAATTCGTGACTCCGTACTTTTGAAAGTTCGTGTAGGTTAATACCCGAGATAGCTTAATAATAATATCTTATATCTCCTCACTTACTTGATTATTATACACTATATTTTATAAATGTCAATTTCTTAAATTATTTACTATCAATTAAATACTTATTATCTTCATTATTAACTTGTTGTTATAATACTTCTAGTTCTTTAATATTTTTATTATTTTTTAATGCTTCCATTTGATTCCTTGCAGATTCATTTAAACTAATTAATCTATCAGATTGCTTTATATTCATTCTAATTAATTCTGCATTTGTGTTTTCTAAATTATTTAAAATTATTAGATGAAGTAAATCTGTATAATCTCTAATATTTTCCATTTTTAGCAAGTTCTGGGTTATCTTCTATCCATTTTTTATCTGTCATACCAAATAAAGCAACATTTAATACATCTGCTTCATTTGCATAAACGAATTTAATTTGTTGTTCTGTTAAATTTGGAACAATATATTTCTTTATTGCATCAGTATGAACAACATATTTAATTTTGACAATAATCTATTTGCATGCCATTCTATTTTTTCTTGATATGTTTCGTTTCTTTTTAATCTTTCAAATTCTTTAATTAAATATAATTTAATCTTCTTACCTAGGTTATTAACATATATATCACTTGAATAATTAAATGCTAGATATAAATTGCTTTTAATATATATTCTATGTGGCTCAATATAAGTTAAATTAGTTTTATCAATTCTTCTAATACTTCCATTTATTATTATTGGAATAGTATTACAAAAATCACATATTACTCTTAACTTTGGTTCTAAAGATTCTTCAATTTCAATTTCTTCTGTAATAATATTTACCATAGACAAATCCTTTCTATGATTTTTTCAAAAAAAAGCGAAAAAATCAATCATTTCTGATTGATTCATATATATAAGTTCGAATAGTTTGAACAGATTCGCCAATGGTGCCGATAGACAGAATCGGACTGTCCTCTGATCCTTACCAAGGACCTGTTTTGCCACTAAACTATATCGGCAAGAAAAGAATTATAAAGAATTAATTCTATCCTTGATTTTATTACTTACTTCTTTCATATCAGCTTTTCCCTTTAATAATGGTGTAGCTTCCTTCATAATGGCTCCCATATCTTTTGGGCTAGTTGGATTTACTTTCTTAAATACATTATCAATGATTGCATCTATTTCTTCACTAGATAATTGTTTTGGTAAATATTCAGATAATATATCAATTTCCTTTTGGGTAGCTTCAATTAAATCATTTCTTCCACCTTTTTCAAATTCAGAAATAGATTCTTTTCTCATTTTAATTTGTTTAGAAACAACATCAATTAATAATTCTTCATTTTCTTCTTTTTTATTATTAATCACTTCAAGTTGAATAGCACCTTTCACCATTCTTAATACAGTAAGACGCTCTTTATCTTTTTCTTTCATTGCAGTAATTAAATCACTTTTCATCTTTTCTAGTAAATTCATATAATCATCTCCAGTTCATTATTATTATAATATAAACTAACTAAAAATTTCAATAAAAAAAGACTAATCTTTGTTAGCCTTATTTCTTTTACGTGCGTTCTTTATTCCGGCTTTTTTTGCCTCTCTTCTTCTAATACCAGGTTTGTCATAAAATTCTCTTTTACGTTTTTCAGAAGGAACTCCGTCTCTTGCTAATTTTTGTTTAAATTTTTTAAGCGCTGCATCTAAGCCACCATTCTTAACTGAAACTCTTGTCATTCAACTTCCCCTCCTTCCGTTTTCAACTAGAAAAAATTATATCACAACTTTTCTAGTAACTCAACATATTTTCGACATTTTTTGGCTTTTTTTGTAAAATTTCGTTAAATTTTAGACTTCTTGTATAACAGTGATAATCATTGGCTTACTTTCTGTCTCTTTGTAATAGAACTTTCCAAGCTTTTCTCTTACCTCATTTTTTATAGTTGTATAGTCAACTCTTGAAGAAGATATTTCTATGTTATTTTTAAGTATTTCCAAGCATATATCTTGAGTTTCTTTTATTAAGTCTCCACTTTCTTTAACATATACAAATCCTCTAGTTAGAACCTCAGGTCCAGCTAGAATTTGTTTTGTTGCTTTATCAAGAGTGGCACTTATTATAACAATACCATTTTCTCCAAGCATTTCTCTATCTTTTAAAACAAGATCTCCTATATCTCCTTGGCTTTTTCCATCAATTAATATTTCATCAACATTAACGTGTTCAATATCATCAGTTAAATTACCATCTACAAAAGTAGCTACATCGCCATTTTGTTTTAAGATTATGTTTTCTTTTGGTATACCTACTTCTTCTGCGATTTCTGCATTCATTACTTGATGACGATATTCTCCTTTTACCGGAAAATAATATTTAGGATTCATAAGGTTAATCATAAGCATTAAATCTTCTCGTGATGCATGGTGTAATAAATGTTTCTTAGATGATAAGCATACAACATTTACATTAGCCATTGCAATCTCATCCATAATAAGAGCAAGTCTTCTTTCTATTCCTTCATAACTTGGTTCAGTTATAAAAATAGTATCTGTATCTTTTAATTTGATATATTTATCAAATCCTCTTATTATTCTTTCTAGATTCATAAATGGTTTTTCTTTTTCATCACTTATTAGTACTACTACACCCTTATCATTTAAATTAGATAAGTCTCCAATTCTATCTTTATCAAAATCAATATAACCTAAATCTATAGATCTATTTATTAAGTGCTGAAGGCTTTTGCCCATTATAACAACTTTTCTTTTAGTCTCCATTACTTCATTAAATATTTCTTGGACTCTATATATGTGTGCAGTCATTATAGTAGCAATAATTCTATCACTGGTTTTAGCAAATACATCTGCGACAAAGTCGCTTACCCTATTGTTTGGACTAGTATGTCCAGGTTTTTCTGCATATATTGATTCACTTAATAGACATAGTACACCTTGTTTTCCAACATAAGCAAGTTTACCAATATCTGTTTTATAATTTTTCATCATAGTTGAATCAAATACAAAGTCTCCTGTATATACAATAGCTCCATCTTTAGTATATAAAACATAACATACTGCATCTGGGATTGAATGTGTTACACTTATTGGAAAAACAGCTAGATCTCCAAATGTTAATTTAGAATGAGGTCTAATTTCTTTTAAATTAGTTGCCTTAATATTGTTTTCCTCTAAATCAATTTTTAATATTTCCATTGTATATTTAGTTGCATATATAGGTAAATCTGGCATGTCATATAAAATATCTGCAGTAGCACCCATATTTGAATCATGACCGTGTGTTAAAAATATACCCTTTATTTTATCCTTATTTTCTTTTATATAAGTATAGTCAGGTAAAATATAATCAATACCCAACATCTTATCATTACCGTATTTAAGTCCTGCATCAAATATAAATATATTATCATCAACATCGACTACATACATGTTTTTACCGTTTTCGTTTAGTCCACCTAAACTAAAAATTTTAATTTTACTCATTTTTTTCTCCTTTCTTTATATATACACTTGATAAAAGCTTTCTAATTATACCATATTTTTTAAAAAAAGAAAAGATATTACTATCTAGCAAGTATCTTTAATGCATCACGTGCTGCCTCTTGTTCTGCTTCTTTTTTAGAACCAGCACTTCCTTTTCCATATATAATACCATCAATTTTTACAACTGTTGTAAATAGCTTGTTGTGTGCAGGTCCTTGTTCAAGAACAACTTCATATTCTAAACTTTTTTGTTTAGTTTGAACATATTCTTGCAAAGCTGACTTATAGTCGCTAAAAAATAATATATTTGGATCTTCTACATATGGAATAACAATACTATCAATTACTCTTTTTGCAGTAGAGAATCCTAAATCTAGGTATATTGCACCCATTAGTGCTTCAAATATATCAGCTAATATTACTTTTTTATATCTTCCACCATCTATTTCTTCACCATGTCCAACTTTAATATATTTACTTAAGTTTAAATCTTTAGAATATTCATAACATGCATTTTCACATACATAACTAGCTCTTAACTTGGTCATTTCACCCTCATTTATTGTTTTGGTTTTATATAAATAATCACTTGCGACTAGTTCTAAGACTGCGTCTCCTAAAAATTCTAATCTTTCATAGTCACTTTTAATGTGATTTTCATTCACATATGATGAATGTGAAAAAGCAGTTGTATATAATTCTAAGTTTTTAGGCTTAATATTAAGTCTATCAAATAATTCTTTCATATAATCACCTACACAATTGTATCATAATTAATAAGTTAAAGTCTATATATATCATAATATATCAAAATAATTAATTTTATATTGTTTACTTTTAATAATGTCTTTTTCTATTTCGATTATTCTTGTTTGATTTTTATCTTGGAATAATTCTTTTTTTATGTTTTCATTAATAAATCTACTTATAACGGTATCCTTAAATTCACTAAATTCTTGTGAATTATTAAATGGGATCCCTGATAATAGGCCTTTTGAAGAGACAAGCATATTTTCTTTTACAATCCATATTACTGGTTCTACTTTAACCCAAGCATACCAATCTTTGTGATATATAAGTCCATTAGATAAAACTACTGGGCAATTACTATTATTAATTACTCTTACAAATCTTTCACCATTGTATTCATATTCATAACTTTTTCCATTTGGAAATGTATATGAATTTCCAGTTAATAATAATTTTTTATATTTAAAATTTTTTTCTATCTTTATTTGTTTTTCTAAATCAACTACATATTGTGGATACATACCAAGCATCACTTTTTTTGTTTTAAGCTCTTTAGTTAAATCTTTATTAAATTTTAAAACTGGACGAATAGATTTGCAAGAGTCAAGTACTGAATCTTCTCTTAGAACTGAGGAGGCTGTTCCATCTAAATAAATTACACTTCCATCTATAAAATCTTTAGTATAATATGTTCCTGCTCTACCAGCAAATGTTAAATCGTTTGAAACATTAAATATAGTTTCAATACTACCCCCCATTAATAATGATATATCAGTTATAGGCATTTCCTTGATGCAATTATCTAATTCATTTATACTTAATAATGTTATTTCAAAATCCATAATATTTCTCCTAATATTAATGTTTTTTATATATCTATATTTAAAACTTTTTTTGAATTTTTGTCAAACTTCTAGGGATTTTTTTCCTTTATTGTTGATAAAATCTTTTTTTAATAGTAAAATAATACATATGGTGATTGTATGAAAAGACTTGCAATTTTTTTAATAAAACTTTATCAAAAAATGCCTTTTTCTAGTCACTTTAAATGTAAATATATTCCTACATGTTCTAATTATTCTATAGAAGCCATAAATAGATATGGTTTTATAAAGGGAAGTTATTTATCAATAAAAAGAATATTAAGGTGTAATCCACTCTCTAAGGGAGGATTTGATCCGGTGTGTTGCGAAGGAGAAAAAAATGAAAAAAATGAAAAGTATATTTAAATTATTAGCTATTATATTATTGCTTGGTGTTATAACAACAGGATGTTTTAAAAGAGATGATATGGAGGATATAAGTATTATAACTACTGTATATCCACTTGAATATGTAGTAAATCAATTATATGGAAATAACTCAGTAGTAAATTCAATATATCCAGATGGTGTTGATATAGATGAATATAAGATTACATCAAAAGAATACAAAGATTTTAGTAAAAAAGATCTATTTGTATATAATGGATTAAGTTCTGATAAAGATATCGCATTAAAATTAGTAAATAAAAATAAAAACATAATGATAATGGATGCTAACTTTGGTATGGAAATTCAATATGGTATAGAAGAGTTATGGTTAAATCCATCTAACCTACTTATGATAAGTCAAAATATTAAAAATAGTCTTGATGAATTAATAGATAGTAAGTATATCAAAGAAGAAATAGAAGAAGCATATGTAAATTTAAAAGTTGAGTTATCTGAATTAGATGCTGATATAAAGATGTTAAGTGAGAATGCTTCAAATAAAACTTTGGTTGTTGCATCTCCTTCATTACAGTATTTAACAAAATATGGATTTGATGTAATATTAATAGATGATAAATCTGAAAATGAAAGAAATGTTGATAAGGCTTATAATTCCCTAAAAGATGGATCTGATAAGATATTTATATTAAGTGGTGATAAAGAACCTGAATCATTAAAAAAATTAAAAAATGAAACTGATGCAGAAGTAATAACAATTAATAAACTAGATAATATATCTGATGAAGATAGAGATAATAAGAAAACATATACTTCATTAATGAAAGATAATATTGAACTATTAAGAAGAGGAACTGAATAATGAGTGCTAATGGAGATAAGGGATCTGACAGAATTGCATCCCTTTTTTTTGGAAAAAGTAAAAAGAATAAAATAGTCTCTTTAGATGATGAGAAAAAAGAGAAAAGAAAAAGTAGGATAACATATGTACAAACAGTTGAAGATGCAAAGTCATTAGAAAATCAAACTACCCCACTACATCCAGCAATTAAAGAAGATGTAGAAAAGGAAAAAGAAAAAGATAAAGGTATTACTCCTCCTAAGGCAAAGGAAAATAATCCTACTGTTTCTAAAACAAAAATTTCTAATGATGCTAGTTCTTCAGAACATGTAGATGAAGAAACCGTAAAAGAAACAGAAGAAGTTACTATTCTTCCACCTCCTCCTATAAAGATAGAAACACCTATTGTTGATGAGGTTAAACAAGATGATAAGCTACTTGAACTTGCGATAATAAAAGAATTAACTCGGGTAATAAAAGAGGATTTAGCTGAATTAGAAAAACTTGAGTATGAAATGATGGTTATTCATGATAAAGAGGAAAAAGAATACGATACAAAAGAGATAGAAAAATTAAGAGAAGAATTACTTGATCTAATAAGAAAGTTTGAAAAAATAAAAGAAAAATATGATACAAAAGATCATGATAATATTAATTTAAGAGATTTTATTAACGATAATGATTTATATAGAATTGTAAGAGAATATACTGAAAATGTTAAAGATAATGTTTTATATGATGACATACAAAAAATAGAAGAATATATATCAGTAATAGATAAAATTGCGATGGGAGAAAAGGAATCTGAATCTTTACAAAATGAGCTAGATGATAAATTAGATAAGTTTAACATTAGAGATGATGAATTTGATTTAATGGTTAATAGCTTTGATAATATAGATGATATAAATAAAAGAATTGATGCTTTTACAAAGAGTCAAGATGCAATAATATATGATTTAGAAGAAAAAATAAAATCTAATGGAGATATAACTACTAATATTGAAACATATACAGAATTTATAACGCATACCGAAAACCTTATTGCCGCTGCATTACTTTTTAATGCCAGTAAAAAAGTACCTCCTACTCCTGCAGGTATGATTGTAAAATCAGGAATGATTATTCAAGCTGTTGATTTAGCTGCCAATTTTATTGAAAGAAGAGATAAAACACGTCAAACTACTAGAGTTAGATATGATGACTTTAGTAAAGATATTAATAATGCTATATATGAAGTAGATACAGCTTCATTAAAAATTGATGATGCATTTGGTAAAATTTCTGACTTGAGAAATGATTTTATGAATCAATGCGGTGAGTATCAAGGAGATATTAAAGAATTTGATAATTTTATAAAGATGCTTGATGATGCTGAAGCACAACTAAAAGTTAATAAAAAAATGCTTACTGATTACTCATATTCATTTAAGCAAACACTAGATAAAAATAATGCTAAAGTTAAAAGATTAGAAGAAATTAGAAATAATGACTAATCTTTTTTCTCTTTTTCACACAAAGAACACATTAATATGTATAATATTATTTGGAGGTAGATATGAAAATACTAGTTGTTGATGATGAAAAATTAATAAGAGATGTTATAAAAGAATATCTTTTAAAAGAAAATTTTGAAGTACTTGAAGCTGAAAATGGTGAAGAAGCAATAGACATGTGCAATAAACATACAATTGATTTAATGATACTAGATATAATGATGCCTAAAATGGATGGTTATACTGCATATAAAACTATTAAAGGGCAACGAAGAATTCCTACAATAATATTGTCTGCACGTAGTGAAGAATATGATAAACTCTTAGGATTTGATTTAGGTGTTGACGATTTTATTGCAAAGCCATTTTCGCCTAAAGAATTAGTAGCGCGTGTTAAGGCAGTAACCAGAAGAAATAATGATGATTTAACTGAAGACTTTATATATGAAGGATTAAAGGTTAACTTTATGGGAAGAGTTATTACTATAGATGATGAGGAAATTAGAGTTACACCAAAAGAATTTGACCTACTCGCCTACTTTATTAAAAATAAAAACATCGCAATTTCAAGAGAGACACTTCTTAATAAAATATGGGGATACGACTTCTTTGGAGATGATAGAACTGTAGATACTCATATTAAGATGCTTAGAAATAGTCTTGGAAAGTATAGAGACTTAATTATTACTGTAAGAGGGGTTGGATATAAATTTGAAGCAAAATAAATTTAAGAATATTTCTCTTAAAAATACGATATGGGTATATCTTACAGGATTCTCTATACTGATACTTTTCTTCCTATTCCTATTTCAGATATTGTTTCTTGATAAATACTATGAATGGTCTAAAACGCGTGAAATTAAACTTGCCTCTTTAAAAATAAAAGAAAAATATTCAAGAGGTAAAGATATGAGTGATGTACTAAACGACCTACTCTTTAATAAAGGAATATGTATAAATATATTAGATAATGGCACATTAATAACTTATAACAATAATATGAATAAAAGTTGTGTACCTACTAGTGATGTCGAGGTATATAAAAATGAACTAGAAAAAAACAATAATAAAGACATTATATTTAAATCTACTAGTAAAAAATATGAAGTTAAAAGTATGGTTTATGCTTTCGCTGTTGATAGTGATACATATTACTTTTTAACTACATCAATAAATCCAATAGATTCTACTGTTACTATTCTAAAAAATCAGTTTTTAACTGTTTCAATAGTAATATTATTACTTTCATTTGTAGTTGGATTCTTTATTTCTCAAAAGCTTTCTAAGCCTATTACAACACTTAGTAAATCCGCTAAAAAAGTAGCTAAAGGAGATTATAAAGAAGAGTTTAAGAGTGATAGTAATATAAGTGAAATACAGGAATTAACAACTTCATTAAATTATGCAAAAGATGAACTTTCTAAAACCAATGAATTAAGAAGAGAATTACTTGCTAATGTATCACATGATTTAAAAACACCTCTTACAATGATTAAGGCATATGCAGAAATGGTAAGAGATATAACTTATAAAGATGATGAAAAACGCGAAGAAAATCTTAATGTAATAACCAGTGAAGTTGATAGATTAAATCTATTAGTAAGCGATATATTAGATTTATCTAAAATGCAAGCAAATATATATGAATTAAATGAAGAAGACTTTGATTTAGTAAAATTAACTCAAATAATAATAGATAGATATGAAATATTTTCTTTAACTGAAAAATATAAATTTGTATTTGAATGTAACAAGGAAAAAATTATGATTCATGCTGATAAACAAAAGATGGAACAAGTTTTATATAATCTTATAAGTAATGCGGTAAATTATACTGGTGATGATAAAGTAGTTAAAATTAAGATTAATGATAATGAAGATGCTTCATGCAGAGTTGAAGTAATAGATACTGGAAAAGGTATTAAAAAAGAAGAAATAAATTTAATTTGGGATAAGTATTATAAAAGTAACAAAAAGCATAAACGTAATATGCTTGGTACTGGATTAGGACTTTCAATTGTAAAAAATATATTTGAATTACATAATTATAAATATGGAGTCACTTCAAAAAAAGATAGGGGTTCTACTTTCTATTTTGAAATACCAAAAGAAAAAAAGTGTAAAGATGTTTAAATCTTATACACTTTTTCTTTATATAAGTTAATTATTTTACTACATATGGACTATCTTTTGTTCCATCACCGCTTACTACGCCAACATCATCTGATAGATTAATTACAGGACGTACACCAAAAATAACCCCTGGAATTGTTCCGGATAGTGCCTCATCAAAAATATAGAGATCATTGTCTTCTTCGGCAGTAGAACCACTAAATTGTCGTGGTGACATTGTCCAATAAGCAGTAGTATCTAAATAGTTGTCATCTGATTTAAAATATGTACTTCCGGCATATGAAATTTCGTCTGCTGTTAATAACCCAACTGGATATGTTAAAGCTTTGTTGCCGTTTGAACTTGCAGTTGTTGTAAATAAATCATTTATTTCTGGACATGCAAACTGCGGTTGATGTGTATTTTTTAATCTATTATATGCACCATAATATGTCGTTTTCCTCTCATAGCCTAATGCAGTATCATCATTACTCCATGTCTTAGAAGTTGGAGCAATGCTTCTATCATTACAAAAGCCTGCAGTAGTAGACATATATGAAGTATAACCATTTAGATTGGTTTTATACCAATTATCTAGGTATGTCTTTACTGTACTGTTATTTGTATTTTTATGGGTCTCTTTATATGTCGATGAGCCCGTTGCACCATACATATATCCAGCATATGCATTATCACGATATATGGCATTATATGCACTACTTCCCACTGGATTTTCAGTAATAAGTCTTACGCTTCCATCTTCATTTATTCTTATGATTCTCCATACAATATCTTCGGCTGTATTTTGTGTGAATATTGCCTTGTCTGGTGTAAATGTACCACCCCCATCTACGCACGTTGCTTCATCAAAACCAACAAAATTGCCAAGGACACTAGTAGTTACACATACATTTGTTGATAAGCATTGTGCTTCTATTGGATTATATTCAAGTACCCCATTTGTAGGATCATAATATGCTATGTCCTTGCCATTATATTTACATGTATTTTTAGTCTGAGTTGCAAACTTAACATAATTGTTAGTAATATCACCTCTAAAGTAATATGTCGTTTTATTATCTTCTGTATTTTTATTTGTATAGTATAATCCCTTTCCATTTGTATCACTACTTATCTCGGAAAAATCTATATTTGTATCTGGTAATGCTGTATTGTCTGCTAGAATTCTTTCTGCTAGAGTCCCAATGGATTGTGTGGGTGGTGTATATTCTCCTCCATTATACTGAATATAAATTAATTGTATTTCATATTTTGATTCTTTTACTTCTGGTAGTGTTTCTGCTTCTTCTGGAATTTCAACTTTCATTGTAAAACTCATTTTTGAACCTGAAGTTAATACTTCTGTTCCTATTAAGCTATTACTAAATTTAAGATTTTTATCTTTATTTGTTTTTGTTTGAATTATATCTTTTAATACTGCATCTATATTGCCTTGATTCTCTACTGTTACTTCATATTCAATAGAATCTCCTGGCATCCATAAGTTTGCTTCAAATGATGCAGTAGTATCGGTGAAAGTATTTGATACATTCTCTGCCCTTCCTGTTTTATTAGCTTCTAATAACTTCATATTAGTTATTTTTACACTCCAATTACCTTGCATATTAGCTGTACCACTTATATTTAGGGTTTGTGATAATATTGCATAACCAATTCCCATAAATACTAGTAGGCAGCATAAAGCACCAATTATAATATTTCTTTTCTTTCTATCTCTCATTTTGCATTCGTACCTTCCTTATTTTAATCTATAATCAGTATACACCCCCCCCCCATTGAAAATCAAGATAGAATATTTGTTTGGTGTAAAGGGTAAAATTTTTATTTAAATTGTAGTGATAAGCTTAAAGTAGACAAGTGAGAGAGGAAAAATATACAATTGAAACCATTAAGTAGGCAATTATTTATTTAACAATGCATTAAAAAAAGAGCAAAATTTCGCTCTATGTTATATCTTATACACTTTTTCTTTTACCTTAGAATTATTTTGCATCGAATCTTTAACGCATTCTGATAATATGAAATATCTAAGCGCTGTATTTCTGTTTTTTAATAATTCTTTTCTAGATACTATATCTCCTTTTACTAGTGAGGTTTGATTTGTAAAATCAAGTGGTTCTTCCCCTACTAAGTTATAATAATGAATGCCATCTTCATCAATACTTTTAATTATCTCTCCGCCTAAAAAATCGTTTACAACAAGTGAAGTAACTTCATCTTGACCAACACTTGGATTACTACTATCCCAACTAACAAATGGATAACAAGTATCCCTATTCCAAGAGTCTTCTAATGCAAATTTTAATAAATCTAAATTCATATACTACCTCCACCATGAACTACTATTATTCTTATAAATTAATATTATAATAAATAAGAAAAAAAGACAATCTTAAATTGTCTTTTCTGCGATAAGATGTGATAACTTTTTTATCTGTCTATTTAATAGTATACAAAGTTTATTTATTCTATCTTCAGTTATTCCTGTTATATTTTGATATTTATGAAGTAATTCATCATATTCTTCTACTACTCCATCAAGTTTAGAGATATCTATTCTTTTAATATCCTTAACAGCTTTTATAATATCATCAAATGTTACTATATTGTAAAATAGTCTTCCTTCTCCATTAATGGATATTTCATCACTATTATATATAGTCATCTTTAAAGATTCACCATTGTCAAATATAGGTGCAACATCAAGCCATTCTAATGTATTAACATCTCTTATTATTCCAAAATTATTTAAATGCCTATCCTCATTCATCATTAAAAAATCTAATATATACATATTTTCTATTTTTTCTCTTGCGTTTTTTATTCCATTTTGTTCAAGTATTTTAATATACTCATTATAATCCTCACTTGTTTTATGTTTTGTAATTCCATACATTATTTGAGATGCAGGTATTAGTTCTGTATCTTTATTTATAAAACAAAGGCATTTAGATACTACTTTATTCTTAAATGTATCTAATGTATAAGTAACGTGATCAAAGCCTAATTTATCACATATTATAGATGCCAAAACTTCATTGAATGGCTGTAGATAATCATTTTTATATCCACCTTTTAATAAATATCTTTTACCATCTTCTATTATCCAAGATTTTTTTAACATACCATCGGTAGTATTATTTGGGCTCATTAGCGTTTCTTTTCTTGTTATTGAATCATAATTATCAGAAAAACTTGCTTCTACAAATTCTGCAGAGTCAAAGTCGTGGTCAAAAAAGTTTACATCTTCATATTTAATATTACTCCCTACCTGTTTAATCCAATACTGATCTGATAAGGAAAGAGCAAATGCCCTATCAAATAATTCAAGTGGTGTGGAAATATTTAATCGTGCAAGTAACATATCAAGTTCATCTCTCCATGAAGGTATACCTCTTCCAATAAACCAGTCATTTAAGTTAAATCTAAAATCTTCTTTCATTTCATATGATTTTTTTATAATTAATGGGGCATATTCTATATTTCTTATTTCTATTATTTTATCAAACACTTTAATACCTTCATCATAATTTGCGATTAAAACCTCAGTATTTTTATTCATTAATACATATTTCATACCACCTCATCCTTTCTTACTACAGTTGTAATTTCAAATTAATATTATAATAAATAAGAAAAAAAGACAATCATTTTCTCAAATCATTGTCTTTAATTATATATAATTTATTTTTTCTATAAAAGGCATAAAAAACATTTTCTAATTCTACATTGTCCTCTATAAGCATATTTGTTATCCACTCTTTGTTTTTACCAATTTGTTTTAATGTGTCATAATCAATTATTCCATCTAATATGAGTGGCATAGGATATTCTCCTCTTCTTTCCTTTTCTTTTCTAAATACTGATAACTTGCCACTTGTTTCTAGTACTGCATAATCTACTTCTTCTATACTTCTTATATTTTTATCTCTTAGTTGGGTTAGTAAGTCTTCTAAATTATATCTTTGCCTTACCATTTCATTAAAGTTTAACCTTCCATTATTAATTATTACTGAAGGGTTTCCATCAAATGCATTTCTTATTTTTGAACTTTTAAGTGATATGTATGACATTCCTACTTGTATAACTACTAAAAGTACTATTGGAAGTATTGATAGAAATACGCTTTCTTCTCTATTATCAATTGAAATGGCTGCTAATTCAGCTATTAGGATTGAAACTATTAAATCAACTATTCCAAGTTGTCCTATTTCTCTTTTACCCATGAATCTATAAATTATTGTGATAATAATATAAAAAAGTAGTGTTCTAGATAAAACTATTAAGTAGTCCATATTAACCTCCTATAACTATTATGATTATTTGCATATTTTTTTATTCAATACATAACATTTACTAGGAGTTGAGGTTATGTTCATAGTTAAATATTTAAAAAGTCTTTTATATATATTAGTAGGTCTTTTAATATCGGGTTTAATAATTACTATTTTTAATTATTTTAATATTCTTCCTAATGCATTAAAGTATTTTAAGCTTATTTTAATTGTTTTATCATTCTTTATAGGTGGAAGTTATATAGGAAGAAAAGCACAAAATAAAGGCTATTTAGAGGGTATTAAAATAGCTGTTGTTTCAATAGTCATATTATTTTTACTTAGTTATGCTGGTTTTGGAAATAAACCAAATTTATCACTACTGATTTATTATTTAATAATATTTTTATCATGTATATTTGGAAGCATTATAGGAATTAATAAATCAAAAAAAGAAAATTAAAAAAGAGAATTACTTCTCTTTTGATTTATATTTATCTAAAAATTCACTTCTAAATTCTAATAATCTATTTTCTTTAATAGCTTCTCTTATATCTTCTGTTAGTTTAATTAAAAATCTTGTGTTGTGAATAGATAGTAATCTACCACCAAGAACCTCATCACATGTAATTAAATGACGAATATATGCTTTTGAGAAGTTTTTACATGTGTAACAATCACATTCTTCTTCAACTGGAGTAAAGTCTTCTCTAAAGCGTAAGTTTCTTAGGTTAATTTTACCATATCTAGTAAATGCATTACCATGTCTAGCAATTCTAGTAGATAAGACACAATCAAATAAATCTACTCCTCTAATAACGCCTTCAATTATATCAACTGGATCTCCTACTCCCATTAGATATCTTACTTTATCTTCTGGTAAGTATGGAGTTGAATACTCAATCATTTTATACATTGTTGGCTTATCTTCCCCAACACTAGTTCCACCTATAGAATATCCATCAAAGTTCATTTTTACTGTTTCTGTAGCACTTCTTTTTCTAAGATCTTCAAATTCTCCACCTTGTACAATTCCAAAAAGGCTTTGTGCTTCATTTGAGTGGACTGCTTTTCCTCTTGCTGCCCATCTAAGTGTTCTTTCAATACTTTTTTCCATATATTCATGTGTAACTGGATACGGAGGACATTCATCAAAACTCATTGCAATATCACTGTCTAATTTATTTTGAATTTTAATTGATTCCTCAGGAGTTAAAAACAGTTTAGAACCGTCTATATGACTTTTGAAGTGAACTCCTTCCTCAGTAATATCTTTTGGTTTAGCTAGAGAAAACACTTGAAATCCTCCACTATCAGTAAGAATAGGTCCCTTATAATTCATAAATTTATGAAGTCCACCTGCTTTTTCTATTAAGTCAGGTCCTGGTCTTAACCATAAATGATATGTATTTGACAAGATTATTCCACACTTACAAGCATATAATTCGTCTGGTGTTAGAAGTTTTACATTGGCTTTAGTACCAACAGGCATAAACATAGGAGTTTCAAACGAACCATAATTTGTATCTAACACTCCATAACGTGCCATAGTATTTTTTTCTTTGTGTTTTAAATTATATTTTACTTTCATACCACACCTCTAATAAAGAAAAAAGACTTTATAGTCTTTAACTTATTTAATATCAATAATTTCTATTTTATAAACGCCATTAGGACTTTCAACTTCTACTATATCTCCAACCTTTTTATTCATAATAGCTTTGGCGATTGGACTTTCATTAGAAATTTTGCTCATAAATGGGTCAGCTTCTTGACTACCAACTATTTGGTATTCATCAGTTTCATCTTCATCATCTACATATTTAATAGATACAGTAGTACCAAGTGATACAACTGAAGAATCACCTTTTTCAATTATTTCAACGTTTTCTAACATTTTTTCTATTTTTTTAATTCTTCCTTCGATTTCAGCTTGATCGTTTTTAGCAGCATCATAGTCGGCATTTTCAGATAAATCACCTAATGCTCTTGCTTCTTTAATTGCTTGAATATTCGCAGGACGTTTAACATTTATTAAATTATCCAACTCACTTTTAAGTTCTTCAAAACCTTGTTGAGTTAAGTAAATTTTCTTTTCTTTCATACAACAACACCTCTTTCGCAACATCTTCATCATGATACTACAAAAAGTAGTATTTGTCAATATATTTTTGTTAACACTTGATACAATTATTATATTCACTAATAAAGAAATTATCTGTCATTCCAGCAATATAATCTATGACAATTCTTTCTTTTTTAGTATTTTCTATATAACTATTATCCATATTATTCAAATATACTTTATATATACTACTCTCTTTATTATTAGTATTTAAATCACTCAAATATTTTTCAAATAGTGACTGAAATGCATTACTATAGTATTCTTTTCCAAATTCATTATTTGCTTTATTATATATATTACTATAGTTAAATTCTTTTAATTTATCTAATGCATCATATATTTTATCACTCATTTTAATATATGGTTTATCCTTACTATTTTCTACTATATCTAATATTATGGTATTTATTATATCTTTATTGTTATTTCCTAAAACACCAGTAATTTCTTCTGGAATATCACTTCTTTTTATTACCCCAAGGCCTATTGCGTCTTCTATATCTCTTCCTATATATGCGATAACATCTGATATTCTTACAACGCAGCCTTCTAGGGTCATTGGTCTAATTGAAAGTGAAACATTATTATCTTTAAGAGCCTTATTATATTCTTCTAAAAATTCTTTCTTTGTCTTTTTTACTGGACTATATATATTATTAAGAACTTCTCCATTATGACACATAATTCCATCTAAAACTTGAATTGTAAGGTTACTACCTTTTCCATTTTTCTCTAGTACCATATAGTTTCTAACACTTTGTATATTATGCATAAATGCCTCATTTATACTAGAATTTATTATTTTATTTAGAAACATTTCACCTGTATGGCCTAAAGGGCAATGACCAACATCATGCCCAAGTGCAATTGCCTCTAATAAATCCTCATTAAGGTTTAAATATCTGCCAATAGTTCTTGATATTTTACTAACCATTATAACATGAGTTATTCTTCTTGTTATGTGGTCATTTGAATTAAATGAAAACACTTGTGTTTTGTCTATATATCTTGAGAATGAATTGGAAAATATAATACGGTCTGTGTCATGAAAAAAAGGTGGACGGCTATCTTCTTTTTCTGGATTTAGTCTTAGAGCATCCATATTTCTACAAGCATATTTTGATAAATTATCATTCATAAACAATTCCTCCTAAATGCTAAGTCTCATCATTGAATACTGTTCTATTTCTTTATCAGTATCTAATTTTAATTTTATAACTTCTTCTGGGTGTCTTGCGACTCCAATTGGGTTTAGCGCTTCATCGTAGACTTCATCTATAGTAAATGGAATAACATCTCCTCTTGGAGTAAATACTTCTACCTTCCAACCTTTTTCAAAGTAGTTTCTTTCTGATAGTGTTAATATCTTATTTTCTCTATCATAAGAGGTTACAAGCCCTAGAAAGTCTTGATTTGATATTTCTTGTCTACCAGTATAATATTGATCAGTAAAATCTGCTTTTTTTAAAAAATAATGAGTACTTGTTTCTCTATTCGCAACACGTCCTAGTATTTTTACTTGTTTATCTAAAAACTCTTTGTTTAATGTATCGCTATAACATGCATCTATTATTTTTCTATATGTACCAATAACTGTAGCTAAATAATATAAAGAGCGCATTCTTCCTTCTACTTTTAAGGAGCTAACTCCGATATCAATTAAATCCTTAATATAACCAGACATATTTAAGTCTTTTGTAGCCATAGTAAACTTATCATATCCATCTTCTAGGGAAAACGCAAAACGACAAACTTGACTACATCCACCCCTATTAGAGTCTCTATTTGTTAAATAGTTAGATAACACACATCTACCACTATAGAAAGTACACATTGCGCCATGAATAAAAACCTCTATATCAACGCCTGTTTTTTCAATTATCTCTTTTATTTCATCTTTTGATAATTCACGTGCTAAAACCACTCTATCTACACCTTCATTTTTAAAATATAAAACACTATCTACATTAGTTGTTGATGCTTGTGTGGAAAGATGTACTTCTACATCATAATTATCTTTAATATGACTTATTATAAATGGATCACTAACTATAAATGCATCAATACCAGCTTCTACTACATCACTAATATATTTATCTACGCCCTCTATATCTTCATCATGAAATACTATATTTAGGGTTAGATATACTTTTTTACCTAATTTATGAGCAAATTCACATGCTTCTTTTATTTGCTCTATACTAAAATTAGTTGCGTTTGCCCTAAGGCTATATTCCATACCCCCAATATATACTGCATCAGCTCCATATAATAAAGTTAATTTTAATCTTTCTAAATCTCCTGCTGGAGATAAAAGCTCTATTTTTTTCATAATGTTACTTTCCTTGTCTTTCTAAAGATTTATCATACATAATATAGATTAATGGGAATATCATTGTAATGCTTAATAATATGTTCATAAATATTCCAAGTTTAAATGGTTTATATATTAATTCATATAACTGAATAGTATTCAGTATATAGTATATAACAAATAATATTATTTCAAGTACTATGTACAACTTAGATTTTCCAATCTTTAGATGAATTTTTTTAATAAATTTCCAAACAAATATAAATAATAGAGATATTAATACTAATCCAATAACATATATGAAGAAGTCTGGTGTATTTTTTATAGTACAATTTCCTCTAAAACAACTAATCCATAGATCTAGATCATCATATGTTTTAACTGAATTTAAATAAAATACTGCCCTTATCATATTAGTTACAAAAAATCCAAATATGTATACAACTAGTTCTTCTAGTAAATATAAAAATCTTTTCATATTCCACCTCTATTTATTATCCTTTTTTACTTTAAATATAGTCTTTTTATATAGAAAAGATGTATTATTTCCAATTAACTCATAACTTTTATTTATGTTGTTTTCTACATTTTTTCCTTGTATTATATTACTAACTATATCAAGTATATTTAAAATTATATTATAATCAATTAAGTCTTCATCAACTACAACGTATGATAGATTATTTTCTATTAATTCAGGAAGTATTTCTATCCCATTAAATATAGTACTCGTTTTTATTATTGTTCCATTATTATCTTCACTAATTAAGTATTTATTATCATGTTCATATATTTCTTTAGTAGTACCATCATATTCTTTAGAAATACTAGTATAATAGTTAGTTAAAAGACTTCTTCTAGATAAAGACATTACTTGATGCCCTACTATAGTATATAAAAAGTCCATTTTACTTAATTTGTTTATTTCAAGTATCTCTTCTTTAGTAATCTCACTTGATATAAATCCATATCTAACGCCATTTTTATAGTAATGATTACAAGTATTATAATTAGTTACCATATGTGTTTGATTCCATACTAAATCAAAATTAAAATTATGTTTTTTCTTTAAGTAAAGTATTGATAAATCATAGAAAAGTATTCCTTTAATAGGCATTTTATTTAAGCGTGTAAGTACTTTTTCTAACTCTTCTAATTCATTATTAAAAATAGATTTGTTAATTGAAATAAATATATCTTTATTTGGATATTTTTCTATAATTTCAGATATTTTTTCTATATCAAATGTATCTTTAAATCCAACTGAAAAGTGTGAAATGCCAAGTATTAATCCATCGCATTTATTTATATATTTATCTATTGTAGACTCTAAATTAATTTTAACTAGTACCTTCACGTTAGCACTTCCTTCCAATACTCCATTATTATAGCATTACATAATTAATTTGTAAAAGAAAAGAGGTTCTACACCTCTTCAAATCTATATTTTTGTTTTATATCAGGATACTTGATATGATCAACTTCACTTATAAACATATCATATGGTCTTGCCCATATTTTACCATTATGTACATATATTACTAATTCTTCCATAGTTTCAGTGTGTTTACTAATTCCAATTACGTAAACTAATCCACCTTTAAAATGTTTATATATAGTGTTTTCCTTAACTCTAGTCATTACTCTTCCTCCTAGATACTGATACTCCATCACCTACATCATAAAACTCTGTTTCAAATTCTTCATTAGACTTTAGAAATTCAATATAACTTCTTATTTTTCTAACTAGCCCTCTAACATTTCTACTTTCAATTTCTTCTAGAGGCTTATCAACACAGCCATGAAATTTAAGATTATCAGTAATTATGTATCCATTAGGCTTTAAATACTTTTGAAATTTTTGAAAAAAGTCTGTATTTTTTCCCTTAGCTGCATCTATAAAAATTAAATCAAATTTAGTATTTTTATCAAATTCAACGTCTATTGCATCTTTAAATATCAAAGTAATTCTATCTTCAAGGTGTTCCTTGGCAATGTTTTTAACTGCCTCCATATATCTAGTACTATCGCGTTCTATTGAAGTAACTTTAATTAATGGACTTATACTTGCCATTCTAATCGCAGAATATCCTACTGCGGTACCAACTTCAAGTATATTTTCTATATTATTACTTTTTATAAAATTAAGTAAAAATTCTATTCCTTCATCTTGCATGATAGGTATGTTTTTATCTAGTGCATTTTTTCTTATTTCTTTAACATCATCATTCATTATAACCATTTCCCATTTTGTTTAAGTTCTTTTATTTTTTTGTCAAACTCATCTTTAGTTTTGAAAAAGTATACATTAGTATCTTTATCTGCGACAAAATATAAATAATCTGTTTTTGGTGCATTTAAAACTGCTTTAATACTTGATTCAGATGGATTACAGATAGGTCCTGTTGGGAGTCCTAATTTACTTACAAGTCTAGTATTATAATCACTCTTATAGTTAAAGTTAGCTGTGTTATGACATAATGTAGTATCATCAATTTTTTGTGCATAACAAGCAGTAACATCACTTCCTAGACTCATGTTTTTATTTAATCTATTATAAAATACACTAGCTATATTAGGTCTATCTTTATCACTAAGCCCTTCTAATTCTACTATTGAAGAGAGTGTAATAATCTGTTGAGTAGATAATTTGCTTTTTTCGATCTCTGTTTTATATTTTGAAAGTACTTTGTCTGTTTCAATAAGCATTTTATTAAATATATCTTCTATAGTAACATTTTTATTTTTAAATACATAGGTATTAGGATATAAGTATCCTTCTAGTTTATAGAATGTTCCATCTTTTTGTACATCTTTATCTATAAACCAATACTTAGTGGCAAGTCTATTAATATAATCTTTATCATTAGACTTAGAGATTACTGCATCATATTTATTGTTTGTATTCTTAGAAATAACTTTGGCAATACTACGCATATTCTTTCCTTCTTTAAAGGTAATAGTTACTTCATCAGGATTAAATCCTTTGCCACTATTTATTATTTTAATTATTTCTTTAGAAGACATTGCCCTGTTTAATTTATAAGATGATGCTTGTAGACCTCCTACCTTATTAAGTTTTAAGTATACTAATACAGCACCTTCACTTCTAATAAGGTCAGCTTTTTTTAAAGATTTAATTATATTTTGTGTAGAAGTTCCCTTTTTAATGGTAATAACAACATCTGTTTTATTCTTTTTATCTACAGGAGATAATTCATAATTATAGATAGATATTCCAAATATAATTATAATAATTAATAAAAGGCTTAATGTAATTATTACTTTCCATATTCTTTTTAATTTCATAACATTACTCCTAATAAATAACGAGCTTATTGCTCGTTATTAGTTTCTTCAGATTTTTTGTTTATTTCTTCTTGTAATGTATTAAGTATTGTTTCTATTATTTTCCATTCTTGTTCTGTTTCAATTGGTGAAAGTTTTAATTTTTCATCATTTGGACTATAAACAGATGCGAAAACTTGAACATTACCTTCTGCATCTCTTGAGTTATCAGTATATACTATATAACTTTTTTTAGTCTCATCTGAATCAAATGTAAATAGAATATCACAAACTATTTCCTTTCCATCTTCATTAACATACTTAAACGAATTAACATTTTCCATTTCTTTCTCTTCCTTTCATTAAATCCAAATATGATTGTAATATAATTGTTGCTGCCATAGTATCAACAACTTTTTTCCTTTTTTTTCTACTAGTATCATTAGATATAAGTAAGTCTGTTGCTTGTTTAGTTGTTAGTCTCTCATCAACTAAGTTAACTTTTAGATTAGTCTTTTCTTCTAACATATCACGAAATTTATAAGAAAGTTCTCCTTTATAACCAATTGTATTATTCATATTTTTTGGCAGTCCTAGAACTATTTCATCAATGTTACGTTCTTTTATTATCTTTTCTACTTCACAAACAAGCCTTTCATATTCTTCGTTATGTCTAATAGTACCAATACTAGTCGCAATAATTCCACTGGGGTCGGAGACAGCCATTCCAAGTGTTCTGCTTCCTAAGTCAAGGCCTAAATATCTCATTAGATTCTCTTTATATATTCACGAAGTATTACTTCTAGAATTTTATTTCTTTCTATTTTAGTTATTTTATTTCTAGCTTCTTTATGTGATGAAATATAACCTGGATCTCCACTCATTATATAACCAACAAGTTGGTTAATTGGGTTATATCCTCTTTCTTCTAAAGCTTCATATACATCTTTAATTACATCTTTAACGATTTCTTCTTCAAAAGATTCAATCGAATAAGCATGTGTCTCACTTATTTCCATATTATGCACCTCTATTTTCTTAACTCTATTTCATTTTATCATTATTTCATAAAGTTATCAATACATTTAGACAATTATTCCAAATGAGATTAAAACTAAAAATGTAATAAATATTAATGAAATAAGCCATCCATTAATCATTTCAGACCTAGAACTTTTATATTTTACTCCAAGTGCCATAGTAAATAATATACCACCTATTAATCCACCTATATGAGCAAAATTATCTATTTGTCCACCTGATGCGAATCCCACAATAAGATTAAGAACTATTAATGGAATTATTTGTGAAGTAATTACATTTCCTAAGTAGACTCTATGGTGATATCCAAAATATAATAATGAACCCATAAGTCCAAATATTGCCCCACTTGCACCTATTGATACTCCAGCTTGATTTAATGTAATAGAAAGAAGACTACCTGAGATTGCACTAAATAAATAGATAAATAAGTATTTTGCCTTACCCATAAATGATTCAGTTTGGCTTCCAATTACATATAGTGCATAACAGTTAAACAGTAAATGGAATATATTGGCATGTAAAAAAGCACCAGTAAGCAATCTATATATTTGACCTCTTTGTACTATATAAGGTTTATAAACCGCAAATGCTTCTATCATTTTACTATAATTATCTCCTATCATCATATATAGGAAAATTAATACATTTAAAGCTATTAATATATAAGTAATAATAGGCTTTTTAGGTTTAAAAATCTCTTCCGCTTCTTCTTGGTCTGCTACATTTTTTTTATGAATCTCCCCTGTAATTTTTAAGTATAGTGATACTCCATCTTCACTAAATTTAAGCTTTTTTGTAATATCAGGAAAAACCTCAGTAACAAAATCATACTTTTTTAGATCTTTTTCAGTATCCAAATATATAAAATCATAGTTTTTAAAATTAGTAAGTTTTAAATCTTCATTTATATCTGTAAAAATTGTTAAAACATTCATATTAAAAGTAAATGTTTTTCTTTTTATTTTACCTACAATATGTTTTGCTTTAAATACATCATATTCAAGTTGTTCTTCATTATGGATATGATTAGATACTATTCTTATTATTCTATATTGGGAGTCCATATTTTCAAGCCATATCTCATTATTAACACCCTGTAAAATAATTGGACTATAATTTTTTTGTGTTATAAAGTAATGAAGCAATTTCATTATCATTTCATTTTTCTCATCTAGTCGTTCTAACATAATTTCACCTTCCGTACTTGTATTATATAATATTTTAAAGAATAAATAAAGTATATTTTAAGCAACTAAAAAAAGGCCTTAATTTAAGCCTTTAACTTTTGTTTTAACCTTCATTTCTTTTTCTATATAGTATTCAGATATTGCAGAAAGTAATTCTACTCTACTAAGTTCTTTATCATACATATCCATTAATTTATCCATTTCGCAGTTTGTCATATCAAATGCTTTAGCTAAGTTGTAATGATCTTTTTTAGTTATTTCTAAGTCATAACTTTCAAGTGCAGAAAGCTTTTGTTCAGTAATACCCGCTATACCTGCAACATCATCCAATGTTTGTCCAGTTACAATTCTTATTAGTTTGATTAGTACTTCTGGGTCTTCACTTACATATTTTTTGGGACTTTTATTAGTGCCAGATGCGATGTAGTAGTCTGATATCTCAGATATTATTCCAGCTCTTGTATAGCCATAATCTTCAAGCCTACTTATTTCTTTAATTTTAGATAATGGCATATCATATACTGTTTGGAATGAATTCATGAGTTTTTTGCTTATATTTTCTTTTGAATTTTCAAGCTTTAAAATATAGCCAAGTGTATATCCAGCTTCCTGTGCAACTGCATTTGTTGTATATCCAATAGTTAATCTTATTAATTTAATTGTACTATTTAGCATATTTTATACTCCCTAATGATTTTTCTAATTCTTTAATAGATTCTTTAGCGTCATTCATGTAATATCTAGAAATCATGTAGAATATTTCTTGTCTATTAGTTCCTTTACTTTGTTTATTAATTAATTCTTTTATCATATCTTCTGGCATATTGTATGCATGGGAAAGTTCTGATATCGTATTATCAGTTATTCTTACAATTAAAAGTTCTGCCTTACTTATAGTAGAGAATGAAACATTAGTAATACTACTTACTTCTTTTATTGTATAATTATTTATTTTTCTTAACAGTTTTAATGGGGACTCAGGTATTTCAAAAACGTACTTTAGATGATTTGCTTCAAATATTTCTTTTCTTTCTTTAAGAATATAATATTTTGATATTTCATTAATGATACTTGGAGTATTGTATCCTTTATCATCAAGAGAACTTATTCTCTCCATTTCAGAAATTGGCATTTGGTAAACTGATGAGAGAGATTCTAAAGTATTAGGTAAAATATGAAGGTTTTCTCTTTCTATCTTGCTTACATGTGTAGGAACTCTACCTATTTCAAGTGATACTGCTTTGGCGTCAAATCCTTTTACTGTTCTTATTAATTTTAAAGATTTATTTAACATTGTACTCACCTATTTCATTACTTTTTGTTTTTGTTTTTCTTCTGGATGCTTTTCAAAATAGTATCCTAATACTTCAAAAAGTAATTCAGGATAAGAGTATCCATCCTCTTCTAGTTCCAATAGTCTTACTATTTCACTGGATAAAATATCAAATGTTTTAGAATATTTTCTTATATTGTTTAGAGAAAACTCTATGTGACCTTTTTCAGTTTGACAAATAATTGAAGTTGCAATTCCAGTTATCTTTGAGGCCTCTGATATGTTTAATCCTTCAGCTTTTCTAATTGACTTTATAGCTTTTCCTCTATGGCATTCACCCTTACTGTTAGAAATAGAAGAATTATATAAATAACATCTTAAAGCTTCAAAAAGTAATTGTTTATATGAATAGGCATTATCATCAAGTCTATTTAATATAGCCACATTAATATCTGATATATTAAATATAGAAGAAATCTCTTCAATATTTAGACCACCATCTTTATAAAAGGAAGACTTTGGTATACCACTTGACGAAATAATATCCGTTGGCGTTAAATCATTTGCGGCCATTAATACCTTAACTACATTATTTAGCATTACTATTCCCCCTCTAATTGGGAATTATTATAACACTACTGTTCTAGACTTTCAAGTTTTTTGACAAACTCTGGTGGAAGTGGTGAATCAAAGAACAATTCTTCTTTTGTGATAGGATGAACAAATCTAATGGTTTTGGAATGAAGATATTGCCCAAATGAATCTACGCTGCTTTTTCTTCCATATACAGGATCACCATGTACTGGATATCCAATGTAATTAAAGTGAACTCTTATTTGATGAGTTCTGCCAGTATCTAGTTTACACTCAACTAAAGTATTTTTTTCAAATCTTTTTAATACTTTAAAATTTGTTATAGCTTCTTTACTGCATTTATCTGTAACGCACATTTTTTGCCTATTATTAGGGTCTCTTCCAATAGGTGCATCTATTGTACCGGTGTCATGTTTTATAACTCCATCAACTATAGCCCAATATACTCTTTCAACCTCTTTATTTTTAATCATTTCTGATAACAATTCGTGCGTTTTATCGTCTTTCGCAACTAGCATTAAACCACTAGTATCTTTATCAATTCTGTGTACTATACCAGGTCTTTCATTATCTATATTGGATAATTTAAACTTATTAGTTAATGCATTAACTAAAGTATCTGTGTAATGTCCTGGTGCCGGGTGAACAACAAGTCCACTTTGTTTATTAATAACAAGTAGGTATTCATCTTCATATACTATATCTAGCGGAATATCTAATGGTTCTACTGTAGATGGTTTTGAATTCCTCTTAGTAATTTCAATCTCATCATCAATACTTAATAAAAAACTGCTGTTTACATTTTTACCATTTACTTTAACTAATCCTTCTTTTATATCCTTTTGAATTTTACTACGTGAAATATCTAATTCACGTGCTAAATACTGATCTAATCTAATATTTTCTTCTTTACTCTGTATTTTCATTTCTACTCCTCCAATAAGTTATAATCATTATACCAACACTTATAACTATAAGCATATCTGCGATATTAAAGACAGGAAAATCATAACCAAATATAATAAAATCTAAAAAGTCAATTACATATCCTCTAAATATTCTATCAATAAAGTTACCAATTATCCCACCAAGTAACATTCCATAAAGTACTATATCAAGTTTTTTAATGTTGGACTCTTTAAATATAAAACTACATATAAATCCAAGTGCAAGCACAGTTATTACAACAAGTAAAATAATATTATTATTTAATATTCCCCATGCTGCCCCCCTATTTTGTACATAAGTTATATTAAAGAATCCCTCTATAATTGGATTCTTTTTATATAAAGTAAAATTTGATACAATTAAATACTTTATAATTTGATCAAAAAAAACGCAAATACTTGTAATTAAAATAATTTTCAATTTTTCTTTCATATCAACACCAATATTATTTTATCAAAAAAAAGAAGACTTAACAATATAAGCCTTCTATATTATTAAATAAACATTAATTTTGTATTTTCTTATGATCAGAGTATACCCAATTAGAACCTTCTTTCTTAAATGTTAATGAAAATTTTTCCTCGGTAGTCTTATCATCTTCAGTAATTTTTGTTAAGTATGTAAGTATAACTGTATTTTTTGTAGGCATACTACTGTCTATTTTAGTAATCTGATCTATAGAATCCGGTGCTCCATAGCATGTATAATTAAATGCGACGTCATTTTTTTCTAAATAGTATGGATAGTTGGTTAAATCAAGTTTCTTATCTTTACCAAAATATTTTTTATAAACATTAGTAATTTCTTCTTTTGAATAAAACTTCATTTCATCACAAGATAGATATTCTACACATGGGCTTAAATAAGTATATTCATCTTTTCCTTCATAATCAGTATTTGTATAATCTTTTTTAGTTAGAAGTCCTTTTTCAATTAATTCTTTTCTTTCTTATTTTATATATTTATTTTACACTCCTCCCCCCCAACGCTTTTTCAAGTTAGAATTCATTGTTAGGGCATGCTTTACACTAAAAGTGTAAAAAATTAATATTTTCATTCAAAAATTGTCTCCATAATATGCTTATTATCTTTATCTTTAATTACTTTTACAATTGAACCATTAATTATTGTATATACTGGATTTGTGTGTCCTATATCTGTATTTATAAAAATTGGGATGTTTAAATCAAAAAGATTATAGTTAATTGCATCTTTTAGTGTTATACCTGTATAATTGATTTCATTTTCTATTCTTCCAAATAAAATACCTTTACAGGCTATAAACCATCCAGCACTTTTAAATTGCCACATTGTTCTTAATATATCTTCATTTGTCATTTCTGCCACATCAAAATACCAAATTATTCCATCATCTTTATATTTCTTTATAAAGCTTTTTACACAATCATATTTTGTCCCTATTATATCTTTTAACGAATCTAGACATCCTCCTATAATTCTTCCCTTAAATTTTCTATCCTCTGTTATACATTCCCATGGTTGTTCTATTTTATCATTATCTATTTTATATCCATATTCAATTTGTTTTGGCATTTTTCCATTTAAAAATTCCATGTTATTTTCTATCATTAATTCTGGTAAATTATTATTACCAAAAGATTTGGCATTAAAACTATAAATTGTTGCAATATCCAATTTAGTTGTTATATAAAATAACAAAGGCGTAATATCGGATTGACCTTGTATCCACTTTATATTTTTTTTCAGTTGATCAAAACTTATTAAATCCATAATTTGAACTAAATAATCTCCACCTGAACATGCAATTAATGCTTTTATTCCTTTATTTTGAATTGCGTTGTTTAGCTCTATTGAGCGATTAAATGCAGATGAACTAACACCATTTTCAGCATTTCTTACATATCTATCTTCGACTACTTTATATCCATAACTATTTAATTTTTCTATTGCTTTTTCAAGTTCTTTTATTTTTTTACTTTTCACGCCATTTGACGGTGAAATTATTTCTATTGTATCATTTTTATTTATTTTTTTAGGATAAATCATTTTTTTAACTCCTTTATGCTATCTTTTTTATAGACCTCCTTCCAACGCTTTTTCAAGTTAGAATTCATTGTTAGGACATGCTTTACGTTAAAAGTGTAAAGGGCAAGTATTTTACTACTTGCCCAGGTTATAAATTATTTATTAAGTTCTTCTTCAATTCTCATTAATTGGTTATATTTACAAATTCTATCAGTTCTAGACATTGAGCCTGTTTTAATTTGACCTAAATCAAGTCCAACTGCTAAATCTGCGATTGTTGTATCTTCTGTTTCTCCGCTTCTATGAGAAATTATTGTCTTATATCCATTATTTCTTGCAAGGTCAATTGTTTCTAGAGTTTCGGTAATTGTACCTATTTGGTTTACTTTTAATAAAATTGCGTTACCTGCGTGTTTATCAATTCCCATTTGAAGACATTCTTTATTAGTAACAAATAAATCATCTCCAACAAGTTGGATTTTTGAACCAAGACGTTCTGTGATTTTAGTAAATCCTTCCCAGTCGTTTTCATCAACCGGATCTTCTATTGAAATAATTGGATATTTATTTACTAGGTCTTCATAAAAATCAATTAATTCATCTGTAGTAAGGCTCCTTCCTTCTCCTACTAGATTATATTTACCATCTTTATAAAATTCACTTGCGGCAACATCTATTGCAAGTTTAACATCAACTCCTGGAGTGTATCCAGCTTTTTTGATTGCTTCAATGATAAGTTCAAATCCCTCAGTGTTTGACTCTAAGTCTGGCGCAAATCCACCTTCATCACCAACACCAGTCGAAAGTCCTCTATCATTTAATACTTTCTTTAAATTGTGGAATACTTCAGCACCAACACGTACTCTTTCTTTTATGGTATCTCTAATTGGAATTATCATAAATTCTTGGAAATCAAGTTTATTATCTGCATGAGCACCACCGTTAATTATATTCATCATTGGTCTTGGTAGTGTTGTTCCTTCACCAATATATTTATATAATGGCATTTTCTTAGATAGTGCAGCTGCTTTTAGTGCTGCCATAGAAATACCTAATATTGCATTAGCTCCATATTTAGATTTTGTTTTTGTTCCATCAGCTTGTATCATTGCATAGTCAACAGTTTTTTGATCATATGCATCAAGTCCTACTACTACTTCTTTTAATGGACCATTTACATTGGCAACTGCTTTTTCTACGCCTTTACCCATATATCTAGATCCACCATCTCTTAGTTCTAGGGCTTCACGTTCACCAGTTGAAGCTCCACTTGGTACTATTGCTCTACCCATAGTTCCATCTTCTAGATATACATCAACTTCTACTGTTGGATTTCCTCTTGAATCCAAAACTTCTCTTCCTACTACATTAGTAATTTTCATATTATCCCTCTTTCCTATCTACTTTTTCCTTCTAATTCTTTAGTATCTTCATAATCTTTTACATGATACTTGATTCTAAGTTTCAATTCATCTTCTAGAATTGCGATTTTTTTCTCAAGTAATGCAAATTTTTCTTCTTGAATATACTTTTTATATTTATTTATAAGCTCCATTCTAAACTTTTCAGCTTGATCAAGAGCTAAATAAAGGCCATCTCCAGATTCATCATCATCATTATCACAGACAAATGAAATCATATTAACTAAATAAGCAAATTTTCTTTTTACTTTTTTATCAACCATTTTCTCAATTAAAGAAGGATTAATCAAAATCATCTTACTTACGTTTATTGCATCTTCAAATTTAACGTTATTTTTAGGTGCAATATTATATCCCTTTACTTTATCATATTCAAAATATTTAATTTCTTTTTCATCTTTGTTCTTAACTACTAAGAATTTTTGATTAACTGGCATCTTTAATCACCTCTTTTAGTAAATCTGGTCTTCTTTCTTTTGTCCTTTTGATTTGTTGCTCTAATCTATATTTTTCTATTTCTTTATGGTTACCAGAAGTTAATACATCAGGAACTTTCATTCCTCTAAAATCTCTTGGTTTAGTATATGTTGGATAATCGAGTAAATTATTATTAAATGAATCATATTCATGTGACTCTTTTTCTATTACCCCATCAATAAGTCTAGTTATTGAATCTGTTATAACCATACTTGGTATTTCTCCACCGGTTAAAACATAGTCACCAATACTAATTTCACTATCCGCAAGTGTTCTTATTCTCTCATCAAATCCTTCATAGTGACCACATATTAGTATTATGTGTTCTTCTTTAGAATACGAATAAGCCATTTCTTGATTATATGTTTTTCCATCTGGTGTTAGTAAAATTACTTTTGTATTTTCTGTTTTTAAGTCTTCAACTGCATCAAATATAGGTTGTGGAGTAAGAACCATACCTGCTCCTCCACCATATGGTGTATCATCTACTTTTCCATGTGGATCTAGTGTATAATCTCTAAAATTAATAACATTAATTTGAACTAGGTTTCTTTTTATCGCACGATTTATAATCGATTCATTTAAAAATCCATCAAACATAGAAGGAAATAGTGTTAATATATCAATTCTAATCATACTATACCTCCCTTGCAAATGTTATTTTTTTATTTGATTCATCAATATTTTTAATAAAGTCTTTATGATATGGAATAAGAGTTTTCTTACCATCATTCATGATTTCAACCACTTTATAGTTAACTCCTGTATTATATATTGAAGTAACATACCCTATAAATTTATCCATAACATATGCTTCCATTCCTATTATATCACAAATAAGTATATCACTGCCAAAATTTATTTCTGATTTATCTATATATACATTTTTTTTCATATATTTTAGGACTTCATTTATATTGTTATAACCAGAAAGAGTTATCATATCATATTGTTTATGATGTCTATATGTATTTATAACCTCATGGCAATGGTTTTGCCCTATATATATGTTTATACCTTTTTTAAATACTTTATCTTTATATTCAAAATCACTAATTAGCTTAATCTCACCCTTTATACCATGAGTACTAACTATTTTACCAATATATACATATTCCATATTTATACCTCCAAACTCTTTATATGACGTTTTTGTATTTCTTCTTGTAGTGCTACACAAGTTGGTATATTTAAATTATATACAAGATATTTTTCTAGATTCATTTGCTTTTCTGGCATGTAATTTTTACATATATCATATAAAATATTTTGTGCTTTAAATATATATGTATTTAGAATTAAATCTCTATGAAAATCAGATATCGCAGCAATATCACAATATTTAAAAAATTTATATGCTGTTTTTTGATCTGTGTGTTTAGAAATAAACTCATTTATAGGAAAGAACCCATAATTAAAGAACATATATTTCATTTCTTCTTCTCCTATTAATATTTCTAATTGATGTGCAAGTATATTTGCATACAAATAAGATGTAGTACAAGAATCATCATTTATATCATAATTATATGTTAAAAAGTTATTATTAAGGTGCCTACTGCATAACAGTTCAACATATCCTTCTGTTATTCCTTCTCCAAGATTTATGCCAAAATTAGATGAATATAAAAAACCACTGTATAGTTCATTTTTATCTTCATTATAGTAAGAAGATGCAATATGTATTAATTCATGATATGCAGGTAAAAGTCTTGTATCCTTTAAAATACATAAGTTATTTTTACAATCTAATTTATAATAACCATCACATTTAATACTATCTGTGATTTTGAATTCTAAAGTCTCAAGATTATGATATAAAGTGTTTGTATAATCGCTTAGATATTTATCATATATATTTAAACCTTCTAATAGTATTTCTTTATTATTTTTAGCTTTTATATTTTCTAAAGCTGCTTTTCTAGTTGAATTATAATACTCCCCTGTGTTATTTTTGTTAAGTTTAAACTTAACTTTTGGAATTGGACTAAATACATTAAGTCTAGTCAACATTTTTATTTAATTCGTATAATAGAATACTAGTCGCAACCGCAACATTTAAGCTTTCTACTTTATCATTCATATCAATATATAAAAACCTATCACACAAAGCTGATACTTCACTACTTATTCCATTTCCTTCATTTCCCATAACAAGAGCGTATTTTCTTCTATCTTTTTTTGGAAGAGTACTTACATCACTTCCATATTCAACCTTAGTTCCATATATTGGATATTCTTCTTTTTTTAACTTAGCAATTGCTTCTTTTAAATCCATGTTTACTATATTTAAGTGAAATATCATTCCTTGAGTAGAACGAAGTACTTTTGGATTATATAAATCAACTGTATCTAGGCTAGTAACTATTGTATCAACGTTAAAAGCTAAACTACTTCTAATAATTGTACCTAAATTACCAGGATCTTGTACTCCGTCTAATAGAAGAATTTTATTTCCTGTTACTTCTTTATTATCATTCATTTTACATAGTCCCATTACTTTTGATGGATTATCAAGTGAAGAAATCTTATTAATTATTTCATTGGTCACATATATAGTTGGTACATCAATTGGTAAAACCTCATCTTTTTCAAGAATTAACTCTATTAAATTCCCACTTTTATATGCTTCTAGCACAAGGTGCATTCCTTCTACTATGAAAGTTTTTGTTTTCTTTCTATATTTTCTATCTTTTAATTTTATATAACTTTTAATTCTATCATTATCTAAACTAGTTATAAGCATATTTATCACCTAAAATTATTATAATATATTTTTAATATTCTTTCATCATTTTTCTAATCTTTTTATAATCAGGACAATTTTCTTCTACTAGAGTCCAAAACTCTTTAGAGTGATTAGCGTGAATAAGATGTGATAATTCATGTACAATTACATAGTCTAAACAAACTATATCTTTTCTAATAAGTTCTAAATTAAGGGTTACTCTATGAGTTTTAGTATTACATACTCCCCATCTACTCTTCATATTTCTAATAGTTAATGTTGGATACGGAATAGTTCTAGAAAACTCTGAATAGACTTTATCTAATCTACTTTTAAATAATTTAGTAGCTTCATTTTTTAAATATTTGTCAACATTAACACTCTTTCCAATAAAAACCTTATCATTACCAAAGGAAATAGTATCGGAATTTACATACACAATATCATATTTATGTCCTAGATAATAAAATGATGAGGCATAATTTTTCTTTGCTTTTGTTTTATTGATCATTTTAGTAACTGATGTTATATTCTCATTAATTATTCTTTCTATTTCTTTTGAAGTAGTAAATATATTAGTAGTAACTACAATTTCTAAATCATCATTTACTCTTATATAAGTATTTTTGTTCCTTGCTTTTTTTATTACATTAATTTTATATTTCTCATTATCTATTTCTAAATACATGTTACTTCACCAATATCTATTTTAGAATAAATTCTAAATATAAACAAGAAAAAAGGACTATAATTGTCCTTCATTAATCACTATTTTGTTAGAGAATATATTAGCTTCTCTTTCAAAGTTTTCTAAGTATTTTGAATTGCTAGGGTCAGTAATATTATCATAGAAAGTAATTATATATGTATTACTGCTTCCAAATATTAAATATGTATAGTAATACTCATCTGTATACTTCTTATGAATACTAAAAATTCTATATGCCTCTAGGCCATCAACTTTTACTTCTTTAGTATCTTTTATATCTTCACTTTCACCAATATACTTCACATAATTATCTTTATAACTTACCTTCTCATCATCTTTAACAGCAATACCTACTTGTTGTAGCATAATTTGAGTAGGTCCTGTTTTACCATAATTATTAAGTACTTCATAGCTCTCTGTTGACTCACCTAGTTTATATGTTTCTGGCAGTGATATAGATATATTATTAAAAGTAAAAGGCTTTTCCTTTATATCTTTAGTCGTATGGGATTCATCATAAGAGGAATCACTAATTAATGCGAATGTAGTAAAAATTGCACATATAGCTAATGCGATAAAAATTATTTTTAATACAAAATTAGTGTATGCCTTCTTACCTACAGCTGGATTATTAATTGCTTCTTCATTAAAGTAACATTTCCCAGTTAAAGTAGTAACTATTATTCCTCTTTTTTGTAATTTAGTAAATATAGCATTTTTATTTTTAGAATTAATTTTACTTAAAATTATAGAACTAGGAACTGTAGATTTTTTATCAAATGCTTTGTAAGACGCAAACACTTCTCTAAAGATATTTATTTGTTCTTCATCACTATAATTTTCTATATAATTTGTGCTTTCAACATTATTTTCATCTTTAGAATATACACTGTGTCTAATATTAGATATTACTCCACTTATACCAAGTATAGTAAATAAAAGTGATGTAATATAATCTTTTAAAACTGCACTTACAAATGTATCATTCATATAAAGAAGTTTAAATTTATTTATATCAAATCCATATCCTTCTTTAAAAAGTAAAAACATAGGAATTATTACAAACATTGCAAGTGTTACTGATAGTACTGAAGATATTCCTATTATAAGAGGCGCTTTTTTGTCTACCATACCTCCAAATAGTTTATAAAATGTGAAAGCTCCTAGTGCGATAACTGCGGCTAGAAGCGATAATATATAATTTAGATAAACATATACCAAAACCCAAGGAAGGGAGAATAATATTCCCCCAATAAGTGCTCCTAATATACCTTTAATATAATTTTCTCTCATAAAACCCTCACTATTCAATTGGAACTTCAATTTCAGTTACATTACCAAGATTATCAGTTGCGGTAACTGTAAAGTATTTGTTAAGTCCTACTTTCTTAGTATATTTATAACTATGTCCTTCACTTATTACTTGTTCAGAATCAAATTTATTTCTTTTACTCCAAGTAAGATCAGGAACTTTTTTTAGGATTCTTTGTTTATATTTGATTGTATCTAAATTTAATCCTGATTCGTTATCTGTAATAGTAAATTCTATTGACTCTACACTTTCTTTTCCTTTTTTGTCTTTAGTTTTAATAAGATTATATTTAATAGTTGGTCCTTTAGTATCAATATATACATTTACCTTACATGTATTTGTATTACCAACTTTATCACTTATAGTTATAGTTGATGTTGCCATAGTAGTATTAAATGTTTTTGTAAATGTTGAAGAACTACAACCACTTCCATTATCACTACATACTACTTTAATGGTACGTGCGTCTTTTGTCCAAGTAGTAGAAGCTCCAATTATCTCATCACATTTTGGCTTAGTATTATCAATATTCTTAATTGACACTTGTTTTACGGCAGAGGCTACACCAGTGTTAGTGTTCTTTACAACTACTTTTACATTAGTATTTGAACTAAATGTTTTAGAATTTGATGATTGATAAGATTTACCTCCATCAAATGAATAATTTAGTTTAGCACTTTTTACTGTTGATTTTGCGCTAACTTTTAATGTTACACTCTTAGTCCATTCACTAGTATTTCCTGCAACTCCTGAAATTGTAATACTTTCATGTTTTACAGGTGGTTTGGTAGGAGCAGGTTCTTGACTAGGTTCTTGATTATTATTTTGAGTGTTATTTTGATTATTGTTGTTTTGATTGTTGTTGTTTTGTGTATTGTTTTGAGTATTATTTTGTGTATTTTGATTATTATTGTTAGAAGAATTTGAATTACCGTTTGTTCCAACAACATCTTCATCTAAAGAGAATGCTTGAAATGATATATTACCTACTTTATCTTTTGACCAAACATAATAAATTTTAGTAGATGTTGCATTATATTTAATTACTGTATCATTGGTAAGTTCAACTGTATCCCATTTTGTTGGAACATCTGCACTTTCTGTTACTATAATGTTTGTTATTCCTGATAGAGGATCTTTTATATCAATTGTGATTACTCCATTATCTTTATCAACAGATTGAACTTTTATTTCTGGACCTTCATTATCAACTTTATCTAATTTAGCAGTATAAATTGCTGATATATTGTTATTAATATCTTTTGTTACAATATATAATGTTCTGTTTGTATCAACAGTTATAGAATCTTCTTTTTGCCAAGTTGCACCTGCATCAAAACTATATGCACTATCTGCCATTTCATTTTGGAATGTTGTATCTACCTTAACAACAGTTTCTTTAACCCAATCAGTTGGGATACCTGTAACATCATTAATAATAGGTGCATCATTTCCTATTCTTGCAACTATAAAAGTATATTTTTTGTTTTTAAGAGAAATGACTATATTTTTAATTTCATTCTTATTAATTAGTATACTTTTATTACATTCTGATATGTTAACCTCTTTATTTTTGTATTTACAAATTAATTTAATAGAATCATTTCTACTTTCAATTGTGTAAGTATCAGTATTCTTATCAAATTTTTCGTTAATAGTTCCGCCCTCAACTACAATACTATCAATATCAGTAATAGTAGCGCTTTTTGAAGAGATTAGTTTATATACTAAAACCCCTATAGACGCTAATATTCCTAGAACGATTATAATAAGTAAAACAACAAATATTTTACTTTTTTTATTACTATCATCCGGTTCTTCAACAGTACTATTACTGTCAAGTGGTTCAAAAGATGGATATTGATAAGCATCATTGTTTCCAGTTGCATTATAAGAATTTAAGTTGTTATTATCATTATTTTGATTATAATCATATGAATTGGTATTAGTATTTTCATTAATATTTGATGCATTATAATCATTACTTACATTGATATCATTTTGTGTATTATTATTTTCAAAATCATTATTATTGTTATAATCGTTATACATAAGAAACCTCCGTTATTATAGTTACATTATAATACAAGACAAGAATAAAATAAACATATTTTTTACATAATTCTAATTCAAATGTAAAGAATAATATTGGAGAGTGAAATATGAATATAAATATAAGAGAACATATAATTAATAATTTTAAAAATGATGATGTTGATGTATTAAGACGTGCGATTGAAGAATCAATAAATGAAAAAGATGAGATCGCATTACCGGGTATGGGAGTGTTCCTAGAAATAATATGGGAAGGTGCCTCCGAAGAGATAAAAAATAAGCTACTTTCTATCTTAGAAGAGAATATTATTAAAAAATAATGTAAAATAGTGCAAAATGAATTGGTTTTTATTTACTAATTCATTTTTTCGTTATACTCTTTTATTATAAGAGAGGGTTTTATGGGAGAAGATATACTTAAAGTTATTGAAAATTCAAAACAAAGCGGCATCAAATTAGAAGATGTAATAGGAAAATTTAAATCTATAAATGAAGAGGAAATCGAGTGTGAAGTTTCTCTTTTAGAAAAAGAAGGAAAGATATATAAAAATTGTAATGGCTATTATATAGTGCTTGATAAAGATTTAAAAATTAGCACATTATATTGTAGTCACAAAGGAAGAAGATATGTAACTGATAATAACACTATCTTTTTTGTAGATAGTAAAGATATTAATGGAGCTTTAGACTTTGATAAAGTTATATTTAGACCAAACGAAAAAAACAAAACTGCAAGAGTTGAAAAAATTATTGAAAGACAAAACGATATTGTAGTTGCGGAGGTTATATCTACTATTAATGGTAAAATACTATCAACAATAAATACTCCAGAAAAAGTTAATATACATATTAGACAAAGCGAATTAGAAAAATATTATGATGGGGATAGATTAGTTGTAAATGTAGAAAACTACTCTACCCCAAATGAAATAAAAGGAAAAATAATAGAAAAATTAGGGAACAAAAAAGAACCTAATATTGAAGAGGTAACAATTGCAGCTAGTAGAGGTTTTACTACAAAATATAGTAAGGAATATTTAGATGAATTAGCGGCTATTCCGGATAAAGTTACTGATGAAGATATTAAGGGAAGATTAGATTTAAGAAATGATGTTATATTTACAATAGATAGTGAAAGCACAAAAGATATGGATGATGCAATATCTATAAAAGTTTTAGATAATGGTAACTATCAATTAGGAGTACATATTGCTAATGTGTCACATTATATAAAAAAAGGAAGTGCAATATATGAGGATGCAATAAAAAGAGGAAATAGTGCTTACTTTGCTAATTCTGTTATACCAATGTTACACTTTGATATATCAAATGGGATTTGTTCTCTTAATGAAGATGTAGATAGACTGACTAAAAGTTGTATAATGGAAATAAATAAAAAAGGAAAAGTAGTAAATTATTATATTACGGATTCAGTAATTCATTCTAAAAAGAAAATGACTTATGAAGATATAAATAAAATTTTTGAGGATGGTGTTATTATAAGTGAATACCTACCCTATTATGATAGTCTTAAAATATTAAAAGAATTAACAACGATATTAAAAGAAAAACATGAGAAAGATGGTTATATTGCATTCGCAAGTAATGAAATTAAAACAATAGTTGATAACAATGATGAGACATTGGGCTTTAAAAACATTCATCAAGGTATTGGTCAAGAAATGGTAGAATATTCTATGATAGCTGCAAATGAAACAGTTGCTGGACACGTATTTTGGATGAGGCTTCCTTTTATATATAGAATACATAATGAACCTAGGGAAAAAAGAATTGAAGAAGCAATGGAAATTGCTAAGAAAATAGGATATAGATTTAGTAAGATAAAAGATATGGGTGGTAGTCACTTACTTCAACAAGTAATAAAGCAATTATCTGTTAAAGAAGAATTTCAAGCACTGTCTCAATTTTTCGTAAAAACTATGCCTAGAGCTCTTTATTCCACTGAAAATATTGGTCACTTTGCATTAGCACTTGACTTTTATACTCACTTTACTTCTCCTATTAGAAGAGGTTGTGATCTTATGGTTCATGAATTATTAGATTTATATGATAAGGATATTTCTTATGTTAACTTTGAGGAATTAGAAGATGAACTGTCTATAATATCTGAACACATTTCATATACAGAAAGACAAGCTGATATGGTTGAATATGAAATAAATGCACTTAGAATGGTTAAATATATGCGGGAAAATATAGGTAAAACATATAAAGCAAGAATTCATGATATAACTCCACTAAATGTACAAATTGTTTTAGAGAATAATGTTATTGGAACTGTACCAATAGACTTTGTAGGTGGTGGTGGATTCTATTATATGGATGCTAGCAAATCATTAAAGCGTGGAAAATCAACTTATTGCATAGGAAATAATGTTATTTGTACTGTTATAAATATTGATGAAGAAGATAGAACAGTAATTTGTTCTATAGATAGAAATCTTACTAGAGAACACACTAAACAAAAAGTTAAGAAATTATAAAAAAAATTGGAGCTAATTCCAATTTTTTTATTTTATATAATATGCTTTTGAATAACAAGTTGATGAATTACCATCTTTATCACGAGATACTATTTTAATCATTCTCATTCCTTTGTTACTTAATCTAATTTGTACAGCACTATTAAATGTTGCATAGTATTTATAATTTTGATTAATGTTATTCATAATATTTGATTCATTAATATATACATCATAACTTACAGTATCTTTAGATGGCATAATTTTAATTAAAACTTTTTCATTAGTCCATGTCTTGTCCTTTATACTTCTACCACTTTCAGTTTTAGCTGATAATGTAGGACAAGCTGGTTTAATTACTATAGTAAATTGATAACTGCTTGAAATAGCACTGTTACCTACTCCTGTTGTTACCCTAACACTATAGTTACCATTTGAAGATGCTTTATAAGTTTTGTTTCTTGCGCCATTAATTACTTTGTTGTTTTTATACCATTGATATTTGTATCCACTAATACTATTATTAGGATTAGTAACTGCATTTAAAACCACACTATTTGAAGTTTTGTTTGTTGCATTTATTGATACCTTTGGTTTTGTATTATCTATTTTATTAATTCTTACTTTTTTACTTGTTTTATTACCCTTTATATCTCTAATTACTATATTTACTGTTTGGTTATTAGTAAATGTCTTACTATTTGAGCTTTGATAAGTTTTACCTCCATCAAATGAGTAAGCTTTTGAGTTAAGACCATTACTACTAGAAGCCTCTACTGTTAATCTAACTGATTTAACCCATTTTGAACTATTTCCATTTACTTTAGTTATAGATAAAGTATATGGTGCAGGCTTTTTATTATTGTTTGATGAAGTATTACTTTTATTAGTTGTTGTATTTTTCTTCTTATTTGTAGTATTTTTGTTTGTATTTTTATTTGTTGTATTTTCTTTTTCTTCTTCTATGTTAACAGTAAATACATTTGATGCGACTGGAGTTTGCATTCCTTCTTTACTAATTTCAACATAGTAGTCACCAGTAGAAGTTACTTTATATTCACTACTAGTAGCTCCTTCGATTTTCTCATTATTTTTATACCATTGATAAGTTACAATACTATCTGAAGGTAATACATAAGAAGTTAAAACTGCTTCTTTTACCTTTTGAGTATTATTGTTATCAATTGTAGAAGTAATTTGAACAACTGGAGTTTCACTACCCTCTTCTTTTGTAATACTTATTTTATATGTTCTAACGCCTTTATCTTCAGCAATTACAGTGATTGTATGAGTTAATGATTTATCATACAATGTTATTCTTTTGTTACATCCACTAGTAGTTGCTTTTGCACTTTCACTAGCGCATGAGATAGCCACTACATCTTCTTTAGTAGTTAGTGAATAAACTGTAGTGTTTTTATCAAATCCTGGAGTTAAGGTTGCATTATTAACTTTTAAATAACTTAAATAATTATTACTACTTTTAGTTTTCATACCACATGATATTACTAAAACTAGTATTATAACTATAATGATGATAGCACCAAGTAAAATTAAAAGTTTTGGTTTTCTATCTTCACCATCATTATATAAACTATTATCCTCTTCATATTTACTCATATATATACATCCCCTTCATTAGTTGCTTATTATACTACAAAACTGTCAAAAAGTAAAGTTTTTATGTATAAAAAGCAAACAAAAGAACGATACTTCTATCATTCTTTTAGCTTTTTTGATTATTTATCTCTTAATTTAGCATCTAATTTAGTAGTTACATCATTAATAATCTTATTAAATACTTGCATTACTTCATCTTCAGTTAGAGTTCTACTTGGGTCTTCAAATTTTAATGAATACGCAATTGATTTTTTGCCAGGTTCAACATTTTCTCCAACATATACATCAAATACATCTATATTTGTAAGAAGTCTACCACCTGATTTTTTTATTACTCCAACTATTTCTTCTGAAGTAGTTCCCTCGTTAACTACAAATGCTAGATCTTTTTCAATTCCAGGATATTTTGAGATTTCTTTATATTTTAGTTGTTTTGTTTTCTTATTATAAAGTTTAGTCATTGATATTTCGCAAACATAAACTTCATCTTTCATATAACTTGGATGAACTCTACCAATTATACCTATTTCTTCTCTATCAAGTAATATTTTAGCACTTATTCCAGGATGAATTTCTGGATATGTTTCAGTTACAAAAGTATATCTATTCTTATATCCTAGGTAATTAAGTAGATTTTCTACTATTCCTTTTAATACGTAAAAGTCTACTTTTAGAGATGAGCCTTGCCAGTTATTAGTTAAGTAGTTACCTTTCATTAAGATGGCTACTTTTACATCTTCTTCATATGATTTATTATATGTTTTAGCTATTTCATAGATTAATACATCTTTTACTTTTCTTGCCTTGTTATATTCATAGGTTGAAACAAGTGATGGTAGTAAAGTAGTTCTTATTATTGATTTATCAACACTCATCGGATTAGGTAATACAATTTGTTCCTTATCTTCATATCTAAACTTACTAGCTAATTCAGGACTGGTTAATGTATAAGTTTTAACCTCATTTAATCCTAGAGTTCTAAGTCTTCTAGAAATACTTTTTCTAAGTCCAACATCACCAACATATACTCCACGTCTAGTCTTTGCAGTTGGTAGTGTGCTTTTTAAATTGTGATATCCATAAAGTCTACCGATTTCTTCTGCGATATCATTAACATTAGGATCAATATCAATTCTTCTATTAGGAATAGTTACAGTAAAAATTCCATTATCATATTTATACTCAAAATCTAATCTAGCTAATTCTACTTTTACATCATCATCTGTAAGATTAAGTCCTAGTAGAGTGCTTACTTCTTGAGTTTTAAAACTAACTACTTTTGGAGTTTTATCTATAACGTCGTATACTACCTTGCCTTGTTCTACCTCTGCAGATGCATATTCTTCTAGTAGGTGGCATGCTCTATCAAGTGCTAGAATAGTATATTCATAATCAAGACCTTTTCCATATCTTATAGAAGCTTCGCTTCTTAAGTTTAAGTTTGCAGCAGTATATCTAATACTAACAGGGTCAAATATAGCACTTTCTATTAATATATCAGTAGTATTTTCATCTACATCAGTATTTTCTCCACCCATAACGCCCGCTATGCAAACAGGCTTTTCTCCATCAGTTATAACTATATCTTTACTTGTTAGGGTTCTATTTACTCCATCAAGTGTAGTGATTTCTTCATTATCTTTAGCATCTCTTACTAATATATTAGTACCAAGTTTTTCTAAATCAAAGAAATGTAGGGGTTGTCCAAATTCTAACATTACATAATTAGAAATATCAACTACGTTATTTATAGAACGCATTCCTGCACTTTTAAGTCTTCTTTTTATAAAGTCAGGGCTTTCTTTAATTACTACATTTCTAACTATTTTAGTACTGTAGTATGGGCATTTATCTGTTTCTACTGCTACTTTCACAAATTTAGATATATCTTCACCACTAGAAGTATAGCTAACATCTGGTAGTGTTACTTTTTTGTTTAATATAGAAGCTATTTCATAAGCAAAACCAATATGGTAATAACAATCATTATTTCTATGTTTATGAATGTCTAATTCGTACATTGTATCGTTTGTACCTAGGTATTTATTAGCGTCATCTCCAGGTTTTAAATCTGTATGAACTTCTTCTATTCCCTTGTTATAGTTTTCTTCTGTTTTTTCTTCTACTCCAAGTTCAAATAAAGCACATATCATACCATTTGACTCTTCTCCACGTATTTTACCTGCCTTGATTTCAAAGTCTCCTGGCAATACACATCCAGGTAGTGCAACTATTACTTTAATTCCATTTCTTACATTAGGTGCTCCACATACTATTTGAGTTATAGTATCACCAACATTAACTTTACAAATATGTAAGTGGTCACTATTAGGATGATCTATACAACTAACAACTTTACCTATTACTAAATGATCTATATGACTAGTTATAACTTTTTCTACATTTATACCTGCTTTGGTAATTTTTTCTGCAAGTAATTTTAAATCTTCACCATCTAAATTGATGTAATCCATTACCCATTCTAAACTTATCATCTTAATCTTCCTTTCTGTCAAAATTTTCTAATTCTCTCAAATCTGTTTGATAGAATGTTCTAATATCATTAATTCCATATTTTAACATTGCTAGACGTTCAGCACCAAATCCAAATGCAAATCCGCTCCATTCGTCAGGATCATATCCACAATTTCTAAGTACATTAGGGTGAACCATACCCGCACCACTTACTGTAATCCAGCCTGTATTTTTGCAAAGTGAACATCCACTACCCTTACATGCAAAACAAGTGATATCAGTTTCTACAGAAGGTTCAGTAAATTGATAATAACTTGGTCTAAACCTAGTTTCTATATCTTCACCAAATAATTTTTTTACAATAACATCAAAAGTTCCTTTTAAATCAGATAAACTGATATTTTTATCAACTAATAGTCCTTCTATTTGCATAAATTGATGAGAATGAGTTGCATCATCAGCATCTCTTCTATATGTTTTACCAGGGCAAATCATTCTAATTGGTTTATTTCCACCTGCAGCTAGCATAGTTCTTGCTTGTACTGGAGATGTTTGACTACGAAGTAGAATGTTTTCATCTTCTATATAGAATGTATCTTGTGCATCTCTTGCTGGATGTCCTTTTGGAATATTTAAAAGCTCAAAGTTATAATGATCTTCTTCAACTTCGGGTCCATCTACTACATCATATCCCATAGACATACATACTTCCTCAACTTCTTCAATTACTTTTTCCAAAATGTTTGGAGCACCTGTTTTAATAGAAGTTGCAGGTAATGTTATATCTATTTTTTCCTTTTCTAATTTTTTATTTATTTCTAGTGTATTTAATTCCTGTAATTTAGCCTCATAGTTTTCATTAAAAGTAGTTCTAACAGTATTAACTTGCATACCGTATTCTTTTTTATCAGTTGCATCTTTGATACCACTTTGTAATTCAGTAATAATACCTTTTTTACCCATGTATTCTACTTTTAAATTATTTAATTCATTAACTGTTTTTGCTTTAGCTATTGATTCTTTTATTTCACTACATAATAGTTCAACTTTTTCTTTCATTGTATCCCTCCTAAAATTAAAAAACATTCTATATCTAAGGACGAATTACCGTGGTACCACCTTATTTTATAGAATGTCTATACACTTAATCTCTTAACGCGAGTAACGTTTATTATTAATAAAAGCTATAGGGTGAATTCATAGGTATTTATTTATTGTCTTTCACCAAAACTGACAACTCTCTTAAAATAAATATTATCTACTACTATTTCCTAATTACAGCAATAAATATCAATGAAGTAATTATAACACAACTCTTTTAACTCTTCAAGTCCTTAAAATTTACTCCTAACATACCAACTATACTAGCACTTTGAAACGGTTCAATTATAATTCCTTTTAGGGAATAATTATCAAATATAATTCCCTCTATGTTTGAATCCGAAAAATCTACATTAGTAAGTTTTGTTTTAAGAAATTCACATCTATAAAAATTATTCTTAGAAAAATTTATATCTTTAATTTTAACACAATTAAATGAAGCATCTGTTAAATCAGTATTTTCTATAGAAACTTTATTTATAATAGAATCTGAAAAATTAATATATTTTGCCTGACATTTATTAAACAATACATCCCTAACTGATGAATCTATAAATGTTGTACCTACTAATTTACAATTTATGAATTCTACTCTACTAATTAGTCTTTCATTAAATTCTTTATTAGATAAATCACATGAATCAAATATTACATCAATCAAATCAACATTATTTAATTCAATATTAGAAAAATCTATGTTTTTAAAAATACAACTATCAAAAGTAACATCACTTATTACTATATTTTCATCTGGTTCTGTTTCAATAATAACATTACTAAATGAATCATTAATTGCTTCATTAAAATTAGAATCACTACAATTTATGGTCTTAGGCCTATTCAATTTCAAATGAATCAACCTCCTCTACCGGCTACGCATTCTCTATCTACTATAACATTATAAGCTTTATACATTTAATAAGCTTCCTTTTTACTATCATTTTAATTATATTAAAACAAACAAATGTTTGTCAATATATTTTTTTGCTTTTAACACAAATTCCTATTAAATAAAAATAAAAGAGAGGAAATTAAATTCCATCTCTTCTAATGTTAATCAAATATATTTATTACTTTGTCTCTGTTAGCTCTATCAGTTAAAGCATTATTAACTTTTACATAAATTTTTTCTGGAGTTTCATCATAATTTTTTTCAATTACATCAAGTTTATAGAAAAAGTCTTCTAAATTGTTTGATTCAACTAATGGATATATAAGTTCAAAATTTGCACCCCATAAATTATTTGATATACGTTCCTCACAATTATTAAATAATGGATAAACGCTTAATCCAACCGGTATATCGCTATCTGTATTAACAAGTTGTCCATAACAAGCTTTTTCTATAAAAAACTTCTTAAGCGAATATGCTTCTTCCCCTAAGGCAGAAAAATTCATTTTAGATACCATTTTTAAAATATATAATGTTTCTTCTGAATGATTTTGATAAAATTCCCTCATAAATTGAATCAAATTTATTTTTTCGTTAACACTTAAATCTTCTGCAAGTGCAGTATTTTCTTCAATCGCAAGAGTTTTGTATTTATCCTTTATAAAGTTATCTGAAGTATTTACATTACTTCCAACAAGATTCATAAGTGATAATTGTTCATCAAAACTACAATTAGTAAGAAGATTTTTATCAAGCGCTATCATAAGTAATACTTTTGATTTTGATTCATTATATCCTTTTAATCCAAATGTATCTTTTTTTGAAATAAATTCAAGTGCTGTATCAAAAAGAGACTTAACTTCATCTTTACTTCTATTATCTCTTAATACTTCATAATTCATAATACTTTCAAGTTCATAAATAGAATCTTCTACTTCGGATTTTGTCTTAGTTTTTCTAATAGAATAACAAACACTAGCTATGTAATCTACTACCCATTTTTCATTTTCATTAATAAAGTTATAGAACTTCTCTTTATCAGCAACTTCTTTAGAAAGCCACTTTAATTTTAAACTGTCCATAATTATCCCCCTTTAATTTTTGTATTTAATAAATAAGCAATCAACAGTTTTCATATTATAACACAGTTTTTAAAAAAAGCTACTATTTTTTCACTTTTGTCTTTAAATCTTTATTTTTTATATCTTCTAATTTCAAATATTCTTTTATTTTTTCTTCTATTGTAGGCGTAGTTTGTTTTGACTTTGAAATCTCTTTAGTAAGGCTATTATTAAACTCTTCCATCATATTATTTAGTTTTGAGGTTGTTAACATACTATTATTATATGACTTACCATAATCTATATCATAATTACTAATAACACTATCTAATAGAAATCTACATAAATTAGGGTCTGTAGTAAATTCTTCATTTGATACAATTCTATTAATATCATATACTTTACTCTCTAATCTAGATTTGTTATTATCAGTTATGGATGAAATCTTTTCCATAAAATCCAATTTATCCCTAAATGATAGTTTAGATAATGCCACCATCTTTTTAGCGTACATTAACTTAATCTTTTCTTCATTATTAAGAGGAGAACTCATAGAAGATGCTTCATCCATAAGTATTAATTGACATCCTATGGAACCCATAAATGTAGAACCATTTAAATTTAATAATTCCTCACTAATAACCATATCCATTAACATTTTAAATTTAGCATCATCTGTTTTTAAATGAGGAAAATTATATACATCAAGTGCTCTATTTATAAGTTGCATCCTCTCAGGTAGTGTTCTATAGCTTGTTAAAGTATCATTATTAATAGTTTGAACAAGTTCATTAAAAAGCCTATTGGTATCAACAAATCTTTTCTTATAACAAGCATTAGAGACATATTCAATTACTCTTTTATCACTAGTTGTAAGAAATTCATAGAATGCTTCCTTATTATCAATTTTTTTTGACAACCATCTAACATTTTTTGTATTCATTTCTAATCACCCTATTTAACCTTTATTTTTTGATCTTGATTTCTATCTAAAATTTCATCAAAAGTCGCGATTTTTTCTTCTGCTGTTTTTTCACTAAACTCTTTATTATGTGTTAAATTATACTGCATTAAACAATAAGATACATGGTCTGCATTTACAAATTTTTCCATTAAAATTTTTATTACTTCTTTATCTTCTTTTTTGTTTTTTCTTATATAGTCAGATGCAGAAAGAAAAACGTCTATTGTCTTAGCATTTAATACAATTTTTAAAACATCAAGATTGTCCTGGTTAAATGCTTCCTTAAAATGTGAAATAGATTTAAACAATGAAAAATCATTAAGTAATTCTTTATTGCCACTATAATCATTAATTATATAATTAACCATAGTTTTTCTAAGTTCATGTTCCATATCTTTAAATTTACTATAGTCTTGTCTAAATATGTCTTGTAAATTTAAATATTCAAAGAATCCTTCCAAAATAAGTGGTGGAATACTAGGCATATCATCTATCTTATTCATTTCATATAGCATTTCTTGTTTATCTTCAATAGAAAACCCAGGATAACAAATAATATTCTTTTTTACATCTAGACAACAGTCTGTATGTATTTCATCAGTAAATGTAGTCTCATGCATAATTGAATCAATTGCCATATCGTTTAAATATTTAGGATCCGTATTAATAATATCAAATAGTGCTTCAAGTCTTTTATATTTTACTGGAGTATATGGTTTGTCAAATTTATATAAGGCTCTTGCAAAATATGAATTATCTACTGATGTATATTCTTCTTTCCTAGATGATAATTCATTCTCTCTTTTAGTAATCGCATTTTTTAAAGTTATAAATAACTTAGTTGGATCTGCAGGTTTTTTTTCATAACAAGCCTCTACAACAAATGAGACTATATCCTTATCATATGTATCAATAAACTCTTCAAATTCTTTCTTTTCTGAATTAACAATTCTCTCTGATAGCCATCTTAATCTATTAATATTCATCTTACATCCTCCATAGAAATATATTAATTTCTTTTTTGTCTAAATTTAGATTTAACCTTTCTATCATTATCTGTATAATTACTAATTAATTTATTATAATTTGCTTTATTATACATTTTGTATGTACTAGCTATTAACTTTAGTTGTTCATCAAATGATATATTTTCAACACTTGTAAAAACTTTAGCAGTTTCAAGATATTCAAAAGTTTCTACGTCATCTATTTTTGAAGCTATTTCTATTAATTTTAATTGTTCAGATACACCTCTAGTATCTAATACTTTTGGGTTAGAAATAATATTATATATTACGTAATATTTGTTTCTATCATCTATAGTATCTAATGGGCGAATAAGTTTAATTATTTCATCTGTAGTTCTCTTTTCTAGAACAGGCTTTGATAAAACAAAGTGTCTAAAGTCACGTGCTGAAAATGAATCATACAGTTTTGGAGATTCATTCATTATTTTTAGTTGCTCTTCTAAAGGCCTTGATTCCATAAGATTTCCAGATATAGCAACACTACACATTGTATTAACTTTTTTCTCATTTTTTTCTTTAAGAAGTTCATCTAAAACTATTTCTTTTTCTTCTATGCTTCTTCCTTCAATAAAATAAGGATCTTTTAGAACAGCACATATTTTTTGAAATCTTGTATCTGTTTTTGAACACATCAATTTATTAAGAACCGTTTTAATCTCATTAACATCTTTAGAAAGATTTGCCCATACAACATCACATGCAGCATTAAAGTTTTTTATACTACTAGCTTTAACAAGTTCATCTATTAATTCTAATTTATCATTAGTAATCATTCTTGGTATAACTACCCTGTTCCCAAATGATTTTTTATCTCGAGTACCATTATTTATTATACTGTTAAGGATAAATTCCTTAATCTTAACCGCTCTTTCT
>HF996851.1:0-8969 GCA_000432595.1 Clostridium sp. CAG:710 | reverse complement strand
CTTAATCTTAACCGCTCTTTCTTCTAACTCAGGGTATTCTACATCAAGCATATGTCTAGCATATTCTAGCTCCTCAGTGTCATATATATCTGAGACTTTTCCCATAAGGCGTAATTTATCACTAACATTTAAGTCGTGTGATAAAGCAATGGTTTCCCTAACTGATACCCTATTATTTGTCATTTCTATATTAAATAGGGATTTACTATCAGTATTCATAGCCATAACAAGGTTCATCTGTTCATTAAAAGTACAATTTTCTAATAAATATTCACTTGTTACAACATCATTAATTTTTCTTAATCTATCTAAGTCATAGCTAGAAAAAGGACCACTTGAAAGTTCTAATGCTTTTTCTGCAAGCATTATTTGTTCCCGAGTGCTCCTATACTCACTAAAATTAAATATTAGTCCTGCCGTATAAATAAATTCATGAAAACTAATATATCTATTTTTATAACACACATCGGTCACATATTCTACTATCTCTTTTGGATACGAATTTATAAAATCATAAAACTCTTGTTTATCCTCTGCTTTCTTAGATAGCCATTTTAATTTTTTTGTATTCATCATGTCCCCCAAAATTAATTATACTGTCAATAGTTCTTGTTCTTTTGCTTTAAGTAGTTCTTCTACTTTTTTATTGTACTCATTAACTAAATTTTGAATTTTATCTTCTTCACGTTTACTAACATCTTCAGGTAGATTTAACTTTCCAATATCTTCTATTGCTTCTCTTCTTATGTTTCTAATTGCTACTTTACCATCTTCTGCCATAGCTTTAACTTGTTTAGTTAATTCCATTCTTCTATCTTCAGTTAAAACAGGTATTACTATACGAATAGTTTCCCCATCATTATTAGGTGTATATCCTAAGTTTGATTCAAATATGGCTTTCTCTATTGCATTTAAACATGATCTATCAAAAGGTTTAATTTGCAATTGTCTAGCCTCTGGTACTGAAATAGTAGCAAGTTGTTTTAATGGTGTATCAACTCCATAATAAGATACCATTATTCCATCCAAACTATTTGGATTTGCTCTTCCTGCTCTTACTGTTGTAAAGTGTTTTTCAACTACTTCCATTGCTTTTTTCATTTTGTCTTCTGCAAGTTTTAATACTTCATTTTCGTTCATTTATTCATCTCTCCTTAATATCTATTTTACTATAAATTTCTATTTTGTAAAACACTATTTTACATTTCTTCCATAATGGAACATATATTGTATCGCAATACCAGAATAATCTTTATATCTTTCTTTGGCAAAGCCTCTTATATTTTTTTCTCCTTCTATGTTATACTTTTCCTTCATAAATTTTTTTACCCAAGTATCAACTGGGAAAACATCAAACTTTTGATAGGCAAAAAGTAAGACACAACTAGCCACTTTAGGACCAATTCCCTTTGAATCTAGTAGAATTTCAAATGATGTTGGAGAATCAATTTTATAAAAGTTATTTAAATAATTAGGATTTTCATTTATAAGTTTAACAATACCTTCAATATATTTATCTCTAAATCCTACACTGCAAGTCCTATAATCTTCCTTGGTTACATTTTTTAACTCGAGTGGTGTTGGAAATAAATAATATTCTTCATTTCTAAAAGTTACCTTATCTCCATATTTTTGTGATATTTTATCAACTGATTTTTTGATAGAGGGCACACTATTATTTTGCGAAATAATGTAAGAAATAAGTGTTTCAAAAGGGAAAGAGTTAACCATCTTTAATCCATTACATGATAGAACAATTTCTTCTAAAGATTTATCATCACTTATTAGTGTTTTATTTATCGCATCATAATCTCTATCAAGATCAAAATATTTAATAACTTTTTCTTTTAAATTATCATAATTATTAGATTCAACATATAAAGTTTTATCTTTATATTTTACATTTATTACTCTGTCATCTAATACAATTGTATAACTACCATCATCTAAAGAGGTATACCTAAATATTTGACCACAAGTAACTGTATCATCTAAATTAAAATTTTCTATATTTTCTATTTTTAACATATTATATCTCCCACTACATTATATCATTAAGTAATATTTTATACAAAATATAATATATTTAAATGAGGGAGTGTAACATGAAAATAATTACGAATAAAAACTTTTATAGTAATATGGAAGAATTTTTAGATGAGTTTTTAGATAATCAAAATAGTTTAGATGGGATAAGCCTAGAGGTTGTGTTAGCGAGGGATGGGGTTCCTATGTCTATTACTACAACTGCATATGAAAGCGTTGATAATGAACTTATTAAGCAAATACAAAATACTAAATCAGATAATATCAAAAATGATAATATTTGGCCACTTGAGAGAGTATTAAATAAACTTAGGAACATCAAAAATAAAATTGTTATAAATTTTATTCCAATACCAACAATAGCGTTTGCTCAAGATACAGAGGCAATTAATAAAATTAATGAAGATCAAATATCATCTCTTTTTAGTATTACTAATAAATATCCTGCTCTAAACTTTTATATATCTAGTCTAAGTAGAAATATAATATTTCATTTAAAAAACAGGGAAACTAAAAATAAGATTGGTGTAATATTATCTCCATATGATGATAGTTATGTTGATGTTGATTTTTATGTTTTTCCACCAGAAATGTTAAATTTATCTATAATGGCAGAACAATTATCTATAAATAAAGAATTAATGATTTCATGTGCAGTTTGTCAAAATATTAAAACGGTTTATGAATTTTTACACAATCCGAAGGTTAAAAATTTAAATGAAATAATAAATAAGGTTTCTTTTATAAGTAATTATCCTATTATTGCATACAAAGTTTTAAATATTTAAAAAAACCTCCTAAGAGGTTTATTTTCATAATGGTGATCTGTACGGGATTCGGACCCGTGAATGCCACCTTGAGAGGGTGGTGTGTTAAGCCACTTCACCAACAGACCGTATAATATTATCTTTTTTAGATAATATTATTTTAACATACTTTTTTATATAAACAATTAATTATTTTAATTGGCTGCCCCGGCTAGATTCGAACTAGCGCATGGTGCGGTCAGAGCGCACAGCCTTACCGCTTGGCTACGGGGCAATAAAAAATGTACATTAATATATTAACGCACATTTTAAATTATTTCAATCCTTTATTACCTATTCTTTTTATTTTTATAGTATTTTTCTTATTTTCATAATATTCATTTAATGACTCTTCAAATCCTATTCCCCTACTTTTATATGAGATATAATTATCTATTACATCAAATAAGAAGTTATCTTTACCATTTAAATTTTCATCAATACTTACATTTAAATAATCATCAAAAGTTATGTTATCTTGCTCTAAAAAATTTAATAGTTTTGCTTTAGATTCATCAAGCGTATAACTCTCACTTAAAAACTTTAAAAATTTATATGAATCAAATAATATTTCATCAAGTACAGATGAATATGCTTCCATGTCATAAAAAGATAAGTTTTCTAAATAAAAGCATACTTCCTGTTTAGCTTCTTTGTCTGCCGTGTCCATCATAGTTTGAAAATTCTTAGAAAACATAACTTCATCGCAAAAAGCCACATTATATAATTCATAAAGGTCATTACCAGAAATTCTACAAGTATAGTCAAATTTATCTAAAAAATAAAGAGGATTAATATTTGTTAAATATTCGTCGTAACAAGATGTTTTTAAAAAGATTTCTCTTCTCTCTAGTGCAGGTCTTGAAAAAAATATTCTATTATAAGCAAGCATATCAATTAAGATTTTGGGGCTTGTTTCTATTACACAATCCAATTCTTCAAATGATGTAATTGTATCAAATTCATTTCTAAGATCATAGTTTGCGAATGATTCTTTAAGAAGTTTAGCATCACTTCTTTCAAAATATCTATTTTCTATATAATAGATTGGATAAATGGATGTGATCATCTTATTATAGAAGTCGTAATCATTTTCTCTAATATATAATATTGTAGATACAATTATTCTTGAAAATTCATCTATATCTTCTGGTGGAGCTGCATTTACTATTCTAAAAGCACTATTTCTATATATTTCATTAATATTTCTTGCACTAATTTTTCGAATCATTTTATCACCTTTTTATATACTAATATGCAAGCTAAATTTAATTTGCTGTTTCATATTTTTATATTAGTACTTCCTAAGTTTCTATAATAACTGCCAAAGAAATACTTGTCAATAAGTAAAACTAATTAGCAAGAAAAAAAGAACATTTCTGTTCTTTTAACCATTAATTTGACTCATTACTTCACTTGCAAAATCGTCGTTTCTTTTTTCCATTCCTTCTCCAACTTCAAAACGAACAAATTTTACAACAGCCATATTATTAGCTTTTGCATAACCAGCTACATCTAAGTCTGAATCTTTAATGAATGGTTGTTCAAGTAAGCAAACTTCTTTATAGAATTTATTAATTCTACCATTAACCATTTTTTCTGCAATTTCAGCAGGTTTTCCTTCTTCAATTGCTTGTTTTTTAATTACATCTTTTTCATGATTAATTACATCTTCTGGTACATCGCTTCTTGATAAGTATCCAGGATTCATTGCAGCAACGTGCATAGCAACATCTCTTGCAATTTCGCTATTATCACCATCTAATACAGTAATAACATTAATCTTTCCAAGATTTTGATGGTTATAAACTCCAAATACTTGATTATCATTTTTTTCTACGATTTCAAATCTTCTGAAACTTATTTTTTCACCAATTTTTGCAATTAAGTTAATTAAACTACTATTAACAGTTCCATCACCCATAGGAAGTTCCATTGCTTCTTCCATAGTTTTAGGGCAATTTTCTAATACAACTTTAGCAAGAAGAGATACAAAGTTTGTGAATTCAGCATTTTTAGCAACAAAGTCAGTTTCAGAGTTAATCTCTAATATAACCGCTTTATTTCCATCTACTAGAATTTCGCTTAATCCTTCAGCTGCAATTCTTGATTCTTTTTTAGCAGCCTTTGAAATTCCTTTTTCTCTTAGCCAATCAATGGCTTTTTCCATATTTCCTTCTGATTCTTGTAATGCCTTTTTACAGTCAAGCATACCAGCACCAGTTTTTTCTCTTAATTCTTTTACATCACTTGCGCTAAACATATTATCACCTATTTTAAAACTTCAAGAAGTTCATCTTTCTTTAATTTTGAGTATCCTTTAATACCTTTAATTTTTGCTACTTCTTTTAATTCTGTTAAAGTCATATCTTTGATATCTTTCATAACATCTTTAACATCCTCTACAACTTCTTTTGCTGCTTCTTTAACTTCTTTTTTAGTAGCTTTGATGTTTTCTTTAATTTCTTCTTTTTTCTCTTTAGCGTTTTCTTTTACTTCTTTGATTTCTTCTTTTATTTCTTGTTTTTTTGCTTTCTTTTCTGCTTTAGCTTTATCTTCTTCAGTTAAGAAATCAATCATTTCATTACCATTAACTTCAGCAATTGCATTTGTTAATACTCCAAGCATTAATTTAACACTTCTAACAGCGTCATCATTACCAGGAATAACGTAATCAACCATATCAGGATCGCAGTTAGTATCTACTACACCAAATACAGGAATATTTAATATTCTAGCTTCTTTAATTGCATTTTCTTCTTTACGAGGATCAACAATTACTAATGCAGCTGGTAATTTTTTCATTTCTCTAATACCACGTAGATATTTATTTAATTTGTCATACTCTTTTTTAATTTTAATTACTTCTTTTTTAGGTAATAAATCAAAAGTACCATCACTTTCCATTTTTTCAATTTGTTCTAGACGTTTAATTCTAGATCTAATTGTTTTAAAGTTAGTTAATGTACCACCTAACCATCTTTCATTAACGAAATACATGTTAGTTCTAAGAGCACATTCTTCTGCTGCTTCTTGAGCTTGTTTTTTAGTACCAACAAATAGTACTTTTCCTTCAGCTTCAGCAATTTCCTTCATTGCTGCATAAGCTTCTTCAATTTTCTTTGCTGTTTTTTGTAAGTCGATTATATATATATCATCACGAGAAGTATATATATATTCTCTCATTTTTGGATTCCATCTTCTTCTTTGGTGTCCGAAGTGAACACCTGCTTCTAATAAATAATTCATTGAAACTACTGTCATTTTTTATTTTCTCCTTTTCGTTATACACTTATTAATTTCTAAAGTTTATCACCCTAAGGCACTAGATAAACCAATTCATTAATATGATTATTTTAATAATTCTAATATATCAGCTTTTTTTGCTCCAGCTGGAATAGTTATATTCTTATCAGCTGCAATTTTCTTTAATTCAGCAACTGTAAGTTTAGAAATATCAGTTGCTACTTCTTTTGTCTCTTTTTTTGCTACTGGTTTACTAGTAGTCTTTGTTGCTTTTACAACATATTCTTTTCCTGCTTTTTTTGCTTCTAATGCTTTTTTTGCAACATTAACCATTTCAGTAAACGCCTTTGGATCGTTAATAGCTATTTCTGAAGCCATTTTTCTGTTTATTTCGATTCCAGCATAGTTAAGTCCTTCTATAAATCTAGAATAACTAATTTCATTTTCACGGCAAGCTGCATTAATTCTTGTAATCCATAATTTTCTGAAATCTCTTTTCTTTTGTTTTCTATCACGGAAAGCATATTTTCCTGAATGCATTAATTGTTCTTTTGCAGTTTTATATAATCTATGTTTGCTACCCCAATATCCTTTAGCTTGTTTTAATATTTTTTTGTGACGAGCTTTAGTAGCAACACCATTTTTTACTCTTGTCATTTTTTATCCTCCTAAACACTAATTAGATTAAATTTTTTAATCTGTTATGATCTGCTTTACTTAATTGAGATCCTTTTCTATTTTTTCTATTTAGATTAGTAGATTTACTTCCAGTATTATGTCTACTACCTGGTCTACCAATCTTATAATCATTTTTTCTTTTTTTGAATACTTTTGAACTTCCCTTATGAGTTTTTAATTTTGGCATAATTTTCCTCCTACAATTATTTTTTTGGTGTTAATAACATTGTCATACTTCTACCATCAAGTTTAGGTTGTTGCTCAATATCAGATAGCTCAGATAAACGAGCTGAAAACCTAAGCAATACATCCTTACCTATTTCTGTATGTGCCATTTGTCTTCCCTTAAAACGAATAGATAATTTAATTTTATCTCCCTTTTGTAGATATTTAGTTACTTGTTTTAATTTTGTTTCAAAGTCACCTACATCTATTACTGGTGATAATCTAAATTCTTTTAATTCAGACATATTAGCTTTTTGTCTTTTTAAAGCCTCTTTTTCTTTTTTGCTCTTTTCATATTTATACTTGTTATAATCCATTACCTTGCAAACAGGTGGATTAGCATTTGGACTTATTAAAACTAAATCCAAACCAGCATAACTAGATAAAGTCAATGCATCACTAAGTGATTTTACACCAACTTGTTCTCCATTTGGTCCAATTACCAAAACTTGATTAGCTTTAATTTGCTCATTAATCAACAAATTACCTTTCGAACTTGCTATACAAAACACCTCCATTAAACTTAAAAAAGTGGACACAATGTATCCACTTTTAAGACATAATCAAAATTATATTTATAAATATAAAATCAACTTGGCTCTTTACCTATTGCTACTTTAAGCTAATCAGGTGGATGTGGATACATCTCTTTCCTTTTTTAATTTATGCACTGATTATAATATATATTTCTATAGTTGTCAACATTTTTTTGATTTTTCAATTCTATGTAATTGCTTTATAAGTTAAATATCCTGTTGTATAATTTGCCATACCTACATCAACTTTATCCCATGAATAAGAAATAGTACCATTTGAACCCTTTAGTTTTCTTGACTCATTAAACATAAGATTTGATGTAGTAACTTTTGAGGTGTTCCACAATTCTGATACATATATTGTAGTTAAATTATTACAAAGCATAAATGTTTTACTCATATTTACTACATTTGAAGTATCAAAACTGCTTAAATCCACTGTATCTAAAGATTCACATTTATAAAATAGACTTGATATAGTAGTAACTTTGCTTGTATTAAAACTGCTTAGATTTATATTTTTTAATGAAATACACCAATTAAATGTATCACCCATATTTGTTACATTTGATGTATTAAAGCTTGATAAATCTAATGAGGTAAGTGCCTGACAGTTATAGAACATTCCCCCCATATCAACAACACTACTTGTATCAAAGTTTGATAAATCTATGCTTTTTAATGAAGTACAACCATAAAATAAACTGCCCATTGTTTTTACTTTTGATGTATTAAAACTTGTAATATCTAACTCTTCCAAGCTACTGCATCCTTTAAACATATTTACAAGAATAGTAGCAGATGTAGTTTTAAATCCGGTAAGATTTAACTTAGTTAAACTTTTACAATTTAAAAACATATTGGCAAAATTTGTGGCCTTAGAAGTATCAAAATTAGTTAGATCTAATTCTACAAGCGAACTACATCCACTAAATATATCGTGAATAAATGATAGCGATGGCGTCCTAAAGCTTTTTAAATTGATCGACTTAACACTACTACAATTTAGAAACATTCTTTCCATACTTGTTACGCTTTTTGTATCAAAACTTGATAAATCTAGTTCTTTTAGATTTTTACAATTTTCGAACATATTCTGCATTTCTGCAACGCCAAATGTGTCTAGTTTTTCTAAGTTTATTTCTTCTAGTAAGATTAAACCTTTAAAGTAATAGGCCATATTTGGATTTGCTATTACTCCACCATCTTGTCCTATTGCTAGTTCATAATACCCAGTTGAATCGGTTTTATACCACGCTAGTACTTTTCCACTACTATCTTCTGATATATCAAAGTTATTTGAATATCCTTCTACATTTAATGTATCATAAAATGTTATTTTCTTTATTTTATTTCTTGCGATTGGTCCATCAAAAAAGTTTGTTGTCTCACTAGGAGATTTTTCTGCCTTTTTCATTCTTGTTTTATAAAC
>HF996850.1:7551-14431 GCA_000432595.1 Clostridium sp. CAG:710 | reverse complement strand
ATAATGTTTCTTTTCTTTCTATCTCTCATTTTGCACCTCTCTTATTTTAATCTATATTCATTATACACCCCCCCCCCAGCTTTTTTCAAGAGAGAACATTCGTTTGACACGAATATGTGTTTGTGTTATAATCATGGCAGAGGTGAAAGTATGGAAAAATTAACTACCAAACAAAAAGAAACTTTACAAACATTAAAAAAATTTGTTGCTAAACACGGCTATCCCCCAACAGTAAGAGAATTATGCAAAGAACTTGATTTAAATTCACCCGCAACAATACATTTTCACTTAAAAAAGCTTGCTGAAAAAGGATATATTAAAAAGGCTAGTTCCAAAAACAGAACTATTGAATTACTAGTTAATAATGAATATGCTGACAAAAGAGATAACGTTATTGATGTTGCACTACTTGGTAACATTGCTGCTGGTAACCCTATTGAAGCAATTGAACAACCAGATGAATTCTTTAAAATCCCTGCTGGACTTGTTAATACAAGAAAAGAATTATTTGCTCTTAATGTACATGGTGAGTCAATGATTAATAAGGGAATATTTAATGATGACATTGTTATAATAGAAAGAAGTAAAGTTGCACATAACGGAGAAATAGTTGCAGCTATGACCGATGATAATGAAGTCACATTAAAAACATTCTATAAAGAAAAAAATCATATAAGACTTCAACCTGAAAATGATACAATGGCACCTATTATATTAAATAACGTTACCATATTAGGTAAAGCAGTTGGATTATACAGAAAAATCTAAGGAATAACCCTTAGATTTTTATTATGTCTTTAATTATATAATTTGCTATTAGCATACCTGCAGCATTTGGAACAAAACACATACTTGCAATAACTCTGTCTTTTTTTAGAGGTTTTTCTTTTGAAGATACAACCATAATCTTATCATTAATTCTATTATCCTTAACCCATTTTCTCATAACTCTTGCAAGAGGATCATTAACAGTTTTTCTAATATCTGTTATTTCTAAATCTAATGGATTCAATTTATTCCCAGTACCCATACATGATATTATTTTGATTTTTTTATATAAACAAGCCTTAATAAGTGCTTGTTTTGTTTTAACACTATCACATGCATCTATTACATAATCAGGATTATTATCATCTAATATCTTAATTATGTTATCTTTATCTAAAAATATATCATACTTAACTACTTCACACTCAGGATTTATATTTTTGATAACTTCTTCACATACATCAGTTTTTTTTCTTCCAACCGAATTATTAAAAGCAATTAACTGTCTATTAATATTAGAAATATCTACACTATCAAAATCTATTATTATAACTTTTCCTATACCACTCCTAACTAATGATAGTATAGCACTTCCACCTACTCCACCTAATCCAACTATTAAAACGGATTTATTTTTAATAAGAGTCAAATTCTCTTTTCCAATTAATCTTTCTATTCTATCAAACATATAATCACTTCCAAAAACATTTTATCACAAAAGAAAAAGAATGAAAACTTCATTCTTTTAACTCATAAATTATCCAAAAGAGAGAACACCAACGATAAAAACCCGCTCTCCGCAGGTGGGTGTTTGTATTTAACCTTTAGGATCCTTACAAAATGTGCAAGTATTCAACACCAGTTAAAGTTCGAAACTCCCTTATCGTCACTATTTAGTCGGTTTTATACAATAGATGCTCTATTCTTTTAGACAATTATATTGTATCATATGAGACAAACTTTAACAATATGAATAATTAAACTTTACATTTATTTGACTATTTATTTTTTTACTATAAAAGAAATACACTTATCAAAATTAGGAACATCATCAATTATTTTTTCATCAAGTATTTTAAGTTCATTTTTAATTATTTCTTTTCTCATATTTAGTAAATTTTTAACTCTGCAAGATGTAGTAGCAACCATAACTTCCATACCAGAGTTAACATTTTTTCTCATAGTATCATCGAATGCTTTATTTATATCTGTTTTAAACTCAGTATCTCCATCACCCATTGAAATTATAAGCGCTATACCATCATCTTTTAAATGTTCTCTTATAAATTTATAAAATGCATCTCTATGATTTTCTTCTACAAACATATGAATAACCGCAACTGAATAAATAAAATCAAATTTATCATTCAGTTTATCTTCAATAAGATCAAATTGTCTAAAGTTATTTACATATTTATTATTAGTTAACTCATTACATTTATTTATAACTGTTTTAGAATAATCAACTGCCAAAAGATTATAGCCATTATCAAGTAAATAAAATGCATCTCTTCCTTCACCACATCCTAATTCTAGTATTTTATCATTCTTATTAATATTATACTTTAAAATAGTATTAATAACCTCTGGAGTTCTATCAGAAACTTCCCATAACCCTTTTAATTCATACATTTGCTTATATCTTTTCTCATATGCCTTATAGTATTTATTCATACTGAAACCTCCTATAAAAAATCAGATTATTTCTAATCTGATTAGTTGTTTTTTTCATTATAAGAAAACATCTTTTTTTCTCTATCAAATGTAAGTTCATATTCTTTACCAGCTTCAACATCAACTACAACCTCTGCTGGTCCATAAGTTTCAGTAATAGTAGAAGCAACACCTGGTCTAGTAAATATATATGAAGCTTCAATTGTATTTTTACCTGGCTCAACATATAAAACATTCATAGTTTTTTCAATTTTTATTTTTGGCTTTTCTTTATTTACATAAAATACTGATATTGTCCCAGATTTTACACCAATCTTCTTTTGTAAATAAATTTTACAAGCATTTGGATGTTGTTCCAACCAAGCATCTATTAATTTTTCTTTTTTCTTCTTACTTATTAAAGCAATTATTATAAGTACTACCAATACTGCAAGTATTATTAGTGCTACATAAAATGATGTATCTTCATTCATGTTCTCACCCTTTCTAACTTAAATTAAGTATAAACATTTTTTTAATTTATGTCCATAGTTTTAACACAAATTCTACACCTGATAGGAAAAAACATATAAAAAGAAAGTTCAATTAGAAATAATTAAAAGTAGACCATATTATTTTAATATGTATACTTTAATAAATATTTAAAATAAAACTTTCTTTTATTGTAATTAATTATATATGCTTTTGTTTTGGAGCTTTACCATTTACTTTTTCAAGTGCTATTTTAAATTCATCTAGAAAACCTTTTGTTCCTCTATATTGATATACTTCATCCGGTTGAATATAATCACACGCCGTGATAAAGCTTCCACTTTCAGTAAATAATCTAGCCACATCAAGTGAATTTGAATCATAATATTTAATAGTACCAACAGCATCATCTGTTTTTTCACCAATAATAGTATTCAAAGGTACAATCAACAAACTATCTGTCTCAGGAAAATATAAACTACCCCTGATATAGCAACTTTCATCTACTCGTTTCCCAATATTAAGTGAATTTCCAATGCTACACTCTTGAATGCCAACAGTCGTAATTACTCTTGCAACTTCATTTCCATTTATTGACATTATAGATGCAGATTCTTTTGTAGCCTCATCTTTTTTAAGATTTGTTGTATAATGCTTTTGCTTTTTTATAGCTTCATTAACAGCTGATTTATAATCAATTTCCTGTTCTGTCGCTTGTGCATATTCATATAACACATCCACTGCAAAACAAGAAAGCTCTTTCTCACCCAAAAATTCTTTCATAATTGAACATAACGCAAATCTTTCATCAAACATAATTTTTTTCCTCTCCCCCATCTACACTTATATCATATCACAAAGTACTTTTCAAGACAAAACTTTCATTTATTTAAACACAACAAATGGAAATCCAAGTTTTCTATATATCGCAGTTGCCCTAGGAAGTCCTAATACTCTTGCAAATATCAAATTATAAAATTCGTCAAATAAAATGATTCCACAAAATATAAAACTTATAGTCAAAAATGCTTTTTTATTTGTATTCTTTGCAAGATAAAATATAAAAGGAATTATCACATATATTAAAAGCAATCCTGATAATGCAAAGAATGTCGCACTTCTTAAACAAACAAAGCCGCCTATATTACCAAAATTTAATATTTCATTATTATAGTCCCAGCATCTAAGTCCATCTCTTAATAAATACATTCCAAGCCCAGAAAAATATTCAAGTATACCACAAGAAAAAAAGCTTATAAGAAACACCTTTAATGGATTCTTCCTTCTTTTATATGTTAAGAAGTATATCATTATAGAACCAGTAGCATATATATTAATCCAAGGTAGGAAGTTACCACCTCTCCAATAAAACTCTTTTCCTCCTCCATTAAAAAAATAAAATATAAATTCATAGTACCAACCAAAACAACCCGCTATCACTATTAGAAGAGCAAATATTCCCATTAAAGTTTGTCTGTCAAAATGTTGATCCTCTTCTAAATATCTTTTATATTCCCTATTCATAAATACTCCCATTATTCTTTTTTATTCATTATCATTAACTATATTTGCTTTTATTGTATCATAATCTTCTAAAAAGCTTCTATAAATTCCATTATTTTTTGTTCCTAGTATACAGTTTAAGTTTACATTATCTAAGCTCTTAAAAATATTATAGTCAGCATCAGGATTTAATTTTCTTAACTTTTTAATTAACTCTTTCATTTCTTTTCTTTTACTTGTTCCATCATTAATTAATGAACATCCCTCTGTAAAGCGACAAGCACAATTTATAAATGTTAATTCATTTGCATTCTTCCAAGATATTATTGAATCTTCCTTAACTAAATAAAGAGGTCTAATTAATTCTATTCCTTCATAATTATCAGAGTGTAACTTAGGCATCATTGTCTTAATCTCTGCCCCATAAATCATTGAAAGTAATGTTGTTTCAATTACATCATCAAAGTGATGCCCCAGTGCTATTTTATTGCATCCCAATTCACGAGCTTTATTATATAAACATCCTCTTCTCATTCTAGCACATAAGTAACATGGACTACCTTTTTCTACTGTAGATACTATATCAAATATATCACTATTAAATATTTCAATTGGTACATTTAGCGTTTTAGCATTTGAAGTTATGAAATCTCTATTATAATCATTATATCCTGGATCCATCACCACATAATGAGCATTAAATTTAATTTTTCCATGTCTTTGAAGCTCCTGTACGCATTTAGCAAGTAAAAATGAATCTTTTCCTCCACTAATACAAACCATAATATTATCATCTTCTTTTATAAGTTGATAATCTTGTACTGCTTTAACAAATCTACTCCATATTTCCTTACGGTATTTTTTTATAATGCTTCTCTCAATTTCTTTATATTTTTCCATCTTTCTCATACTCCTTGTATATTACATCAAAAACTCTTAAAAATTCATCAATATCATTCTTTGTAGTTAAATGTGAAATACTAACTCTAAGTGATGAAGATGATAAAGCTTTGTCCTTAGTTAATGCGTAAACTAATTTAGAAGGTGTATTAACTGGACAACAAGAAGTTTTTGTAGATACATATATTTGATTATCTGATAATTTCTTTTGTATATCAACAGAATTAATCTTTTTAACACTAAAATTAATAGTATGCGGTATTGAATTTTTAGTGTTGTTTATATAAACGTTTTTATATTTTGCTAACTCACCCTTTAAATAAGAGCTAAGTTTTTTTACATATTCAAATCTCTCATCTTCTTTAGATAGTGCAATAGAAAGTGCAACAGACGCTGCTTTAATAGATGCCACCTCGGGAGTTCCACTTCGGTATATAGTAGTTGATCTACCACCATCTATTTGAGGAATTAAAAATACGTCCTTCTTTTTTATTAAAATTCCACATCCCATAAGTCCATAAAATTTATGAGGAGTTACAGTTATCAATTGAGCAGAAGAATAATCAATTCCTACCTTACCTACCGATAATGAGGCATCTGTATGAAATATACAATTTGGATAATCCTTTAAGATTTTCCCTATCTCTTCAATTGGCTGAACCAAACCTAATTCACTATCAACTGAACAAACACTAACCAAGATTGTATCATCTCTTAACATGGATTTCAAACTATCTAAATCAACTACGCCATCTTTTGTAACAGGAATTATTTCTACCTCAAATCCAAGTGACTGCATAACTGTTGCACTCTTAGTAATTGAAGTATGTTCAAGACTGCTTATTAAAATATGCTTACCTCTATTTTTATATCTTTGGCAGATGCCTTTTATCACTAAGTTGTTGGATTCACTAGCACCAGACGTGTAGATTACTTCTTCTTCCATTACCCCTAAAAGGTTTGCGATTAATTTAGTAGATTCATCTACTATTCTTTTAGCCTCCAACCCAAACTCATGCGAAACATTTGGATTTGCATAATACCTTTTACTAATATCATAAAATGTTTTTAATACCTCTTCTTCTGGTGGTGTTGCAGCCGAATAATCTAAATAAACCATATACTGCCTCCTCTTGCAATAACAAGTATATCAAAAAAAGTAGAATTTTTCATCTACTCTATCTTAATTTATCAATAATTATTTTCTTCTTATTTTTATTACATCATCTTTTTCTAGTTTTCCAATTAATAATGATGATGTTTTATCATGTAATTTATAATTTTCTCTGACACTTGCCTCATCAAAATTTGCATAACAATACTTACAAAAATGACTACATGAATTATATACTCCTACATCTACCATTTCTACACATTTACAATTAATATTTCCTCTTGCCTTCCAACCTTTATATTTCTTACCAGTTAGCTTAAATGCAAGACTATGTGATAAACATTCATCCTTACTAAAACCAAATTTTACTAAGTCCTCTTTTTCTGAACATGTAAATACATTAATATTATGGCTTTTTGCAGCTAATGAAAATTCTCTTCCGATTATTCT
>HF996850.1:0-7539 GCA_000432595.1 Clostridium sp. CAG:710 | reverse complement strand
AATTCTCTTCCGATTATTCTATAATCATCATTATTAAATGGTCTATATCTTAGAACATTCCTATTATTTTTAACATTTTTATATTCATCCATAAAAGATATCAATATCCTATTTACATAACCATCTAATCTATCACAAAGCTTTTTAAATGCCTTTATATGATATTTCAAATTATATTTATCACTTAAAAATATTGGATCATATCTTACAGTCAAATTATCTATACCAACTATTTTTGAAATTTCCTTTATCGCATCTATTATTTTATTTTTATCAATTACATTAGGTTCTATATCATTTCTATAAGGTGTTAAAGTTACTTGAAAAAGAATTGGTTTATTTATATACTTTAACTTATCTATAATTGGAGTTGGATTCTTTGTACAAAAAAGAATTAAATCCACATCATCAAAGTAAATTCTACTTACTAGTTTCTTATTAAATGGATTTCTAACATCTAAAAATCCCTCTTTATATCTATTCATGAACCAATCTGAGTAAAACGCTACAACATCAGTTCTTCCACTTACATTTAAAATCATAATTATTTATTTAAAATTCTCCTTGTATACCTAGTTATACTTTTTATACTAATCATCTATTAATCATGTAATAAATATAAAATTTATGAAACATTTTTATTTAACATTGCACTTGTTAGATTAATATATATAACTAAATAGGATATAGAAATCAAAAAGCCTGCAAGAACATCACTAGTATAATGTACCCCTAAATAAATTCTACTTATTCCTATAGATATAATTAGTAATGAAAGAATACTTATTATAGTCCATTTTAAATATTTATTTTTAATATATTTATATACTAAATATATTATATATCCATAAAACGCCATACTCACCATTGAATGTCCAGATGGAAAACTATATCCTTTTTCAGTTATAATATTATAATTACTTGGGCGTGGTCTTTGAAGAATAAATTTAAACAATTGATTAAATACTGTTATAATAAATAAATTCAATATAGATAGAAGTCCAACCTTTTTATTTTTAATTAAACCTAATAATAGAACAGATGTAAGAATCAAACATGATGCACTACCAAACCAAGTTATAAATTTCATAATTGATGTGATATCTTTACTTATTAAATATTTTCTAACTAAATTATAGCCTAAAATATCTCCTCTCATTACATCTTTATTAAAAACATCTTCTGCAATTAACAAAAAAAGTATCAAGCACATAAAACATATTATCCATTTATAATTCTCTTTTACTATTTTTAAAAATTTATTCATTACTACCATCCCTTTATTTAATTATAACGCAATCTTTAAACATTGCTATTAAATTATTTAAATATTTTGACTTTTGAACTTTCTTCTTTAAGAATTAATTCTTTTCTTAGCTTCATCCATAATCTCCCTAGCTGATTTTCACCGCATCTATCAGGACCCCATCCCCAAAAACTATCCTTTGGCGAGTCTTCTACAATGTAATAATCACCGGTTTGTAATAGCTTTTTCAACACATAAGGATTTTGTTCTAGTTTTAATCTAAGTAATAATTCCATAACATCTAGTTTTATAAGATTCCAATCATCTCTTCTTTTATCTTTATTTGCATATGCAAGTCTTTGTGCCTCATCAGCAGAATGAGATTTTTTAATTGCTTGAACCATTTCTTCATCACTACCCATAAAACTAGCTGCTTGATAAGCTTCTTCAACAGATGAATATAAGTAACCATCCCATTCTACCTTAAATGATGAAAAATTATCTAAAGGATAAAATTCTCTCGGATAAAATCCAATCACTTCACTCATCATTTCACTTAACCATAAATCCCTATATTGTTCTAATTTAATCATGCCTATCTACCTTCCTTTCAAGATAAATATAGCAATTAAATAGGAAACATTTATGTCACATTAAAATTTTTCATCTAATAAATTAATATTAATAATCCTACTCAAATAAAAATGCCTAATCTCATTTTTCATTTCACAATAGGCAGCTACTCCCCATTCGCTTTCTAATATTATTAGATTATAAGGCTTAATTACTCTTTCTGTTATTTTATCATGTTCCTTAGAATAATACTTTATATAACATTTTCTCTTCTCTTTTATAGCTTTACTTAGTAAGTTATATAATTCTCTATTATTAAAATCTATATTACTTGGTTTAATGTACCTTTCAGTTAATTTAATATCTTGATTTAATACATACCCACCATATGGTCCACGTATAGATTCAATATAAATTCCTGCAAGTTCAAATTCATCCTTATAAGATCTAATCATTCTTTCACTCACTTCTAATTTACTAGCTAATTCTTTTATACTATATTTTCTGCCATTTTGAAGTAGTTGTAACATAGTTAACATATTTGATATTTTAGACATAATAAATCTCCTTATGCAAATTTATTATATAACATATAATAAATTAATATCAATTATTTAAGAATAAATATTGCCATTTAATTTACTGTGACATATAATACAAACAACGAAGGAGAAAATAATGAAGATTAGAAGTATTATAAATTTTATAAAAGAACATATTTTTAAAAGCAAAGAAAAGAAAGAAGAACCAAATGTAGAGTTAAACACAAAAGATAACAAAACAGAAAATTCTGAAAAAAATGAATCATATGTTAGAATTAATTCCATAAATTGGAATCTAATAAATAAAATTAGTAAAAATGATATAATTTTTGTAAAAATGAATGAAGAAGCAATAAAAGCAAAGAACATTGAAAATGAACATTCAAAAAGACCACTAGTTGTAACAAAAAAAGACAATACCAATAGATATATAGAAGGCTACTACTGTACTAGTAATATTAATAATTTTATTTTTAGAGATAATTATAATGGACTAAAATTAGTTTTAAATAAAAATACTTATGATTTTAGTAAAAACACATTAGTTATGTTAAATAATTTAGTTACACTACCATATGAAAATGTAATACACACTATGTCACATCTAACTGATAAAGATACAAAGCTTTTACATAAGTATAGTAAATTATTTCATAATATTCCAGTTACATCATGTGAAACGAACAAACTAGTTGAACCTGGAGATGTAATCTCAAAAAATAAGAAAAGATATCTTATATATCAAACTGACAGTACCAATTGTTATGGATATGAAATTAGGAGATCAAAAAAAGAAATAAATTTAAAAGAAAATCATAACTATTTTAAGTTTTATAATAAACTATATTCAGTAAATTATACAAATCCAAGAATTTTTAATGCCAATGATACTCTATGTATCATAGATAGATTTAATAAAGATATTGTTAAAGAAGTACGAGATAATAAGAAAAAAATCAGATATGAAAAAAAGAAAAATGAAAAAGAAAAAGTTAAAGCCAAAACAAAAAGGCTTAATTAAACTTTTTCTTTTTTTCTTTCTTTATCATACAGTTTATTATATGTTTTACTGTTTTTAATTAAATAGCTATGAGTTCCTTCTTCCTCTACCGCACCATCTACAATAACAAATATCTTATCAGCATTAATAACAGTAGATAATCTATGAGCAATTATCAATATTGTATATTCACCTTTTAAATTAGATATTGCTTCTTGAATTTTTGACTGTGTTTTATTATCAAGTGCGCTTGTAGCTTCATCAAACAGAAGTATCTCTGTTTTCAAAAGAAGGGCACGTGCTATCGCAAGTCGTTGTCTTTGACCACCTGACAATGTAACTCCACCCTCACCTACAATAGTATTATATTTATTAGGAAGAGATTCAATAAAATCATCCAAGCAAGCAAGTCTACACGCTTCTTTTACCTCTTTATTAGTGGCATTACTCTTAACAATTTTTAAGTTCTCCATTATGCTCATGTTAAATATATAAGCGTTTTGACTTATCACAGATAAATTTCCACGTATTGATTCTTTATCAAGTTCACTAATATTAATTCCGTCAAATAATATTTCACCACTATCAACTTTATTTATAGCACTTATTAAATTAAATATTGTACTCTTTCCTGCTCCAGATGGTCCAACAAAACCAACAGTTTGATTCGCTTCAATCTTAAACGAAAGATTTTTCAAAACAGGAATATTATCTTCATAAGAAAAACTAACATTTTTAAATTCTATATTTCCATTGAAATTTTTTAATTTCTTATTTCCAAATACTTCTTTATTAAACTCTTTTTCTTCTAAAACCCCAAATATTCTATTTGCTGATAAATTAAACTGTTTTAAAATTTCATATATACTCTCAATAATGTCAGCAGTATATAATATTTGATAATGATAACTATATATAATTAAAGCCGATTCAATACCCAATATCTTAGATATTAAAGATACACAAATTAGTATTCCAATTCCCAAATCTGCAGTATCTCTAATTGTTCCAGAAAAAGCTCTATATTTTGATCTTTCGATATGATATTTATAACTCATATCACTTGCTTTTTTTAAATGTTGGTCAGCTTTCTTTAAGAAAGATTCTTCAGCATTTAATATTTTAACATCTTTTGAACCCCTTACTATCTCAGAAATAAATCCACCCGTTTTTTCTCTTTCTTTTTTAAGCTTTTTACGATTCATATAATTTATGTTACTTGAATATCTATTAAATGCGATTATTATAATAATAAATGAGAGATATGCTAAAAACATATACCTATTTATAAAGAATATTGTAACTAATATACCAAGATTTCCTATTATTGTTGTTACTTGATTAATTAAACTTGCAAAAACATCAGTCAAACTATCAGTATCATTATTAATTCGTTCTATAAATACCCCACTAGATGTAGTATTTAATTCCTCTTGCGTTATTTTTAAAGTCTCTCTTGTTAATTCAATTTGCAAGTTTCTTCTAACATCATAATAAAATTTATTATATGCATAGGAACCAATATATCTAACAAGATTCCTAGAAATCTCCATTATAAAAATAATAATAAAAATTACAAATAGTTTATCAAAAACACCACTAGTTAATAATACTAATCTTCTAGCAGTTATAATCGGAATTACCACCGCTAGAATTGTAAAAATAACTTGTGTAAATAAAAATAGATATAAATACTTTCTACCGCTTCTGGCATATTTGTATGTCGACTTAAGATTTTTTAATACACCTCTATCTATAGAGTCTTTACTACGAATTTCACTTTTCTTTCTCATAATTACCTCTTTATACTACTAAATACAGAATATCATAATTTCATAAGTATTCCTGCATTTCAAAATTACAAAACAGTATTAACTATCTCATTCCTACTTCTATAACATCATCTTTTAATTTAACATATTTAGTAAACCAACTCTTAAATCCTTTTTTAGAAAGATAATATTTAACATCCTCATTTTTATTTGCTCTTAAAAAATCAACCATTCTTCCTTTATTATAAACTATAAAAGAAGGATAATATTTTATTGATTTCCCTATTTTAGTATCTTTTATATCAGAAAAAGCAATTTTATAAATACTAATTTTTTCTTCTTCTATAAATTCATTTAAAACGTTTTCAAAATCAAATGAAGTAATACATTTAGGTTGATATATGAATATAGCGAACGATTTTTTATTGTCTATTAATCTATTTAATTCATCAATTCTTATTTCTTTTATACTATCTGTGCCATAATAGTTACTATCTAAATAAAATGGTTTTTTATTTTTATTAACTATTAAAATAACAACTGCAGTTATAACTATAGTCAAAATAAATAATGATGTTAATATTGTAATAATTTTATTTTTCATTTATTTAATTACCGTTAAATTATCAAAATCAATATTATGATAATTTACCTTCCAGAAATCATATTTTGTTTTAGAATCATGATTATTTACTGTACTAATTCTATGATTTCCTTCATAATTCCAATATCCACCTACATTATATATTTTATCTTTATTCCATCCTAAAGCTACCAGCATTTGTTTTGTAAAGTTAGCATACCCTCCAGCACCACACATAATAAATATGTATTTATCTTTTGGAAAAAGATATTCTAGTATTTCCATAGATTCTTTATAATTAGCAACATATTTTCCATTCTCATCTAATGAAAATAGAGTCTTTCCTTTATATAATCCTGATACATTTTCACTTGCTTTTTGTTCTACATACTCCTTTGGAAACTCAGTTAAATAAGCATATGGTACTACCTCAAAGCCTTCAACAAATCCAGTTAGTTTCCTTTCTCCGCCTTTATTTTCCCAAGTTGCACTATCTATAAGCATCCTGACATCACGATATACTGTATCCTTTCTTCCCAAATAATTATCGATGGTTTTTTCATTAATATTTTTATCAATATCGTAAACTCCTCTAAGTCCTTCTGACTTTTCCTGTTTTGGCAAAGGAACCTCAGTATTTAAATTAGAACTATAAAATATAAAATAGCTTACTACACCACCTATTATAATACTAACAAGTGCTACTAACGCTAAAACCCAATTTTTTTTCATTATCATTCTACTCCTTTCAACAATTATTCTATAATAATATTCAAAAAATAATTTATAATGAAAAGGTTATTTATTAAATTATTAAAAAATATACCTTCAATATATAAAAATAGTATTTACAATATAAATACCATTTAATTTTATCAAATTTGTTTATATTAAATATTATCTTCTTTTAATGCATCTTTTTTTATTTCTAAATAAACATTTTTTATAATATCAATTTCATCTTTATCTATTTCTTTGATTTCATTAGTAATAGGATTAAATTCAGATATAAACATTGTTACATTTTCATCAGCATTATCATTCTCAAGATAATATAAAACGTATTTTTTATTAAACTCCGGTAATTCGAATACTAATAAAACGGTTATTTCTAACGCTCTATTATCTTCAGTTGTTACAACTATTTTATTTATAGCATCTTTCATTATCTCGACTTACCTCCACCTGCATTAACAGATTTAGCAACTGCACCTGCAAAATCATTCAACATAGTAACGCCATCATCCCCTGTAATTATATCAAGATTACTTTCGAGCATTTCTGCTGCAGCTTCTTTGTTTCCACTAGCATATTCACGTATAATCTCTTGATTTATTAGTCCCATCTCAAGCATTTTTTTACCTTGGTCTGTTTTAAGGAAATTATATAAAGGTAAAATAACAGGTGCTGTCCCAGGGACAAGTATAGAAGTTACTTTTAAAACAACAGGTGTCATTTTTATTTGTATTTTGTTTATTGTTGTGTGTGCTTTAATAGTTTTTTCCAGTATTTTTTGTATTGTTCCCTTGCTTTCAGTTAAAATCACTCCAAAAATTTTATTACTTTTGCCTTCGTTTGATGTATTTAATGTAGCCATATTTTCCATATAAACCTCCTTAATTTCTAATTTTATTTTAACATTTAAAATCAAGAATGTAAACTATATAAAACTTATTACAAAAAAAGGCTCTATTTTCATCTTTGCGGGTCTTTATTTACTAATAAATATTTTTATACTTTTTAAAGAAAGAGTAACTTAAGACTAAATATAGAAGTTATTTTGTAATTTGTATCATTTTTCGTGCTACAGCAATCGCATGTTT
>HF996849.1 GCA_000432595.1 Clostridium sp. CAG:710 | reverse complement strand
CTTTTTGTGTCTACTTTTATCTTACAACTTCACTATTTAGTCATTTCTTTTTTGCATTTTATAAGCTTTTAAAACATTTTGCGCAAGAGATGCGATAGTCATTGGACCAACACCACCCGGTACAGGTGTTATAAGACTTGCCTTTTTACTAACACTATCAAAATCAACATCACCATAAAGTTTACCATTTTCTCTTGTTATACCCACATCTACTACAACAGCGTTGTTCTTAACCATATCTTCCTTAATTAATCCTTTAACACCAGTCGCAGATATAATTATATCTGCGTTTTTTGTTATACTCTGTAAGTTTCTTGTTTTAGAATGACATAATGTAACAGTAGCGTTTCTATTTTCTAGCATATGAAATAGTGGCATTCCAACCAAAGAACTTCTTCCAACGATTACTACATTACTACCTTCAAGTGTAACCCCATACTTATCTAAAAGGCTTATTACACCACAAGCTGTACAAGGATAAAGAGAGGATTTACCACTTATTAAATCAACAATATTACTATCATTTAAACCATCAACATCTTTATATTTATTAACTGCATTTTGAATGTTTTTTTCATTAATTCCACTAGGAAGTGGCATTTGTACTAGTATAGCATCTATATTATCATTACTATTAAACCTTTCGATGTTTTTTAATAATTCATCTTCAGTAATACTATCATCATACTTTTCATGAATAAAGTTATATCCAATATCATTACACATTTTTCTTTTTTGATTAATATAAACATTACTTGCTTCATCATCACCAACTTGTATAACACAAAGAGTTGGAACTTTATCTAATACTTTTACTTCCTCAGCTAACCCACTTAATATTTCGCCTTTTAACGATTTTCCATCCATAATCATATATATCACCAATAAACATTTTATATTAAATTAATAATTTTTGCAAACAAATCAAAAAATATCACATATTAAAGCAAATAAATATAATACACTAGGTGATAATTGTGAAAAAACTTAGTGAATTATACAACTGTAACTTTGATATACCAATTAAAGATATCAAGATAAACTCAAAAAAAGTAGAAAAGTATGATTTATTTGTATGTACAAAAGGAGTAAATACAGATAGACATGATTTTATAGATGAAGCAATAAAAAATGGGGCAAGTGCATTAGTAGTAGAAAAAGAAGAAAACTATAAAGTACCATTTATAAAAGTAGAAGATACTAACAAAGAATTAGGATATTTGTCAAAAAGATTTTATGATGATCCATTAAAAAAGATAAAATTAATTGGTATAACAGGAACTGATGGTAAAACTACAACCGCATCAATAATTAGAAATATGCTAGGAAATAATAACTGTGGATATATTGGTACAAATGGAGTCTATTGTAAAAACGAAAGACTAAAAGAAAATAATACTACCCCAGAAATTAATAAAACATATAAATATTTGAATCATTTTGTACAAGAAAATTTAGAATATACAACTATGGAAATATCAAGCGAAGCACTTTATAGAAATAGAACAAATACATTAAATTTGGATGTGGCAATAATAACCAATATAACAGAAGACCACTTAAACATACATAAAACACTTGAAAATTATATCGAATCAAAAGAAAAAATATTATCTCTTATAAAAAAAGATGGAGTTCTAATATTAAATAGTGATGATAAATACTTTAAAAGAATATTAAGTAAAGCAAAGGTTAGAGTATTAACTTTTGGTACAAATACCAAATCAGATTTAATAATTAAAACTATAAAAGAAAACGATGATTCAACAAGTTTTACTATTGTATATAAAGATAAAAGCTATGAAGTAAAAAGCCCACTTATTGGAAAGTTTAATGTATATAACGTTTGTGCAAGTATACTTACATTAATTTATTTTGACTATAAAATAGAAGATGTGATAGAAAAGGTTAAGAAAATAATAAAAATAGATGGAAGGTGTGAAATTTTAGGATTTAGAACTAAGTATAAGATAGTTTTAGATTATGCACATACTGAAAATGCCTTAAAGAATATACTTACTTATCTAAACAAAATTAAAAAAAGGAGAATAATTACAATAACAGGTGCCGCAGGAGGAAGATATCATGAAAAAAGAAGTAAAATAGGAAAAATAGTATTATCAATGTCAGATTTAGTAATATTTACAATGGATGATCCAAGGTATGAGAGTGTAGAAGAAATAATAGATGAAATGGTATCAACCTCATCCTTAAAAAACTACGTTAGAATAATCGATAGAGAACAAGCAATTATGTACGCACTTAAAAACGCTAAAAAAGATGACATCATATTAATAGCGGGTAAAGGAAAAGACACTTACATGGCAATTAAAGATAAATATATCCCATATTCAGACTATGAAGTAGTAGAAAAATACATAAATAGTGTAAACAAAAGTAAATAAAGCTTAAATTTATTGAAAAACTAGCCTATAAATATTATCATAATATTGGTGATAATATGAATGAATTAATAAGAGAAATAGGAAAAAGTAAAGGATATGATGATAAACTTTGTAATACCTTAGAAAAGATTATACCAGCTATGATAATGCATTATGGAGAAGAATATAGAGATTTAATATTTAAAGTTTTAGAAGAGACAACAATTACTATGTGCAAACCAAGCGAAAATGTATATGATACACTAAACAAGCTAGAAACAATAGAAGAAGATGAGTCAATAGTTGGAATTCAAGATGTAAAAATAGCTGCGGGAGTATCCTCAACTATTCCACGTATAAGTTGTAAAGATGGAGAATTTTCAATTGATAAACTTGAAAGACATATAGTACTTGCTTTTGGTGATATAGAAAGCAAAGCCCAAATTAGAACTTTAGTACATGAATTTTCCCATGCACTTAAATCCTATGAAAATAGTCACTATATAAAAGGTGATATTTATTACTCAAGAAGTGGATTTATAGAGATATTTGAAAGATTATCACTAGATGAAAATGGAAAAGTGGTAAGAACACTCATATCAGAGAAAAATGTTGGTATGGAAGAAGGATTTAATTCACTAGATGATTCAATAATAACAAGCATTATTACTGGTGAAGATAGAAAATTTGAAAGCTATAGAGGCCCTGCGGTAATTGCTGAAGAAGCAGATTGTTTATTAGGGTATAGAAATGAAAGAATAAAAGCCCAACTTACAGGTGATATTGACACTTATAAAAATATATATAATGGTTCAAGTAGTGAAGACCTATTTGGAGAACAATCAAAAAATCTTGATGAGGTTGTAAAAGAAGAATATAAACTCTTTAGAAATATATTATTGTATGGTTCGGATAAAGAAGAGGATAAAAAACTATTAGAAAAAATTCAAAATGAAAGAGCCAAACTAGTACATGAATGTCGTAACAACATAGATAAGGCAATAGAATCAAAGGTCAATGTAAAATAATAAAGTAAATAAAACATTAAAACATATAATTAATTAGGAGTTGATTATATGTTTTTTAAATTACTTAAATGGCTAAAGGAAATCTCACTTTTTACAACAAGCTATTCAAACAATGTTTTTCCAGAACCATTATCAAAAGAAGAAGAGGATATATACATTGTAAGAGCCAGTAATGGAGATAAGGAAGCAAGAAACAAATTAATAGAACACAATTTAAGATTAGTAGCTCATATAGTAAAGAAATTTGAACATAAGAATGTAGATCAAGATGACTTAATAAGCATAGGAACTATTGGACTTATAAAAGGAGTAGATTCATATTCTAACAAACACTCAACTAAAATAACTACTTATTGTGCCAGATGCATTGAAAACGAAATACTTATGTATTTTAGATCAAATAATAAAAACAATAAAAATATATCCATCAATGAGTCAGTTGGATTTGATAAGGAGGGAAACGAAATAACTATACTTGATATATTAAAACTTCCTAGCCCAGACTTTATAGAAGAGATTCATACTAAAGATAATGTATCTTTACTTAAAGAATATATAAAGTGTTTAAACCATCGTGAAAAGGAAATACTAATAAAAAGATATGGATTAAATAACAATGATGAAAAAACACAAAAAGAAATAGCTAAAGAACTTGGTATATCTAGAAGTTATGTATCAAGAATAGAAAAAAGAGCACTTACAAAGATACTAAGAGAATTTATAAAAAATAATCAAATTAATGATTAGGATTTGTAAAATATTATTTAATCTTGTATAATTAAGATATATAATTATGGTTGGTGATAAGATGGGAAAAAAAGAAGAAAAAGAAGTTGCATTAGAAAAATCAAAATCAAAAAAAAGCCTAATAATTGGTGGAGTAATAGTTGGAATTCTACTAATTGCTTTGATATGTGTCTATTTTATATTTGTTCCTAAAATATCACTAAATGGAAAAGATAAAGTAACTATTAAAATAAATGATAAATATGTAGAGTCAGGTGCAAAGGCAACAACAACATTTAAAGATGTTACTAATGATGTAAAAATTAAAGGTAGTGTAAATACAGAAAAACCAGGAAAATATGAGATAGAATATATAGTAAAAGAAGGTTTATTTACTAAAAAAGTAAAAAGAGTAGTTGAAGTAATTGATGATATTGCACCAGTAATAGAATTAACGGGTTCTAAAGAAACTAGTATTTGTCCTAACTCTGAATATACTGAAGATGGATATAAAGCAACAGATAATTATGATGGGGATATAACAAATAAAGTAAAAAAAGAAACTAAAGATGAACTAGTTATATATACAGTTAAAGATAGTAGTGGAAACAGTGCAACTGTAGAAAGAAAAATAAAAAAGCAAGATAAAGAAGCACCTATTATATCACTAAAAGGAAATAAAACTGTATATGTAAAACTAAATTCTAAATATAATGAGCTAGGCGCAACAGCAAAAGATAATTGTGATACAGACTTAACAGAAAAAATAAAAACAACAGGAAGTATAAATACAAGTAAAACAGGTACTTATAAAATAGTATATGAGGTAACAGACTCATCAGGTAATACCTCTAAAATAGAAAGAACCGTCATAGTATATGATAAAAAAAATACCCCTACAGGTATAAACAAAACAGGTACAATTTATCTAACATTTGATGATGGTCCAAGCGCCACAATAACACCTAAAATACTTAAAATATTAAAAGAAAAGAAAGTGCCTGCAACATTTTTTGTAATAAACCATAGTAATAATTTAAATTATTTAATTAAACAGGAATATGATGAAGGTCATACTGTTGCTCTTCATAGTTATACTCATAACTATAAAACAATATATTCATCAAGCACTGCATATTTTTCCGATTTACAAAAAATAAGTGATAAAGTAAAATCTATAACTGGTGAAGAAAGTAAAATAATAAGATTTCCAGGTGGTGGCTCTAATACAATAAGCAAAAAATATAATAAGGGGATAATGACTTATTTAACGAGTGAAGTTATAAATAGGGGATATCATTATTTTGACTGGAATGTATCTAGCGGTGATGCGGGTGGTTCTAGAAATAAGACACAAGTATATAATGCGGTTACAAAAAATTTAAGGCATAACAGGGCAAATGTTGTATTAATGCATGACTTTGAAAATAATTACAAGACATTAAATGCATTAAGTGATATAATTGATTATGGGCATAAGAATGGGTATACATTCTTAGCAATAGATATGACTACACCACTTGTAAGACATGGTGTAAATAATTAGAAGGAGTTTGTATGAAAAAATTAAAAAGGGTTTTATTATTTCTACTAATATTGTTTTTGCTTCCATTAGGAGTAAAAGCAGAAACTGTGACAACAACATTATCTGGAGGAACAACAGTAGCAGGTGGAGATAAAATTGATTTTACAATAGGAATAAAAAGTGATACTAACGCAACTGCATTTGAAGCAGCAATAAGATATGATACTAATGTATTAGAATTTATAGGCATAGGAAAAGAAGATAAATGGCAAGGTAATAATAAGGTAAGATCTACAGGTAACAATACATTAAAATTTACTAACGCAGGAGTAACCGGAGAAAGCAGTGTTGCAACGCTAAAATTTAGAGTAAAAACATCGAATAAAACCTCTACAACAGTTACACTTGATGGAATTAAAGTTACATTAAATACAAAAACAGGTGAAGAAATTAAACAAGGTGATCCAATAAATAAAGACATCACAATCAAATCAGAAGATAATACACTTAAATCAATAAAAATAGATAATAAAACAATTAATGGATTCGCAACATCAGTAAAAGAATACACAATAGAAGTAGAATCCTCAACTGAGAATATTGATATAAAAGCACAACTTAGTGATGAAAAAGGTGCAACATTAGTTGAAAACTTTGGTTCTAGAACTGTTAAACTAGAATATGGAACTAATAAAGTATTAATAAAAGTTAAAAGTGAATCAGGAAAAGAAGGAGTCTATACACTTAATATAATAAGAAAAGATGATAGACCAGTAGATAATAATTTAAAAAGTATAATAATAAATGGTGGAACTATAAAAATAGAGTTTGATCCAAGTACACTAAGTTATACAATTAAAACTTTTAAATTAGAAAAACTTGAAATAGAGGCAACACCATCAGATACAACCGCAAAAGTAGATATTGCTATTCCTAAAAAAATAATAATTGGACAAAACACAGTTAAAATAACAGTAACACCAACAACAGGTTCTAAAAAAGAATATACAATTCTATTTGATAATACTGATAAACCAACAGATACCAGACTTAAAAACCTATCAATAAAAGGAATAAACATTAACTTTGAAAGTGATAAATATGATTATGAAATAAGATATGATAAGTCATATAAAAATGGAATTAAAATATATGATACTGCATTATCAGAAGATACTAAAATTACAATTAAAGGAAATAATAATCTAGAAGAAGGAAGCGTAATTAAAGTTTTAGTAGAAGCACTAGATGGAAGTAGTTCTAGTGAATATAGAATTAGATTAGTAAAAGATACAAGAATTAATTTCTTCTTAATAGTAGATATAATAATTGGAATAGTATTAGTAGTATTAATATTTATACAACTAAATAAAAGAAAAAAGAAAAAAGAAGCAAAACAATCAATTGAAGAAGAATTAGAAAAAACTAAAGAAATAGTTTTATAAGGAGCAATATGAAAAAGTATATACCAAGCATGTATAAAAAGAGTATTTTTGATATTAATTATGATAAATTAAAAAGTATCGGAATAAAGTGTTTAATATTTGACTTGGATAATACTATCGCACTTATAGATACTAAATTAATACCAGAAGAAGTAAAAACATTATTTATAAAATTAAAAAAAGACTTTAATATAGTTATAATTTCTAATAACACAAAAAATAGAATTAGTATGTTTTGTGACCCAATAGATATCACATTTGTATCTTTTGCATTAAAACCATTAACATTTGGCTTTAGAAAAATAAAAAATAAATTTAATTATAAAAAAGAACAAATGTGTATGATTGGCGATCAATTAATGACTGATATATTAGGTGCAAATAGATATGGGATATATACTATACTAGTTGATCCACTAGGTAAAAAGGATTTAAAAGTTACTTCAATCAATCGTTTCTTTGAGAAAAAAATTCTAAAGAAATTAACAAAGACTGGAGAACTAGAAAGAGGTAAATATTATGAGTGAGGATAAATATTGCATAGGTTGTGGTATAAAATTACAAGATGAAAACATGACCGCAGAAGGATATACGACAAGTATAGAAAATGATATTTGTAGTAGATGCTTCAAAATGAAAAATTATGGAGATTATCAAGTAGTAACTAAATCAAATGATGAATACATTAATATATTAAAAAGTGTTAATGATACTAAAGATTTAGTTGTATATATAATAGACTTACTAAATATAAGTAGAGATATAAATCTAATAAGAGAATATTTTGATAATAAAGTTTTACTTGTATTAAATAAAAGAGATATACTTCCAAAAAGTATTAAAGATGAAAAAATAAAAGAATACTTTGCTAAACTTGGACTTGATTATGAAGATGTTATAATTGTCAGTCCAAAGAAAAATTACAACATAGATGAACTTTTATTAAAAATAAAAAAATATAAAACAAGTAAAAATGTATATGTAGTAGGGCATACAAATGTAGGTAAAAGTACACTGATAAATACACTTATGAAAAACTATTCAGAATTTGATAGTGAACTTACTATGAGTCCACTTCCTTCTACAACATTAAATAAAATAAGTATAAAACTAAATAGTGATTTGACTCTAATTGATACCCCAGGATTAGTAGATGATGGAAATATTCTAAATTATGTAGACCAACCCACATTAAAAAAGATTTTACCTAAAAAAGAAATAAAGCCAAAAACTTATCAATTAAAAAAAGATCAAGCATTAGTAATAGGTGATCTTCTAAGAATCGATTATGTTGAAGGAGAAAAAAATAGTTTTACTGTTTTTGTATCAAATGAGTTAAAAGTAAAAAGAATTAATATGCATAAAAATGATGAATTAAAAGACTTATTTAAACATGAAATAGATGTAGCGTATCATGAAGATTTAGTTATAAATGGTCTTGGATTTATAAAAATAGTTGAAAAAGCTAAAATAAATGTATATATAAATAAAGATGTTGAAGTATTTACTAGAGACTCACTTATTTAATCCATATGAATTATTAGTAGGATCAAGAAACAACTTACATATCGGTGGGTTATATGTTAAATAAGTAGTAAAAGCATATATTAAAAATATTACTATAAGGCTTATAATGTTTAAAACATTTGAGTCTTTTTTAAATTCTATAAAGTAGTTTAATATCTGACTTATTATAATAGTTACTAAGTAAATTGTAAGAGTAACAAGCATATTCTCTCCAAATTTAGAATAAATTGGCCAGTATATTGTAAGAAATAGTGCTATGTTAAATAAAAATGTAAGTAATTCTTTAAGTAAAAAATTATTTTCCTTAATATTATATTTTTTTAATATAAAGTACTTAACAATTATCCATATTATATATGAAGTGTAAATCATTTTCATATGTTCAAATACACTTTCATTAACAGGAGATAATATTAAAGTAACTATATTAGGACACCATTCATATAAATTATGTATTATAAATCCAATTAGAAATATAAATATCATGGAAATAATTTGTATTATTTTTTTCTTCATTTTTCTTCACCATTATTATTATGTGTGAATAAGCAATAAATATTACTTTACAATTAAAAGAAAAAAATTGTCGATATTTGTTGTTTAAAAGTAAATAAAGTGGTAATATTTTATTGTAATAAAATAAAAAGAGTAGGAAAGTGAGTGAAGAAAATTGAGCGAAAAAATTAAAAACAAGAAGAACCTAATTATAGGTATTGGAATCATTGCACTAGTTGCAATAGTAATTGGTGTTGTTGCACTTATAAAAGGAAATAATGATATTTCTGGTATGGGCAAGAATGCTAGTTTTGGAATACTAGGTAAGAATGGTACAGCATTCAGTAGTATTACATATTCAGGTGGCGGTATTAATGAGTATTATTATGATATATTATATTTTGCTGAATCCGATGAAGATGCAATCTGTAGTTTAACTTACCATATGAGTTATGAAAAACCAATGGAAAAAGAATTAACGTACGAAGAAGAAGAAGATTATTATACTGAAAAACATATAAGTCTTGATAACTATACAGATTTAAAGGCATGGATGTCTGTACCAATTGAAAATAAATATGGAGCTCCAATAGAAAAGGTTGTTGTATACTTAACTCCTTGTGATGATAGTTATCCAGCAAGTTATACGATTTACCCTGAAAGAGATAATGAAACTTTGATAGCGCCAAGTATTTTAATTCATAAAGATAAAAAACAATATAATGATGATACAGCTGTATTTAAAATTGATTCATATGGTTGGGGAAATGATGAGAGGCTTTCAAACACAATATTTAAAAATACATATTATGTAGATGGAAAAAAAGTAAAAGAAACATTTGCTGAAGAAGATGACCATTTGTCAGATTCAATAAGTATAGAAAGAACAACAACGCCTAAAGTTTTAACAATTCTTTCTGAAGATACAAGAGGAAATGTCGAAGAACAAAAAGTATTGATACAAGCAAAAGACCATGTGGGACCATATTGTTATTTTGAAAATAAAGATAAAAATATAAAACTTAGCATTGGAGAAAGTAAATATGTAACACTTCATTGCATTTCGGAATTAGATGAAAGCCTAGATTCAGATAGAGAGTATGATACAAATGATCAACCTGTGGTTCTATATTCAAATAATATTGAAGTGAACAGAGGAGTAGGAAGACTTTATGCTGGATACTATAGCAAAGATGGATATACAGAAATAATAAAAATTACGGGAAATACGCCAGGTAAAGCAACAGTAAAATTCAAAAACAAATCTATCGCAGATACTAATAGTGATTGGTTAGATACTAACTATGGCGGAACAGAATACATTCCAATGAACGTTGAAGTAATTGATAAAAAAGATACAAAAGCACCAACTTGTGAATTTACTATGGGAGACTATGCATATAATACAAAATTATATGTTGGTTCTAAAATACAATATACAGTAACATGCGAAGATGATGTAAAATTTGATGCAAGCAATTTAACATTTAATACAAATAAAATATCAATTTATAATAATGGAGAAAAATTAACATCACGTTTCTATGCGAACGATTACAGTAAACTACCAAGAAAAATTTCGTATTCATTTGAGGTAATTCCAGTAAAAGCAGGAGAATTATCAGTAAGATTAGAAGGTGGATTTGTACAAGATGCATTCGGAAGAAACAGCAAAGCAATAGATACAATCGTAGATGATATTGTAGAAGCTCCAAAAAATATAAAAAGACCTTCATGTAAAATTGAAACAGATAAAGATGAAATAACAGTTGGAGAATCTGTTAATGCAACAATTACATGTACAGCTAGTAAAAAAATATCATCAACTGCTACTCTTGGAGTAGATGTAGTTGCACCAAATATAGACAATTGGTATTATGATGATAGTAACACTAAAAAACACACTTTAACATTTAAAGTAACACCATCAAATGTTGGAACATCAGAGATAGTTTTAAAAGAAAATGCCTTCTTTAACGAAATTGATATGGGAAACAAAGAGGTTACAAAAGAAATAAAAGTAAAAGAACGTATTAAAGATACAACTGCCCCTGTATGTAAATTTACTTCTGAAAGTTCAAAAGTTAGAACAGGCAAAACAACAAAAGTATATTTAACATGTGATGATGCATCAGGATTTAAAAACACTAATCTTTCTGTAAATAACTTTGGAGTTAATAAAATATTTGGAATAAGTTTATTAAGAATAGAAAATGTTAAACTAATAAAACAAACATCAACATCATCTACATGGGAAATTGGAGTTAAAGGTAGGGGATTAGGAAAAGCAAAATTGTACTTAAACGAAAATGCTGTATCAGATAAGTTTGATAACAAGAATGCTAAAACATATGCAACTAATCCAATAAAAGTAACATTATTCTAATATACAAAAATTTATTTAATAAGAGCTAAAAAAATTAGCTCTTTTTTCTTTATATTCTTTGGTTTACAATAAGTTTGTGATATAATTAATTTAGGTGATGGTAGTGACAATAAATATTAGAAATATTAATATAAATTACATACAATATGGTAGTGGTAGTGATGTTGTTCTTTTACATGGATGGGGACAAAACATTGCGATGATGAAACCTATTGGTGATAGACTTCAAAAAAATCATCGTATAACTATATTAGACTTCCCTGGATTTGGTGAAAGTGAAGAGCCAAAAACTGCTTTAACAGTTTATGACTATTGTGAAATATTAGAAGAATTACTAAAAAAATTAAAAGTAAAAAAGCCAGTTATAATGGGACATTCGTTTGGAGGCAGAATAGCAATCATATATGCTTCCAGAAATGAAGTTGAAAAAGTCGTATTATTTGGTAGCCCTTGTATAAGAAAAGAAGTAAAGCCTAGCTTAAAATTAAGAATGTTAAAATCACTTAAAAAGATTCCTGGAATTAATAAATTAGAGGGATTTGCTAAAAATCATATGGGTTCACGAGATTATAAAAATGCAAGCGAGATAATGAAAAAAATCCTTGTTAATGTAGTTAATGAAGATTTAAGTGAATACGCAAAAAAGATCAATGTTCCAACACTTCTTATATGGGGAGATAGAGATACTGAGGCTCCAGTAGAGGATGCTAAAGAACTAGAAAAAATAATTCCAGACGCAGGATTGATAGTACTACCAAATTCAACTCACTATGCTTATTTAGAAAACTTACCTCAAGTTATAAATATATTAAATAATTTCTTATAGGAGGAAATAATATGTTATATTACTTTGTTTACTTTTTAATGCTTGCCTATACTATATTTATTAGTAGAAGAACATTACATATGTTACAGCAAAACTTATACAACGAAAATAATAGGTATATAAAATGGATGCTAAAGAATAATGAAATTACTATTTTTAATGTTTCATTAATCGCAATAGTGCTTTCTATAGGCGTAACAATATTTAAAGATAATACAATAATACAATTCTTATTGTTTCTAATTATGGGAGTATATGTATTAAGTTATTATGAAGAAAAAAAGATTGTTGCGACTAATCAAAATAAAAAACCTCTTGTATATACAAAAAGGATAAAAAGATTAATAGTTACTTTAAGTATAGTCTATATTTTACCAATTGCATTTGCTATAATATTTCCAAATTTAAAAAATATACTTTTAATTGTATCAACTATTTTAACTGGATTTAGTTTCTTTACAACTTTTATAGCGCTTATAATAAATAAACCAGTAGAAAAAGCTGTATATAATCACTTTGAAAAAATGGCAAAAGAAAAACTTGAATCATTTTCAAATTTAAAGGTAATAGGAATAACAGGAAGTTATGGTAAAACCAGTTGTAAAAATATACTTAATGATATCTTAAGTATTAAATATAATACTCTAGCAACCCCAAAAAGTTTGAATACATTTAATGGACTTATGATGACAATAAATAATACATTGTCCAAATTTGATGACGTTTTTATAGCAGAGATGGGTGCATATGTACAAGGAGAAATAAATGGATTATGTGATTTAGTTAATCCTAAATATGGAATAATTACTTCAATCGGTACCGCACACTTGGAAACTTTCGGAAGCGAAAGTGCCATCCAACACGGTAAGATGGAACTAATAGAACATTTACCGCATGATGGTGTTGGGGTATTGAATATGGATGATCCAAAACAAGTTAGTTATAAAATTAAAAATGATTGTAAAATAATTTGGATAGGTATTGAGAATAAAAATGCAGATGTAGTTGCAAGTAATATAAGAACTGAAGGAACTAAAACATTATTTGATGTAACATTCCCGGGTGATAAAAATAAATATGAATTTGAAACAAGACTGCTTGGTAGACATAATATTTATAATATATTATCTGCGCTTGCACTTGGATATGAATTTAAGATTCCAATAAAAGATTTAATTCTTGCAACTAGAAGAGTTAAACCAATTGAACATAGATTGGAATTAAAAAGACTTGGTAATTTCTATCAGATAGATGATGCTTATAATTCAAATCCAGTAGGTGCTAAAAGTGCACTAGACGTATTAAATACTATGGATGGATTTAAAGTAATAGTTACACCAGGTATGATAGAATTAGGAAAAAAAGAATATGAACTTAACAAAGAGTTTGGTAAACAAATTAGTGAAGTCGCAGATTTAACCATTTTAATTGGTAAAAAACAAACGAAACCAATACTTGATGGTTTAAAAGAAGCTGGTTACCCAGAAGAAAAACTAATGGTTTTAAATGATGTAAGGGAAAGCTTTACAATTATAAATAATTTAAATAAAAAGAAAGATGTTTATGCATTATATGAAAATGATTTACCTGATACATATAATGAGTAAGGAGGATTTATGATAAAATTAGGTGTTATTTTTGGAGGAGAAAGTGTTGAACATGAGGTTAGTATAATTTCAGCTGTTCAAGCTATGAATAAGATGGATAATACAAAATATGAAATTATCCCAATATATATTACTAAAGATAAAGAATGGTATACAGGAGATATGTTAAAGGATATTGAAGTATATCAAGATTTATCGCTAATTAAAAGATATGCTAAAAATGTTGTCTTAATCAGAAAAAAAGGAAGATTTATTCTTCAAAGCCAAGGATTCTTTAAAAGAGAAGTAAAGGAACTTGATTTAGTATTCCCAATTGTGCATGGTACAAGTGTAGAAGATGGAGTATTACAAGGTTACTTAAAAACAGTAGGAATTCCATTTGTTGGAAGTGATGTTCTAGCAAGTGCAATTAGTCAAGATAAAATAGTTCAAAAACAAGTATTTGAAGTTAGTGGATTACCAATAACTGATTACATATGGTTCTATGACAGCGACTATTTAGATGATCCTGATACAATAGTAAAGAAAGTTAAAAAGTTAGGTTTCCCTGTTATTGTTAAACCAGCTAGCCTAGGTAGTAGTGTAGGTATTGGTACTGCAAAAGATGAAGATGAATTAAGAGAAAAAATCGAAGATGCAATAAATTATGATACTAAAATAGTAGTAGAAGAAATGGTTAAAAACCTAACAGAAGTTAATATTAGTGTATTAGGTGATTATGAAAAACAAGACTTAAGTGAAATAGAAGAAGTTATGAGTGATAATGATCTATTAACTTATGAAGATAAATATATAAATGGAAATAAAAAAGGAAATACAAAAGGAATGCTATCTGCATCACGTAAGATACCTGCAGGAATAACAGAACATCAAAAAGAAGAAGTAAGAAGTGTTGCGACAAAAGCATTCAGAGCACTTAATTCAACTGGAAATGTAAGAATAGACTTCTTAGTAGATAAAAAGAGTAAGAAAATTTATATAAATGAAGTTAATGCATGTCCTGGTTCACTAGCATTCTATTTATGGGAACCACTTAACATAGATTATACTGAATTACTTGATAGAATGATTAATATAGCAATTAAAGACTACAAAAGAAAATTAAAGAAAACATATTCATTTGATTCAAATATTCTACAAGGATTTAGTGGATTAAAAGGAACAAAAGGATTAAAAGGACTTAAGGGAAGTAAGTTTTAATTAGTATAGGGGGTAGTAATTTTGACTGAACAATTACAAAAAGATGTTTTTATAAATGAAGATTTAAGATATTTTCAATTAACAAATATCTTTTTTGATAGACCCCTAAATGAGGAAGATATTATAACATTAAAAGAAGTGTTTTTCTCAATAAATAATATATCCCAAATATACTTTAAAGATACTTTTGATTTAAAAGGAATAGAAATTGTAAAATCTGTATTAGAAATATCTCCAACCATGGAAGATGCATTGGTTGAAAAATATATATTAAATGCATCCACATTGGATAAAAATAAACTTCTTAATATGAATTTCTCAAATATAGATACTTGGTTTATTTCATATAAAGAAAACGAAAACTCATTTTCAACAATTACAATAGACAAATATAGAGAAGAAGTAAACCTAATTAATAGAATTACATCAGCTATAAACACTTCATCTTCACCTGTTGAAAAAATCATGTATATATATAATTTTTGCAAGAAGTTAAATTATAAAGATAATGCATCAACTACATTACTTGATATATTAAAAACAAATGAAAGCAATAAGAGTGGCTATGCATATGTATTTAATGAATTATTAAATACAATTGGAATTAAGTCATTTATGGCTGAATCAATTACTGATAATTCAAATTCATTTGTAAATCTTGTAAAAGTTGATGATGATAAATACAAAATACATGGGATTTACTTATTTGATTCATATTCAGATTCAATTTCTAAAGACGAAATAAATGAAAAATTAAGAGGAATAAACTATAATTACTTTTTAATTACAATACCTACTTATTTAAATACAGTATTTAGTGATAAATTACTTGGAGTTGCATCTTGTTTTACACATGACTATGAATATGATCTAGAAAGATTAAGAAGAACTTCACCTAAGGAATTTAATACATTACTAGAAACATTTGATATGGACTTTTTAAGTATTTATAAAAAAGTAAATGATACCAAAAAAGTAGATGATGAGATTAAACTTAATATTATTAAGAATAATACTAGTGAAGAATTACAAAAGATAACTATAGAAAATTATTTTATAAGGGAAGAAAAAATCTCTAAATATCCTTTTAAAAAGATAGCGTAATATGATATATTATTAAAGAAAGTAAGTGGTGAATAGTATGAATATTGATTTTGTTGTTAACGATTATTTACTAGCGTGGTATGTACTTTTTAAACCATCATTTTGTGAAGAAGTACAGGAATTAAAAGAAAAACTATGGAATAATTATCAAAAACAATATATTGCGATGCAAAAAGACAATATAGAAATACTTAAATATACAAAAGACTTTATACCTGATGATGATACCATTTATAATTTGATTTTTGATACAGAACTCTTTAAAGAACTAAAAAAAGAAACGGAAAAATACAGACAAAAGTTATTAGAAGCATGGGATAAAAATAAAAAAGCAATAAACGAAGAATTAAAGACTTTAGCAAGAATAGATATTAAATCATATACAATTCTTGCGGTAAGTCCAAAATTAGATGTTATTGAATATATAAAATCTAATCCAAAAAAGAATATTGCATGGGGTAAAAAAGAAGCAGAAGTTAATTATCTTGAATCACTAATGCATATTTTATATACAATTGTAAAATATGAAATAGGAGATTTTCAAAAAGAAAATAGTGAAATAGTTACTGCTATACTAGATTTATTAGTAACTAATGAATTATATACTAGAATAACAGGAATTAGTAAATATTCATTAGGATATAAAAAGCTAAGATTACTCAGAAGACAATTATATCCTTATTGGCTTATGTATTTAGGTTGTGATAAGGAAGAACTTGTCTCTTATATGATGAGAGATCAAATAGCGTTTGATATAGATAAATATACAATTGAAAGAGGGTTAAGGAAAGTAAATATTTATGACTTCATTGATTTCTGTTGTAGAAATCAAAAGTACATAATTAGACTTGATGATTTAAATATTGTTTAGGGAGGTTTTATGGATACAAAGTTAGAAAGCATTTTAAAGAAAATTAACTATAAAAATGATTATTTTGTAGAATTTATAGATGCTAAGGTTGATAGAGTAAATGCAAACGGTAGTAAGTTAGATATTGTTATCCATAATAAAACTAACCTAACTACAGAAGCATATAATGAACTAGAAAAATCTTTTAAAGATTTTTTTAATATTGAAGAAATATATTTATATATAATAGTAGATGAAATAGATAATGATAAACTATTAAATGAATATAAAAATATTATTGGACTATTAAAAAAAGAAAAATCATTACTTGAGATATTTGAAGATAGTCTAGCATTTGAAAAAGAAAAATATTTAATTAAGGCAGCACATGAATTTGAAAAAGCAACAATAGAAAAATATATTCCTAGGATAACAGAATACTTAGAAAAAAGAGGATTTGATATAGATATAGATGTTGTTTTATCACTAGAAGAAAGAGAAAATATTAAAAATACAATTAATAATGATTTAGAAATAAAAATACCAACTACTAAAGTAATAAAGCAAGAGGAAAAAGCACCAACAAAAACCAATTTTACTAATTTTGGAAAGCCAAAATACGAAAAAAAAGAAGTTAATGAGGACACTATTAAAGGTAGAGTTATAAAAGATGATGCAGTCTCTATTAAAACAATAGTGGGAGAAGAAGAATCAGTAACAATAGAGGGAGAGGTATTTGGAACAGAAGAGTTTGAACCATCCAGCAAAGCATTTAAAATACTTACTATAAAATTAACAGATTACTCTGATAGTATTTATTGTAAGATATTCTCACGTGATGAAGAAGAGTTTGCATCATTAAAGAAAAATTGTAAAGTAGGCGCTTGGTTAAAAATAAGAGGTAGTACAAAACTAGATAAATATGCAGGTAATGAAATAGTATTAAATATAAGAGACATCAATAAAATACCACCAAAGAGAACAAAAAAAATTGTAGATGATGCACCTGTAAAAAGAGTTGAACTTCATGCACATACTATGATGAGTCAAATGGATGGAGTTACAAAATTAGACCTTGGTAAACATACTTGTGAACTTGTAAGTAATGCGATTGAAGCTGGTTATAGAGGAGTCGCAATAACTGACCATAATGGATGCCAGGCTTTTCCTATTTCATATCAATTAATACGTGCACATAATAAAAAAATTGAAAATGTAAAAGATCATTTCAAAGGATTATATGGAACAGAATTAACACTTGTTGATGATACAGTATATGTTGTAGTAAGACCAAATGATTTGCCACTTGAAGGAACAACTTATGTAGTATTCGATACAGAAACAACGGGATTTAATGCAGCTGGTGGAGATCAGATGATTGAAATTGGTGCGGTTAAATTAAAAGATGGAGAAATAATAGATAGATTTGATGAATTAATTAATCCTGGATATCATATCCCAGACCATATATCAGAACTTACTTGTATTACAGATGATATGGTTAAAGATTCTGATACCGAAGAAGAAGTAACAAAAAGATTCTTATCTTGGGTAGGAGCTTGTCCACTTGTTGCACATAATGCTAAATTTGATATTTCTTTCGTTTCAATGGCAATGAAAAAATACAACTTAGGTGAATTTAATTATACAGTATTAGATACCTTAGAACTTTCACACATTCTAGATCAAGCATATGCAAGACATAGTCTATCAGCTTTGGTAAAAAGATATAATGTACCTTGGGAAGAGGATGCACACCACAGAGCGGATTATGATGCAGAAGGAACAGCTTATGTGTTTGCTAAAATGTTACAAAAGTTAATAGCACAAAACTATGATACTATTAGAGATTTAGAAAGACTAATACCAAAAGATGAAATACATAAATTTGGTAGAACATATCATTTTAATGCAATCGCAATGAATAAAACAGGACTTAAAAATTTATTTAAAATAATTTCACTTGCAAATACAGTATACCTTTATAAAACACCTAGAATATTAAGAAGTAAACTAGAAGAATTAAGAGAAGGACTCCTTATTGGTAGTGGTTGTTATGAATCTGAAGTGTTCATACAATCAAGAAGTAAAGAGGGAGAAGAACTAACAAATGTAATTAATTTTTATGATTATGTTGAGGTACAACCTCCTGAAGTATATGGACATTTAATTCAAACAAGCGATTTTAAAAATGAATATGAAGTACAAGCCCATATAAGTAAGATAGTAAGAGCAACAAAAGACGCAGGTAAGATTATAGTTGCGACTGGTGATGTACATCATTTCTATAGAGAAGATAAAATATTTAGAGAAATAATAGTTAATCAAAAAGTTCCGGGTGGAGGAAGACACCCATTAGCTAAACGTGATATTACATCTATTCCATCTCAACATTTTAGAACTACTAACGAAATGTTAAAAGATTTTGAATTCTTAGGAAAAGACTTAGCCTATGAAATAGTAGTTACTAACACAAATAAAGTATTAGATATGGTAGATGAAATAGAGGTAATTATAGATACTAAAGGTATACCGTTTTCACCAAGAGTTAAAAGTGATGATGGCGCTTCTTACTTAGATTGCCCTAGAGTAGTTGCGGATTTAGTTTATTCAAAAGCCGCATCTTGGTATGGTAATCCACTTCCATATAATATAGAAGAACGTATCGCAAAAGAATTATATGGAGACATTGTATATAAGTGTTTTAGTGATAAAGTATCTGAAGAAGATAAAGATATTAGTAAAGAAGAGTTTGATAAAAAAGTATTTGGTATGGTGCATGATGCCATAATAGCTGGATTTGATAATGTTAAAAAAATATTAAGAGAGTATTTAAAAAGTAAATGGACCGAAGAGGATGGAGAATTAAATGATGATTCCTTAAATAAAAAAGTAAAAAAAGAATTAGGAGGAATCATAGGTGGAGGATTCGATCCAATATATCTAATTGCCCAAAGACTTGTTAAACACTCTAATGATGATGGATATTTAGTTGGTTCTCGTGGTTCGGTTGGTTCAAGCTTCGTAGCTACAATGATGGGTATTACAGAAGTTAATCCATTGCCAGCACATTATAGATGTCTAAACTGTCAAACTAGTATATTTAATGATGATAATGGAAATCCACTTGGTAGTGAATATTCTAGTGGATTTGATTTACCAGATAAAAAATGCCCTAAGTGTGGAAGCCTTATGTATAAAGATGGACAAGATATGCCATTTGCCACTTTCTTAGGCTTTAATGCAGATAAAGTACCAGATATAGATTTAAACTTCTCAGATTTAAATCAAGCATCAGCTCATGAATATACAAAAGTATTATTTGGTGTTGATAATGTATATCGTGCAGGTACCATAGGAACAGTCGCAGATAAAACTGCATTTGGTTATGTAAAAGGTTATTGTGAAGATAAAAATGTAATGATGCGTACAGCAGAAGTAGAAAGACTAGCAGCTGGATGTACAGGCGTTAAAAGAACAACAGGTCAACACCCTGGTGGAATAGTTGTTGTCCCAGATTATATGGATGTATCAGATTTTACACCATTCCAATTCCCTGCGGATGATCCTACAAGTCCTTGGAGAACAACTCACTTTGATTACCACTCAATCGAAGAGGATTTATTAAAACTTGATATATTAGGTCATTCAGATCCAACACAATTACGTATGATTCAAGATTTAACTAAGACAGATATATTGAAAGTACCAATGGATGATAAAGATACAATGAGTATATTTACCTCTACAAAAGCACTTGGAGTTACAAATGAACAAATCATGTGTCCAACAGGAACACTAGGCATACCAGAATTTGGTACTCCATTTACTATTTCAATGGTATCTGAAACTAAACCAACAACATTCGCAGAACTTATTAAAATATCAGGACTTTCACATGGTACTGATGTTTGGCTAGGTAATGCGCAAGAACTTATTAAAAATAATATTGTTCCATTTAAAGAAGTAATTGGATGTCGTGATGATATTATGGTTTACTTAATGTATCATGGAGTTGCACCAATTAAAGCATTCAAGATAATGGAGTTTGTAAGAAAGGGTAGAGCAAGTAAAGACCCAGAAACATGGCAAACACATAGAAAAACTATGGAAGAAGCAGGCATTGAACCATGGTTTATAGATTCATGTCAAAAGATTAAATATATGTTTCCAAAAGCCCATGCAGCAGCATATGTTATAAGTGCATTTAGAATAGCGTGGTATAAAGTTCATATGCCAGTATATTTTTATGCATCGTGGTTAACATCAAAAGCAACTGATGTTGATGTAGAAACTATGATTAAAGGTTATGATGCAATAAAATCAAAAATAGAAGATATACAACTTAAGGGGTATGAAGCTACTAATAAAGAACAGGGTATTCTAGAAAGTTTAAAAGTATGCTTAGAAGCAACTGCTAGAGGAATAAAATTTGTACCAATTGAGCTAGATAAAAGCAATGCAACTGTTTGGAATGTAAAAGATGAAACCTCAATATATCCACCATTTGCATCAATTGATGGACTAGGTGATACAGTTGCTAATAATATTGTAAATGAACGACAAAAACAAAATTTCTTAAGTATTGAAGATTTACAAAATAGATGTAAAATATCTGCAACATTAATAGATAAAATGAAATCAATGAAAATACTTGATGGTATGGATGAATCAAGTCAATTAAGCCTATTCTAATGAATGGGCTTTTTAATATGTAAAATTATGTAAATATGTTGTTGCTGATGCCATTAAGTCTTGAAAAAATACTAGGGGGTGGGGTAACATTTGCTTTAGTTAAGACACTTAAACCAGTAGAAGGATCTGGAAAAAAAGCTGAAGCAAATAAATTCGCAGTAGTAAAAAATTCTAATACTTGTTATACAGTATATGCATCAACCAATGCCAAATATTGGGGAGTATATGTATATTACAAACAAGCAGGCTCAAGTTCTTTTGGAAACAGAAAAATTTAAAGCCTTAGTAAATATCATGACAATGACGGAGTAAAATCTCAAAAAATATGTTTCACAAAGTAAGCATATCAAAATGAAACCTTCAGAATTCTAGTAAGATGAAATCAAGGTTCAAATAATAGAGTATATAAAACAGCAAGTTCTTGGAAGCTAGTTGGATATTATTCAAACAATGCAATTGTACACAGACAACAGATGTGAGAAACAAGTAGATCTTAAAAGAACTAGCAATTATACTTACCGTAATACTTCTGTGCGTCCAACCGTTAAAAAAGCATGTCAAAAAAATGGATATGTATATGTGAAAGGTTCTGATAATGGAAAAATAGAATCATTTGATTGGACTATTTCTTATGGTGGATGTACTATAATTCAAAAACAATGAGCAATTTTATGATTAAAAGAAAATATACTAATAGCGGTAAAAAATATGTTTGTGTATGAGATGAGGATAATAATCTTACAATAAGAAATGTAGATGGCGGCTGTTAATGTAAAATTAGTAGTTAACATAAAACATGTTAACTGCTTTTTTTATTTTGCACTAAAAATGTAATTTTCTTGCTTTAGTAATACAGTAATGCTAAAATTATAGTGGTGACGTAAATGAAAAAGATAATAACTGATTATTTAAATGAAACAGCAGTAAAATATCCTAATAAGGTAGCATTTGCTACTGATAAAGAGGAAATAAATTATGATGAATTTACTAATAAAAGTAAATCCATAGGTACTTATCTAGCAGGCTTAGAAACATTTAAACAACCAATTGCTATTTATATTGACAAAAGCATAAACCTTGCTTTGTCTATGATTGGTACAATATATAGTGGAGGTTTTTATACAGTACTAGATACAAAATCTCCAATGGATAGGATAAATCAAATAATTACTACTCTTGATTGTAAGTATATAATAACTGATGACAAAAATATGTCGAAAATTGTTGAAGAATTTCCAAATGTTACAATAATCAATATTAACGAAGCTAAAGCAACTAATGTTAACCAAGAATTACTTGATAATGTACATGAAAGAATTATTGATACAGATACAATGTATATTTTATTCACATCCGGTTCTACTGGAGTACCAAAAGGGACTGTATTATCTCATAGGGCAGTCATAAGTTACGTAAATTGGTTTATAAAAGCTTTTGATATTACAAGTGAAACCACTTTTGGAAGTCAAACTCCATTTTATTTCAGTATGTCAGTAAGTGATGTGTTTTCTACTATATTAACAGGAGCTACATTCTATATAATTCCAAAAATGTATTTTTCTTTTCCAGTTAAACTAATAGAGTTTCTTGAAGAAAAAAAAGTAAATACAATTTATTGGGTTCCATCAGCACTTTGTATACTAGCAAATCTAGGGGCGTTAACAACAGATAATCTAAAAAATTTAAAGAAAGTATTATTTGCAGGCGAAGTAATGCCTACTAAACAACTTAATATGTGGATGAATAAAGTTGATGCAATGTATGCTAATCTTTATGGGCCAACTGAAACAGTTGATATTTGCACCTATTATATTGTAAACAGAAGATTAAGTAATGACGAATCAGTACCAATAGGAAAGCCATGTGACAATTGTGATGTATTAATTGTAAAAGAAGATAACACATTAGCACAAGATGGTGAAGCTGGTGAACTACTAGTAAGAGGAAGCTTCCTTGCCAGTGGCTATTATAAAAATAAAGAAAAAACGAACCAAGTATTTGTTCAAAACCCAGTTAATCCAGATTATAATGAACTTGTATATAAAACAGGTGATATAGTAAAGAAAAATGAATTAGGCGAAATAATTTATTTATCTAGAAAAGATTATCAAATTAAACACATGGGATATAGAATAGAACTTGGAGAAATTGAGTCGAAAATTTCTGCAATTGATGGTATAATACTATGTTGTAGTATTTATGATGAAAAAGAGGATAAAATCATTTTATACTATCAAACAAATTCCTTAGAAGAAGATAAATTAATATCTTTAATAAGAGAAAAATTGCCAACATATATGGTTCCAAATGTTTACATTAAATTAGATAGAATGCCATATAATGCAAATGGTAAAATAGATAGAAAGGAACTTAAAAATAAGTATTTAAGTAAGTAAAGAGGTATGAAAGAATTATTAAGTATTTTAGAAGAAGTAAAACCAGGAGTAGATTTTAATAATGAAAAGGAATTAATAACAGATGGAATATTAGATTCATTTGATATAGTTACATTAGTATCAGAAATAAATGATGCTTTTGATATAGAATTCCCAGTAAGTGAAATTATTCCAGAAAATTTTGAAAATATTGATGCTTTATATAAAACAATTGAAAAAGTAAAAGAAAATAATTAATATGTTAATTAATTCAATAAAGTTTGTAGTTTTTGCGGCACTAGTAGTATTTTTGTATTACATAGTGCCTTTAAAAAAAAGATGGATTGTTTTATTAGTATCAAGTTATATATTTTATTTTTTATCAAGTAAATATTTAATTGTATTTATATTATTAAGTACATTATCAATTTACTTATCTGGAATTTTAATAGGCAAACAAGATGATTTGCTAGCTTCATGTGAAGATAAAGAAAAGAAAAAAGAGTTAAAAATTAAAGTAAAAAAGAGAAAGAAACTTATTTTAACACTAGGAATACTATTTAATGTTGGTATATTACTAGTTCTTAAATATAGTAATTTCTTTATTACAACCGTAAATAGTATAGTAAAAAGCAATATTCCATTAGTTAAATTTTTATTACCTTTAGGAATATCATATTATACATTACAAGCAATTAGTTATATTGCAGATATTTATCGTGGAAAATATAAACCAAGTAAAAATATATTTGAAGTTAGTTTATTCTTAATATATTTTCCTATTATTACAGAAGGGCCTATATCTAGGTTTGATGAATTAGCACCTCAATTATATAATGGAAATAAACTAAAGTATGAAAATCTAATAAATGGTGGAGGAAAAGTACTTTGGGGATTTTTTAAAAAAATGGTTATCGCAGATAGATGTGGTATATATGTTAGTAGCGTATTTAAACCAGGCATAACAGGACTACCAATATTAGTAGGTGTAGTATTATATACTATTCAATTATATGCAGAATTCTCCGGATGTATTGATATAGTAAGTGGATTATCAGAAACAATGGGTATTAAATTGCCAGTTAACTTTGAAAGGCCATTCTTTTCAAAGAGTATTCAAGAATTTTGGAGAAGATGGCATAAAACACTTGGTGCTTGGTTAAAAGATTATGTATTCTACCCAGTATCATTATCAAAAGCATCAATGAATGTTACTAAATTTGCTAGAAAAAATTTAAGTAAGAATTTAGCTAAATTTGTGCCAATAGCATTTTCACTATTCTTTGTTTGGTTTTTAAATGGATTTTGGCATGGAGCAAGTCTTAAATATATATTCTATGGATTATATTATTACATAATAATGATGGTTGCACTTTTATTCAAACCACTTACCGATAAATTAGTAGAATTATTAAAAATAAATACAGATTCAAAAGGATTTAAACTATTTCAAATAATTAGAACTTGTATCTTTGTATTTATTGGTATGTTAATATTTAGATCAACATCAGTTAAAGATGCATTTGTAACACTAGGTTCAATATTTGCTCATTCAACACTTAGAGTAACTTCATTTGGACTAACTAAAATTGACTTTCTAGTTATCATGGGTGGAGTAGTATTATTATTTGTATATGGAATTTTAGAAGAAAAAGGTTATAACGTTATAGATAAAATAAATAATAGTAATCTAGCATTAAGATATCTTATATATTTTATAATTGTATTTGCAATTATAATATTTGGAATATATGGACCTGGATATAATGCAAGTGATTTTATCTATGCGCAATTTTAAAGGAGGGGGAAAGTAAAATGATAAAGATATATATAAAAAGATTTTTTGAATTTGCTGGCTTCTTTCTAATATGTTTAGTTGGAATTGTAATAACTTCTAAAATATTTGTACCAAAATGGATGAATTCAGATAATAATTATGAAAAACAAATAGTTGATGGTTTTTATGATCAAAAAAGAAATACAATTGATGTAATGTTTGTAGGAAATAGTGATATGTATGATGGAGTTTCACCAATGGAATTATGGGGAAAATATGGAATAGCTGGGTATAACTATTCACACCCATCATCTAGAACATGGACAGACTACTACAATATAAAGATGATTCTAGAAAGACAAAAACCTAAATACATCTTTTTAGGTGCTGATTCATTCTTTACAGTGGAAAGGCCACGAAATGGGGATAATGCTAAACCAACAACAAGCATGAGAATGTCAAAGGCAAAAATAAAAATGTTAATGGATAAAAACATTCACACATCAATTCCAATAAAAATAAGTTATATATTCCCAATAATAAGATTTCATTCAAGATATAATGATTTAACTAAAGATGATTTTAAATATGCATTTAAGAGTGCATATATGCCAACAAAAGGTTTTGTAATTACTACTAAAATTAAACCACTTAAGAATACTAACTATATGAATAAAAAGAAAAAGGTTGAAAAAATTCCAAGAAAGAATAGAAAATACTTGGATATGATTGTAGAATTGTGTAAGAAAAACAATGTCAAATTGGTATTCTTAGAAACACCTTCCGCAGATTCTTGGAATCATAAAAGACATGATGCAGTAGAAAAATATGCACAAGATAATGATGTTTTATTCTTTGATATGAACTATTATATTGATGAGATAGGACTTGACTGGGAGACTGATTCAAAAGATGGTGGAAATCATTTAAATCTTTATGGCGCAATAAAAGTTAGTGATTACATTGCTGAATATATACATGAAAATCTAGAAATACCAGATAGAAGAAGCGATAAGAAATATAAAAATTGGCATAAAGAATATAAAGAATATACAAAATTAAAGGAAGGAAATCTTAATGCAATGGCAGAAAATAAAAAATAGTTTAGGAACATTCTATTATAGCTTTTCTAAAACAAGTAAAGAGTTACTTGAGATTGCATTAAGAGAAGAGAAAATAACTTCCTACAAAATTTCAGAGTCCATAAATGGAAAACCTTATATAGATAATAGTAATATCTTTTATAATATAAGTCATAAAAATAAAATGGTTGGATTAATAATATCTGATAGTGAAGTAGGGCTAGATATTGAATACATTGATACAGAAAATATAAAAAGAAAATCCACCTTAAAATACTTTTTCACTGAAAAAGAAAGAGAATCTATAACAAATAATGAAGAATTACTTACTTTATGGACAAAAAAAGAATCATATATAAAACTAAATGGTGGAATGCTTAGAGATGCCATAGGATTAGATATTAATAATACTAATGTTATATTTGATACATTTAAACTTGATAATTACATAATTACAATTTGTAAGAGTAAATAAGTATTAAAAATACTTATTTTTTCTTTGTATAAATGAAGTACAAAAAACTAGCAAAAAAACATAAAATACAAAACACATATAGTATGTAAGAGAAAAGTTTTGATAATTTTTAAGCACTTATACTTCCACTAAACATCAAATTAAAATTTACTAATATGTATCATACGTGATATAATTTTATAGAAGACAAATACTAGAAAAGAGGTAGTTATATGAAGAAAGTAGTCTTAATTGATGGTAACAACATACTTTTTAGAAGTTATTATGCAACTGCATATAATGGAAACACTATGAAAAATTCTAAAGGATTTCCTACAAATGCAATATATGGACTTATAAATATGTTAAATAAAATAATAAATGAGGAAATGCCAGAATATATTATGGTCGCATTTGATAAGGGAAAAACATTTAGACATGAAAAGTATCTTGACTATAAAGGTGGTAGAGGAGAAACTCCTGATGAACTAAAACAACAATTCCCAGTCGCGAAGAAAATAGTAGAGGCACTTGGAATGACTTATTATGAAATTGATAACTATGAAGCAGATGATATAATAGGAACATTCGCAAAAAAAACAGAAGAAGATCCAGAATTCGTTTCAACTATAATTAGTAGTGATAAAGACTTACTTCAATTAATTACTGATGAAACTGATGTTAAACTATTAAAACCAGTTGGTTATGTAAGAATGACACATCAAGAATTCTTAAACACATATGGAATAGAGCCAGCTAGAATGGTTGATTTAAAAGCCTTAATGGGAGATTCATCAGATAACATACCTGGTGTTAAAGGAGTAGGTGAAAAAACAGCCCTTAACTTATTAAAAGAATATAAAACTCTTGATGGAGTATATGAAAATATAGATAATATAAAAGGTAAACTAAAAGAAAAACTAGAAACTGACAAAGACAAGGCATACATGAGTTATGACCTAGCAACTATATATAAAGATGTTCCAATAGATACAGATTATGAAAAGATAAAATATAGAGGAATAGATGCCTTAAATTATATTGAATTACTTGAAGACCTGGAATTTTATTCATTAATAAAAAAACTAGATATAAAAAAAGAAAACTTAAAAAAAGAGCCTAATGTGAATGAAGAAATTAACTATAAAACAATAACTAATGTTCAAGATTTTAAAATTAGTAAAGATTATGCAATATACCTAGAATTATATGGATATAATTATCATGATGCAGATATAATTGGTGCATTTATATATAATGGAGTAGAAAATTACTATATTCCATATGAAGTATTAAAAGAAAATCCAAATATGTTAAATACAGGATTCAACTGCATTACATATGACATAAAAAAGATACTTTATGCATTTAATAAGGACAATATAAAACTAGATAAGTGTAATTATGATTTAATGATTGCGGGGTATCTACTTAATCTAAATGTAAAAGATGATATTGCTTATATAATGAATAATAACGGCTGTAATGTAGAATTCTATGAAAATGAATTTGGAAGTGGATCTAAACTTTCTATGCCTAATGATGATGTAATAATTAAAAACGGAATAAAGAAAGCTAAATATATTTATGATACTAAAGAAGAATACATTAACAAATTAACAAGTGAAGAAGAGTTATACTTATTTAATGAAATAGAATTACCACTTGCATATGTACTTGCTGACATGGAAATAACTGGTGTAAAAGTAGATAGAGAATATCTACATCAAATGAGTAAAACTCTAGAAGAAAGAATGAATAACTTAACAAATGAAATATATGAGCTTGCAGGAGAAGAATTTAATATTGCATCCCCAAAGCAGTTAGGAGAAATTTTATTTGTAAAACTTGGTATACCATATCCTAAAAAAGTTAAAGATAATAATTTCTCTACTAGTAAAGATATTCTAGATAAAGTGGCTTCATTTCATCCAATTATAAATAAAATAGAAGAATATAGATTAGTATTCAAACTATATAGAAATTATGCGGTAGGACTATTACAAGAAATAAAAGAAGATGGAAGAATTCACACTATATTTAATCAAACATTAACAAGAACTGGTAGATTATCTTCATCAAATCCTAACCTACAAAACATCCCAGTAAGAATAGAAGAAGGTAAAATAATTAGAAAAGCATTTATTCCAGATGAAAATTCAATATTCCTATCAAGTGATTATTCACAAATTGAATTAAGATTATTTGCACATATGGCTAATGCGACTAATCTAATTGATGCATTCGTTAGTGGAAAAGATATTCATAAAAAAACAGCGAGTGATATATTTGGAGTTGACATAGACCATGTTACTCCACAAATGAGATATAACGCAAAAGCGGTTAATTTTGGAATATTATATGGTATTAGTAGTTTCGGATTATCAGAAGATTTAAATATAGATGTAAAGAGTGCCAAAAAATTTATTGATGACTATTTAAATACATATCCCGGAATTAAAGATTATATGGATAACGTTATAAAAGAAGCACATCGACTTGGATACGTTAAGACTATAATGAATAGAAAAAGAGTAATAGAAGAATTAAATAATAAAAATTATATGATTAGAAGTATGGGAGAGAGAATGGCACTTAATACACCTGTACAAGGTAGTAGTGCGGATATATTAAAAAAAGCAATGATTGAAATCTTTGATAAATTTAACTCCTTAGGATTAAAAAGTAAAATGTTAATTCAAGTACATGATGAACTTGTATTTAATGTTTTAGAAGAAGAAAGAGAAACTGTAGAAAAAATAGTTACAGATATAATGGAAAACACATATAAATTAAGTGTACCACTTAAGGTTGAAATAAATGAAGGTAAAAACTGGTACGATGCCAAATAAAGGTTGTGATTAAATGAACAAAACTACAAAATATATGTTGATTAGTCTAATTGCTAATAGTTTTTTATCTATATTTAAAATAACATTTGGATTTTTAAGTAATACCAAAAGTTTAATTGCAGATGGAATACATTCCTTTTCTGATCTTACTACAGATATAATTGCAATATTAGGTTCTCATATTTCAAAGAAGCCTGCAGATAATGAGCATAGAAGAGGACATGGTAAAATAGAATATGTAACTAGTCTAATAATAAGTGTATTTATAGTTTTACTTGGTAAATCAATGCTTAAAAATGCATTTGATATATCAAATACAACACCTAGTATTTATCTTAGTATAGTAGTATTAGTTACTATAATAACAAAGTATTTAGTATCATCACTTCTTATTAAAAAGGGAGAAGAAACAAATGACATGATTTTAATATCATCAGGTAAAGAATCATATACAGATGTTTATTCATCACTTCTAGTACTTATAGTAATAATATTATCACAATTCTCATCTAAATTTAGATTCTTAAAATATGTAGATATGATAGGTACTATTTTAATTAGTATATTAATTATCATTATGGGTATAAAACTACTTATACAGAACTTATCATTACTAATAGGAGAAGCAGAATTATCAAGTGATACCCTAAATAAAGTAAGAAGTATAATAAATGATAGAAGTGAAAAATTTATATTAAGTGACTGTACAATGTTTAAACTAGGCAGTTACTACGAAGTAAATTTAAAAATACTTGTTGATGGTAAGACAACAGTAAAAGATGGACATAACTTAATGGATGATATAGAACATGATTTGTTAAATAGCGATATGAATATTAAATATGTTAATATTCATATTGAGCCTTTAGAAGAATTAGAACAAGTAAAAAAATGTAAATAGCGATTATTTTCATTATATAAAGTTTTCTCATATACCTTAATTATGTTATCATTAATATAGTAAAGGATAGTGAATTTTATGTATTGTAGAAAATGTGGGAACAAAATGGGCGATAGTGAAAAATTTTGTACTAGATGTGGTACAAAAGTAGAACCTACTGACATTAATACCTCAGCACCACAAATGTTTATGTATAATGATATAAATAGAAATATTAACAATAATGCAAGTGATGGAGAATTAATACGAGCATATATTGGAAGTAAAGAAAACAAAATGTATTACAAAGCAATATCTAAAAAAGGTTTTAATATATGGGCATATCTTTTTGGCGCAGTATATTATGCATATAGAAAATTATATATTGCATCTCTAATAATTATAGTAATAAATATACTTATTATATATGTATTAAAATTAAATTACTTATTAGCGTTTGTAAATATTTTATATGCAAGTTTATTCTATAAAATATATGGAACACACATTGAAAAACAAGTTGATAAAATTAAAAATAAAAATCCAAATGCTACTAGAGATGAACTAATAAGAAAATGCAGTAGAAAAGGTGGAATAAGTATATTATCTCCAATAGTAATTCTAATTATTTCATTTGTTTGTTCATATATGGGGTTAATAGCAATTGGATCCAATAATACAAAGTTAGTAGGAACTTGGGATTGCCAAGGAGTAGATAATGATAGATTATTAACACAATTTAATACAGATAGTAGTTTTAACTATTCAGGATATTATAATCCAACTAGTAATTATATAAAGGGAACATATAAAATTTATAAAGCAACTAATGATACATATTTATTACTACTTATATCAGATGAAGTAGTAAAAGATGGTACCAAAACAACAGGATTTAACTATTCACTAAACACAATAATTATTAATGATGATAATTTGCAATTAGGAGAATCATATACATGTAAAAGAAGCACAAGTCTATATTAGATTTGTGCTTTTTAAGTATTGGTTGCTTTTTCAAGACTTTTATGGTATAATATGCATGCTTTAAAAAAAGGGGGAAATATTTATGGATATCAAAATAGTAAGTGATGGATCATTTGATGATATAATAGAAAAATATAATATTAAGACAGTTGAAGAATTAAAAGTATATGCCAAAGTGTATGAAGAATTAAAAAATAGACCAATAAATCGTATGGTTTTATCAGCAATTAGAAGAGCGGATGTACTAGAAGGTTATTATCCAAAAGATATAGAAAATTTAAAAGTAAACATTGATAAATTTACTTCATCACTTTATCTTCCATTTAACTTTAACACAAAAATATTTAGTATTGCAGCATGTGAATTTCCAACAGTATATCAAATAAAACACGCCAACTCTATAAGAGGAGTGGGAGATGTAAAAAAGGTATATGTTAAAGATGCACTTAAAATGTACCAAGATAGAATTGACACGCTACTTTTTATGACTCCAGAAAAAGATTTGGATTTGGATATTCTTACACGCAATCAGGAAGAAAAAGAAAAAATAGTTAATTCATCACTGATGTTATGGGATTTACTTAGCAGTTCTGATAATTTTGTTTGGGGTCCAATGACTGATGACATGAAAAGAAGGGCATTAGCAACTAAAGAACCATTTGTTAGAATAATTGCTGCATACAATGATAAGGAAGAATTAAATAACTATGGTATTAATAACAACGTTATAAAAAAATTCATTAGAAAATAATAAAAAAGCTGCATTACGATTATTGGATTTAATAAGGTATTACCAATTTACCAAATGTCGAAAAATGTAGTTTTTTATTTGACAATAACAGTAGAAAAAGTGCCAGTTAATTAGTATAATATTCTTAAGCAGTATAAAACTATTAATAAGGAAAAGGACTATGGAACAAGATAAAATTTTTATAGATATTGATAATTTACCTAAGAAGTTAAACAGTAGTGAAACACAAGAATTATTTATAAAGATGAAAAGTGGGGATATCCAGGCAAAAGAAAAACTAGCTACACATAATATAAGAATTGTTTTATATGAAGTAATAAAAAAATTTAGATACATAGAATATGATCCTAAAGAACTTGTATCAGTTGGAAATGTAGGATTAATGAAAGCAATTAACACATATGATATAACTCAAAATGCTTGCTTTTTTACATATGCTCAAAAATGTATAGATAATGAAATATTATACTTTTTAAGAGAAAATAAAAAGAACTCTTCTAATTTTTCACTTGAATATGTTTTAACTGAATCCGATGAAGGTAATGAATTAACTCTAAAAGATGTTATTACATCAACAGATAAAACTACAGAAGAAGAATATGAAAACGATGAAGTAAAAAATATTGTAAGAGAAATAGTAGAAAAATTACCTCCTAGAAAGAGTAAAATAATTATGCTTAGATACGGCTTTTATGATGATGAAATATATACACAAGAGGAAATAGGAAGATGTCTTAATATAAGTCAATCAAATGTATCTAAAATTATTGATGTAACACTAGATGAGATTAGTAAAGAACTATATAAAAGGGATATAATTTATAAGATAAGAAATAAAAGCAAATATAAATTTTCATATGAAAGAGGAGAAAAAGTAAAAGTTAAGAAAAATTGACATAAGAGTATCATTTGATTATAATTAAACAAAGTAGTTAAGGAGGTTATATGAAAAAGATAACTTATGTCACAGGTAATTGGGCTAAAATTGATAGTGCAAAACAAATACTTGAACCCCTTGGTTTTACAATCGATAATGTTAAAATGGACACATTAGAAATTCAGGCAGATGATGTAATAGAAGTAGCAAAGTATTCTGCGAAATGGGCAAGTGAAAAATTAAAATGCTCAACTATAAAAAATGATTCAGGACTTTTTGTAGAAGCATTAAATGGTTTTCCAGGTGTTTATACTCATTATGTTGATGATACATTAGGAGAAGATGGATTATTAAAATTAATGGAAGGTATAGAAAACAGAAACGCTTATTTCAAAGAAGCAATCGCATATTGTGAATATGGGCAGGAACCTGTCGTATTTGTAGGAATAACAAAAGGCAAAATAGCAAAAGAAAAAAGTGGTACATATGGTTGGAGTTGGGATTTCATATTTATACCTGATGGAGAGGATAAAACTCTTGGAAACTTTCCAGATAAAGAAAGATGGAAATTTTGGAGCTTGGATGCATATACTGAATTAGCTAATTATCTAAATAATCTTGAAGAAAATAAAAAATAATTTGACAAACAAAAAATATTTGTTACAATTATCTTAACAAGTGAGTTTGAGTAGAAGTTAAATTCAAGCCTCAAAGGGTATTTACCTACACGTACATTAAGCACGGAGTCACTACAAATAGTGATTTTGTGCTTTTTATTTAGCACAATAAATCACTATATTATAAGGAGGATTTATGAAATTTATAGGTACAAAAGAATTAGAAACAGAAAGATTATTACTTAGAAAAGTAACAATTAATGATGCCGAAAAAGCATTTGAAGAATGGTGTAGTAAAAGCAAAGTAGAAAAATTTAAATAAGGAGAATATATGGAAAAATTAAAGCATGAAATACCATCACTTTCAAGAAAAGAAGATGCGATAAGTTATATAAATGAGTTTTATGAATATGGCTCTAGAATAAATGGCAGTGGTAAGTTAGATGATTATTTAGATGATTATGAAGGTTGGCTAAAACACTTAAAGTGGCAATCAAATGTAAAACCTGATGAAGAACATGTACCAGCTCTAACATACTTCTTAGTAAGAGAAAGTGATAATAAAATAGTTGGAATGTTGAACATAAGACTTACATTAAATAATAAATTAAAAAATAGTGGGGGACATATAGGTTATGGAATAAGACCAACAGAAAGAAAAAAAGGCTACAATAAAATAAATTTATATCTAGGTTTAAAAGAATGTAGGAAGCATGGAATAACTGAAGCGGAACTTTGGTGCAACAGAAGTAATATTGGATCTTCTTCTACTATGAAGGCATTAGGGGGTGTATTATCTAAAAGCGTTTATAATGAAGAAAAAAATATTTATATAGATAAATACGTAATAGATGTTAATAAATCCCTTGAAAAATATAAAGATACTTATGGTAAATATTGTTAAGTATGCAGATCTTAGTATCTTTTTATTTAAAAATATGTTACCATTTATATAGAAGGATATAGGTGAGTGTATATGAGCGATAATAAAAGTGCTAATGAGAAATTAAAGAATAATAAGAAAAAAGTAGTTATATTATTACTAGTACTAGTAATAATTGCATCGTTATATTTCTTAATATCAAATATAACAATGAGTAAATATAAAACTTTTGAATCAGATAATATTGTATATACAGTAGATAAAAATGAAGATTATATATTATTTACAATGCCAGGTGCAAGTAATTGTAGTGAAGAAATTAAACTTGTAAAAAATAAGATTGATAGTGATAATAATTTGAATTTATATTTTGATTTTAAATATAAGTGTGGTTTATGTGGTGAAGAAGATGAAATATTTAAAATACCAACAAAAGGTAAGACTATTAATGAAGTAAAAGCTTACTACAGAGTTAAAAGTATAGAAAATTGCAATCAGAATATATCTTATAAACCAATTATGTATATTTATCCAACTGAAGAAATGGATTTAACCGTTAAACTTAAAAACAATAATTTACTTACACATACTTATCCAAAGTATAATGATGCTTGGAATATTCACGTAAAAACAAATGGTGAAATATATGATTATAATACAAATAGAAGTTATTACGCATTATATTGGGAGGCAATTGATAACACAAAAATAAACACTAATGAAGGTTTTGTAGTTGAGGGTAAGAATACCATTAAATTTTTAGAAGATAAATTAGAATATCTTGGCCTTAACAAGATGGAAATTAATGAATTTATTGTTTATTGGATAGATAAACTTGAAAATAATAAATATAATTATATAAGATTTAGAAATACAAATGAAGTAAATAATTACATGCCTTTAGAATTCAGTAAGAAACCAGATACATTAATAAGAATAATTATGGATTATAAACCTCTTAAAGAAAAAATAAATGTTAAAGAGCAAGTGCTAGAAAAGAACACAAGAAGTGGATTTACAGTTGTCGAATGGGGAGGAAGAAAAATTAAATAATAGGCCATGTTTTATAGAAAAAAAGGATTAAAAAATTGATGATTCCAGCAGTGTAAATGGTTTTAATTGACAATTTCAAACATTTGTGCTATAATATGCTTCGTTAAAGGGGGATTATCATGGAAATTGTATATTTTAACGATATAGAAGCTCAAAATGCTTATATAGCAGAAATAAACAATGAAATAAGAGAAAATATAAATGATAGGAAAAAAACAAGTAAAAAGCATGGCTTTTATAGAACAATAGCAAAAAAGAGTTGGTATATGCCACTAGCAACAGCAATAGCTTCTCTTACTATGTTAGGAATCTCAACAGCTGTCGCAGGACCAGCTATGCTTACTTATCCAATGCTATATGTAGAGATGGCAATTGTTACTGCTGCATCAGCTTTTGCAGGTAAGATGTGTAATTCTAAATATAAAGAGATTGGTGATGTTCTTAATGGAATAGATTCGGAAATAAAATATTTGCAAGAAACAAGAGAAATTCAAATACAAAAATTAAGTGAAATGGTAAAAAATAAATCTACTGGATTAAATGTAAATACACAATCTGAAATTAAAGAAAGCCTAAATAAAGGATGCGAAGAAGCATTTTTTGATGGTTATGATAAAGAAAATAAAGTAAAAGTTTTGAGATTTAAGCCAAATAAATAAAAATTATATAGTATATATAGCCAATACATAAATTGTATTGGTTTTTTTGTTTATATAAAAAAGATAACAATTATTACATAATATAATGAATATATCTTTATAAAAGAAATATAAATAGCTATACAATCTATTGTAATTTCAGTATGTTTTGCTTAAAAAACATATTTTCATACAGTTTGTATATAGAAGTTGCTTTTATGTATAGAAAATATAAGAAAATTAAAAAATAAAGCAGATGATTTATGGAGTAGAAATTTACCAATATTGGCATCATATGAACCTGGTAGTACATTTAATATTGTACCACCCGAAAGCGATACATTTACATATTGATAATAAATAAAGTACATCTTTATTTATAATGTAATTTTATGATACAATGACAATAGAATCAAAAAAGAACTTATTGACACAATCGTGAAAGATAAAGATTATGCTAGTGAATATACATGTAAGCTGTTAAAACCAAGGAGATGAATATATGAAAATTTTTATGATAAGGCATGGTAAAGCAGATTATAGTTATGGTGATGCTCATAATTTTATTGGGCATGGACATGATTTGGCTAAATTAAGTGAAGAATATATTGAAGATGTAATAAAGACATCTAAAGATTCACGTTTGAAAGAAGCAACACTTATTGTGTCTTCACCATATACTAGAGCGCTGCAAACAGCTGCAATTATATCAAAAGAAACAGGATTAGATATAAAAATAGAACCTGATTTGAGAGAGTGGGAACCTGATAAAACATATCAATATAAAGCAAAAGAAATGAAAGAATATTATAAGGATTATATTAAGAATAATGGTATTCCACCAGTTGATAGAGTAGTAAACTGGGAATCAAAAGAACATTTGAAAAGAAGAGTTCAAGATATAATAAAGAAATATAGTAATTATGAATGTATTATTTTTGTTTTCCATAAAATGGCAATTCAATCAATAACTGGAATTGAAAATATCTCTCCAGCTGAAATAATTGAGGTTATACAATAGTAAAAATAATTTATATTTAATAATGATTAATGAAAAAATGTCAAATAAAATACAATCAGTAATTAGATTTATCTTGAAATCATACACTTCCATTAGTGGAGGTGTTTTTATATGTTTGAAACTCCGAGAATAACAATACTCGAATATGAATTAATAATAAATAAAAAATTATATAATCAAGGAATAATAACAGAACAGCAATATAATGATGTCTGTAAAATAATTTATGAAAAAATAAGCCATTGTGATAAAGAAGTTAAATGTTAATAGGGAGGTTGATCATGAGATTTTATAAAGTAAGAGAAGAAATCTTAAAAGGCAAAAATATTGCTGATTCACCTTTAAAAGTTACTTTTTATGCCCGTGTTTCTACTGAAAGCGATGAACAATTAAACACTTTAGACAATCAAATATCTTTTTTTGAAAAATTTATAAAGTTAAATAAAAATTGGACTTATGTTAATGGCTACATAGATGAAGGCATTAGTGGTAGCACTGTTAAACGAAGAAAAAAGTTTTTACAAATGATTGATGATGCTAAATCTGGCTATTTTGATTTAATAGTTACAAAAAAAGTTTCTAGATTTTCTAGAAATTTATCTGATAGTATCAAATATACACAAGAATTACTTGCTAATGCTGTTGGTGTATATTTTCAATCAAATGGAATAAATACTTATGATCCTAACTCTGAATTTATACTTAATATGATGGGAAGTGTTGCTCAAGAAGAGGTTAAAAGACTTTCTTCTCGTGTTAAATGGGGACATAAAGAAGCAATTAAAAAAGGTAGAGTTTTAGGTTCTAATTCAATTACTGGATATAAAAAAGATGATGCTAAATTAGTAATTGTAGAAGAAGAAGCAAAAAAATAAGAAAAATTTTTGAATTGTATGCTACTGGTAAATATGGTTTTTATAAATTAGCAATGGAATTACACAGGCAAGGCATAAATAATTATAAAGGAAATATTTATGATAAAGATACTTTAAAAAGAATAATACAGAATCCTAAATATAAAGGTTTTTATCGTGGACATACTACTGAAACTATTGATTATAGAACTAAACAAAGAGTTTATATACCAGTAGAAGGCCAAGTAATATATAAAGATGAAAGGGTACCAGCCATAGTTAGTGAAGAATTATGGAATCGTGCAAATGAAATATTAGATAGTAAGAGTACACTAATGAAAGCAAGTAATGGCAATGCCAAAAGAGCCGAAAGAAAATATTGTTATACTACAAAAATATTTTGTAGTGAACACAATGTTTCTTACCAGAGAATGTCAAGCAAAAGAAAACAAAAGAAGCCTAGATGGGCTTGTAGTAATTATGTAAAATATAGACTAGATGCTTGTGAAAGTCCAATAATTGCAGAAATGGACTTGAATAATATTTTTGTAATTATTATGGAACAAGTATTTAATAATAAAAATGAAATTATAAAAGAAATGTTAGATTATTATTCTAATTTAAAGATAGATAATAATTATCAATTTGAAATTTCAAAATTAAAAAATGAAATTAAAACTATTGAAGTAAAAAAAGAAAAGGTTTTAGAACTAAATATTGATGGTAGTATTAATAACCTTGAATTTAAAAAAAGAAATGATAGGTATAACGAAGATATATCATCTCTAAATATAAGAATTGAAAAAATAGAGCAAGAAAGAAAACTTATGTCTAATAGTTTTGGTAATATCAATATTATTGAAGATGCTATTAAAAAGCAAGTTGATTATAAAAATAATGTTAGTGAATTTGTAGATAATTTTTTAGAAGAAATTATAGTTTATAAAGAAGATAGCAATAGACATAAATTAAGGTTAAAAATATATATAAATTTATTAAAAAAATCAATTCCTACCGAAAAAGGTGCTAGACACATAGATGATGATAAATACTCGCCAATATTTAGTAAAGAAGTTGAAACATTAGATCTAGGAAGATCTGATTTACAAAGAAATAGTTTTAAAATTAATATATACTTAAGTTGCGATATTTACTAGGTTATATGGTAATCTAGTCTTTTTTACTTTATTTAGGTATCGCTTTCGGGGGTTACTTTCAAGATAATTACAACAGCGGCATCTGTAGAAGAAAAAATAATTGATTTAGAAACCGATACTTTTTTTGATTCAGGTTCGGTTAAAGTAAGTGGAGCAAGAATAGGTTGTTGGAAAGCAGGAGGTCATGGCTATCAGACATTTCTTCAAGTGTTTGAAAACTCTTGTAATCTTGGTAGTTATACAGGAACATATTTGCATTTGTTGAAAAACATACAAACAATATAAATCATATAACCAAACTAGAGGCTTGTTCTATATACAATTTAATATATGAGGGAGTAAGGCATTCTAATAATGAGGTAATATATATGGGTAAATTTTATTATTAATTATATTAAATAAAAAGCCTTTTAATTCAAGCAGTATAATTGACATGCAATCAAAAAAATTGATATACTATAACTAAGTTAATGGCTTGTTGAGGGGGTTTAATTTATGAAAATAAAAATAAGACAGGCAACAAAGAATGATGCTTCAATAGTAAATGCATTTCTCACTAGGCTGATACAAGATGAAAAAAAATATGATACTAATATTAATGAAAAATGCGTAGTAACTAGTTTATATGAAAATCTAATACCTAATGATAACAATTGTATATTAGTTGCTGAGTATGAAGATAGAATTATAGGTTATTTGTATGGCTATATAGAAGATATTGGCGATGCATATATTAAGTCTAGAGCACAATTAGAAGCAATGTTTGTGGACGAAAAGTATAGAAATTCTGGTATAGGCACAATGCTAATTAATGATTTTGAAATATGGTTAAAATCTAAAAATGTAAAGTATCTAGAATTAAAAGTGTGTAATGGTAATAAAAGTGCAATAGCTTTATATAATAAAAACGGATTTAATAATATTAAGAGTATAATGATGATAGAGTTGGGAGAATAGTATGATATTATCAAGATTTTTTCATAAAGTTGAATTAGATAATAACATAGCGGAGAACCTATTGTTAACTGGGATGTAATTGTTGAGGTTGGTATTTCAATAGATGGACCTAAAAGTCTAAATGATCAAAATAGAATATATAGATCATCCTTTAAATGAATATAGTAAAAAAATTATATTTAGTTCCATTTTTAATAAGTTAATTAATATTTATGAAAAAAATGAAATTATTAGTATCTTCACTTACAAATATGAAAGTTCCACAATATTTTATGGGAGCTTGTATGCATATAAAACTTCAATCTCTTATTGATAATGAAAAATTTCCAATATTTGTTGATGATCTTACTTTAGGATATAGAATGTCAATTAAAAATGGTAATTTTGCATATTTACCTACTTATAATTATACTTTAATACCAAACAAAGTATATGATTATGTTAATAGTGCAGTACTAATTTTTAAAGGGATATCTACTTATATTTCAAAAATAAGGAAATCAAAAGGGAAAAACTTATGGGGGAGAATAAAATGTTTATTGCTGGCACAGGAAACATAGTAGTATTTACCATTATTCCATATATTATAGTATTTTATTATTTGTATTCAATTATTACATTTAATTTTTCAATATTGTTTTGGCTATTATTTAGTATTCCTTATTTATGGTCTATTGCATCATATATAAATTTAAAGTATGAAGGTTTTAATAAAGATATTAAAATAATGTCATTTATAGCATTTCTTTTATCTCTAATATGGTTTGTTTTTAGACCCTTTGGGTTCTTCGTGTATTTAAAGAGATTAATTATAAGTAAAATATCAAAAACTGATATTAAGTACAAGAAAACAGAAAGGTATTGTGTATTATGAATAATGAAAAAATAGAAAATATATTTGATAAATTTGAAATAAATATAAAAGAAATAAAAAGTGCAACTAATTCATTTAATTCAAATGTTTATATAATAACATCAGTTGATGATAAAAGGTATGTACTAAAATTTTGTAATAATGAAAAGAAAATGCTTAATGAAAGCAAATATATGAAATATTTAAAGCCTTATATTCCTGTAGCAGATGTAGTTGGTACTGGTGATTGTGATGAAAAATATTATATTATTCAAAGCTTTTTTGAAGGTAGTAATAAATTTGATGAAGAGGCAAATGAACTTTCAGATGAACAAGTAAGAAATATCGGAATTTTGTTAGCAAAATTACATTCTTGTGAATTATTAGATGAAAGCTCTAATTCTTGGATTATATATCTAAATGGATGTCTTGAAAAAACAGTAGAAACATTAGAAAAAATATTTGGAAAAGAAAATAATAAAAAAATTAGTGATTTTTTAAGTAATTACATAAATGAAAAATTATCTAATAATTATAAAAACTCTATTCTACATATGGATTTTAGAATTGGTAATGTAATGTTTGGTAAAAATGATGAAATAGGACTAATAGATTTAGAAAGTATGAAAAATGGTGAATATGTTTTCGATTTTGTAAAAGTAAATAGACTTTTTAATAATGATAAATTTTTAAAATTTATGGAAGGGTATAATACTATAAAAGCAGTTGATAGTAATTTTGAGGAAAGATTAAATTTTTATAGTTTGTTTGATTCATATACTTCTTTATGGTGGTGTGCTACAAAAAATCAGCTTGATAGTGAATTTTATAAGTTAAATTATAAAATAGTAATGAAATATTTAGCTAAATTAAATAAAGATGGAGTAATTTAATAATTCAATGAAACAGGGGACTTTTAATAGAATATTTAAGGTAGGAAACTTTATAGTTAAATTATCTAAAGAACATTCAAGTGTATCTGAGGAAATTGCAATGATGGGTTCTGATAATATAAAGAAGTATGAAAAAGATATTAATTCAGTTGGTGTAAAAACATCTAAAGTTTATTTACATTTAAAGTCGAAAAACAAATCTTTAATTTTGCAATAATATATTGATGGATATACATTACAAGAATATTTTGAGAGTTTAGAAATTAGCAATGTTGAAAAACTTAAAATGTTTAGAGAGTTAATTGTTCTATATAGTAAAACATTGCGAAATGATAATTTATATTTAGATTGGAATTTGAAAAATTTTATTATATCCAAGGGGAATATTTATTATATAGATTATGTACCTGCATTATATAAAAACAAAATAAAAGAACTTAAGTCAGAAAGATTAGAACAGTATAAGACAAGTTATTTAGATAGAAAAGTTCAATTAGCAGGGATTATGAGTTATGCAATAGTACCATTCTTTAATGAAAATAAACAGGAACTAAGAAAAGTTTTTCTATGTATGATGAGTTGTATTGAAGAAATATTAAATATAAAATATGATGATAATTA
>HF996848.1:30151-62177 GCA_000432595.1 Clostridium sp. CAG:710 | reverse complement strand
TCAAGATTAAAATATTATGAAGCACTGGATAAAGCACATACAACTGGTAACTACACTGATTTTATTAAATTGATTACTAAGTTAGAAATTGAAATGTTAAAGAAATATTTAGAATTATTGTAATGTGAGGTTAGTATGGAAGAAAAGAGATACAAAAAAGAATGTAAATGTGCGTTTTGTGGTAATAATGATTTTGAAGTGCCTAGCGAAATTATTGAGGCAATAAAAAATGAGAGTATTGTTATATTTGCCGGCGCTGGTATAAGCACAGAAGGTAAAAATGTATATAAATCTACATTATATACAGAGGTTAATGATGAATTAGGAGAAAACTATGAAAATACTTTTCCACAATTAATGACAAAATATTGTAACAGACCAAATGGAAGAAGAAATTTAATTAATAAAATTAACAAAAGATTTGATTACTATAAATCATTTCCTGAGGTGGATAACGCAATGAAAATGTTTTTTTCTCCATTGTCTGATATTTATAGCATTAAAGATATAATAACTACAAACTGGGATAGACAATTTGAAGAAAAATGTAATTGTATACCAATTGTATATGATAAGGATGTTGCTCTTATAGATGATAAAAAGAGAAAAGTATATAAAATTCATGGTAGCATAGATAATGTTGGAACTTTAATTATGACTGAAGATGATTACGAAAGATGTTATAACGAATTGAACAAAAATTTGATTGGTTCAAAACTTAAAGAACTGCTTAGTAGAAAAACAGTTGTGTTTATTGGCTATTCTTTAGAAGATGATGATTTTAAAAAAATATGGGGATTTATTGATGAAAAGCTCGGTGATTTGAGACCTCATTTTTATATCGTTTCACCAGATGAATTAATGAAAGAAAAATTATCAACTAAAAATGTAACTGTAATAAATACATTAGGTTCTAATTTTATAGAAAAAATTAGGAAGCAGTTAATTGACGATAATTATTTATTGGATTCAGACATTCTTTATTCCATTGCGACAGAGCTTTATTATTTATGCCTTAAAGCACACAGAGACACTAATGATTTGATAAAAGAAAAAAAAGAACCTTTAATAATATATTCAATATTATATCAAGATGGATTAATCCACTCGTTAGAGAGAATTTTGGCTAGAAAAACATCTGGTGAATACTTAAATCCAAACTTTGTATTTAATTCTATTAGCACTTATTCTGATATGTTCAAAGAATATTTAAAAGATGGAAACGTTTTTGATGGAGCATATGTAGCTGGTTATCTTCATGCCATGGATTACATATTGTATCTATATGACATTATATATAATAAAAAAGATATAAAGCACTGTGATAAAATGTATTTGTATTATTTACCTCCTAAATGTGGATATAATAGTTTGGAAGAGTTTGAAAATGATTTAAAAACATATAAAATAAAAAAGTATATTACTATTGCTAATAAAATTATAAAAGACATGATAAATGATGATTATGAATTAGAAATTCATCATCTTCCATTTTTATAAAAGTTACACTTTGACCATCACCAGGTGGCGAAGGTGCTGAAGTAGTATATGCCCTTAGGAATTCTGATGCTCTTGCTAAAAATATTTTAGAAGAGATTGGTTCTGAGGGTCAAGAAATGAGAAAATACTATCAAAGAAGGCTACCTGGTGATCCATCTAAAGATTATTACTTTATTCAGAGACTAACTGGTAAGACTCAACCTGTTTTAATTGAATATGGCTTTATAGATAATGATAGAGATCTAAATAAGCTAAAAAATAACTTACTAGATTATGGAGAAGCAGTTGTTAGAGCAGTTGCTAATTATACTGGTACTAAATACACACCACCTGGTGTTAGTGGGGATACCTATACTGTTCAAAGAGGTGATACTCTTTATAGCATTGCCAACAAATATGGTATAACTGTTGCAGAGTTAAAAAGTGCTAATAATTTAACTTCTAATTTCTTGAATGTAGGGCAACAGCTAATTATTCCATCTAATACACCACCTGAATCTGATGAATATGTTACATATATAGTTGAAAGAGGAGATAGTCTTTATTCTATTGCAAATGAATTTGATGCTACTGTAGATGATATAGTTAAATATAACAATTTGCCTTCTACAACACTTTCTATAGGGCAAAAGTTATTAATACCAGTTGGTGAAAAAATTGATGAAAAACCTACTGGAAATCAATATTATACTGTACAAAGAAATGATAGTCTTTATTCAATAGCAAGAAAGTTTAATACTACAGTAGATGAGCTTATAAGACTTAATAATTTAACAACTACAGTTTTACAAATAGGTGATAAGTTATTAGTAAGTGGCGAGCCTTCTAATACAGATGTGCCAAGTGGTGATAATACATACACAGTTAAGGCTGGTGATAGCTTATATAGTATTGCTAAAAGATATAATACTACTGCCGATGAATTGAAGCGTATAAATAATTTGAGTTCAAATATGCTTTCTATAGGTCAAGTACTATTGTTACCATCTAATAATGGAAATAATGAGACAACTAATTATATAACTTATTACGTACAAAGAGGGGATAACCTTTATAATTTAGCAAGAGAATACAATACAACAGTTAGTGAAATAAAAAAACTTAATAATCTGACTTCAGACTTATTAAGTATAGGACAGTCGTTGCTTTTACCAGCATAGGCTGTTTTTTTAATATAATTGTTTACATGTGTTTGGATAAGGCCTATAGAAGCAATGACTTTTATATCTTCCTGCTAATTGTTGGTTATACCATAAATCTACACATTTAGCTTTCCCAGACGGTGCATAAAACCATAATGCATGTGTTGCTGGATAATATGTTTCACCATTTAAATTTCTGAGTGCTAATTCTTTTTCAGTAGTAGTTGCGCTTGAATAAAATAAGTTACTGTTTACTCCTGCAAAACCACCTGGAGATTGAAATATTACTGATTCAATAGTCATTGTGTTTTTGAATGTAAGACAGTCTGCAATAGCTCTATTTACTATTACATTTCCTACCATTAACATTCCAAGTTCTCCTTCTCCAATGGCTTCCGCTCTCATTAGCCTTGCCATTTGATCTACTTCTTTTGAAGTGTATGAAATTAATGCCATATTCTTCACCTATAATAAAATATGTAAAATTCACTTTTATGTTATTGTAGAATTGAATTTATTGTGTTATAATTAAATTCATCAAGCAAATATTTAGGGGATTAGTTAAATGGTATAATAATGGTCTCCAAAACCACTGTTGGGAGTTCGATTCTCTCATCCCCTGCCATTTGATATTAAAATAACTAGTTATTTTTTATAATATAAGATGAAATAAACAGACTTTTATAGTTTGTTTTTTTGCTTTTGTGAATATACTTTAATGGTGATATTTTTATGAGACAAAAACAAATTAATACAAATTCTAATTCTATTAGAATTAATTATCCTTCTACTGATTATCTCTTATTAAATAAAAAGATACGTGAATATATTGATTTTCAAACTAACAACTTTAAAAATCTTACTCTTGATAAAGTTAAAACTAATTATTATCTTATTATCGATTATAAAGAATATGGATACAAAAATATAATATCATATGTTTTCTTTTTAGAGACTTATAATGGTGGAGCTCATCCTGATCATTTAATATGGACTATTAATTATGATAAAAAGATTAATAAAATAATTACTATTAAAGATTTGATTAATTCAGATCCTATGATTTTAGAAAAGCTTTCTAGTTTTAGCTACAATGTTCTCTCAAATGATAATGCTTTTAAAAACTCTAATATTTTATCAATGCTTAAGGATGGTACAGCACCTACTATAGATAATTTTAAAAATATTGTATTTTCTAATAATGGACTTATTATTTACTTTGAACGTTACCAAATAGCACCTTATTACTTTGGAGAGATTGCTTTGACATATCCAATGCAGCAAGGGTAGTATAAACGTTAATTATATTAATACATAAAAAACTAGCGTTGTTTTCAAAAATTATTATAATAGTGTTTCATCTGTTTCAGTTACTTTTTGAGTTAGTTGTGTATATAAAAATATTAACAATGACACAAGGGATAGTAGATAGGCAAAAATTTTAATTTTGTCGGTTTCTAAATCCTCTCCTTTTGTATCATTTTTATATTTTTCATAGGAAATATATATATAATAAAGTGTTATAAAAGTACTAGTTATGGTTGAAAAAATGTAGATATATTTTGAAAAACTTGGCGCTTTTTGTCCTTTTTGTGTTGCTTCTTCTAATTTTAAGTCAGCAAGATATAGTAATATATTAACTATTATAAAGAGTATTCTCAAATCTTCTTGAGCTTTAATTTCTACAATTGGATTATTCATGTTATATATTATGTTTTAATTGTATTAAATATAATTTGATGTTAAAATATAGTACTTATAGAGGTGTAATTATGTTAGTAGATGATGAAATTTATCAAGAGTTTTTAGATTTTCAAGATAAGTATTTTGATAATTATTCTTTAGAGGAAAGAGAATATATTAGAAAGTATATTTTTACTGATTTAGATGAGAGCTATGTGGATATTGTTAGTCAGGTATCTTCTAAAATAGGATGTTTACCTAGAAATAGGGATAGGTACTTAGAATTTATTAACATTTTTACTAATGATTTTGATTCTTCTAAAAACATATTAGAGGTTGCATCTGGAAGATATCCAATTATTTCATATCACTTATCTAGAATTAATCCTTCATTATCAATTACTTCAATGGATCCTAGACTTGTTACTACTTCTTTAAATGGGATTAAACTTGTTAGAAAACCTTTTACTATTGATACTGATATATCAAGTTATGATGTTGGTATTTCATATTTTCCATGTGAGGCTACCTTGCCTTTTGTAAAAAAGTTTTGCACAGAAGGGAAAGATTTTATAGTTGGTCTTTGTGGTTGTACTATTCATTTTCCTAGTCCAGAATTTAGTCAGTATAGGACATACACTGAGAAAGAATGGTTTGATTATGTTTTATCTGTTGTTATGAGTGAAAAAAAAGATAATTGCAATGTCCTTGTTAAGAAGCTTCCTAATAGTTACAATTGTAATTATCCTATTATAGAGGGTAAACATCAAAGATAGTGGAGGCTATCTTTTTTTTATGTTTGCTACTCTTTTTAGTATTTTTTCTTTTCCGTTCATTAGAGGTTCAATTGATTCATCTAAATTTAATGTATTTATTACTTGTGCAAGTTGATTTGAGCAATCAACTTCATGATACCATGGAGATTCTTTGATTTGCTCTGGTACATAGGTTAAATTAGTAGAATAAACTTTGTCAAAATATCCTTTTTCATAAGCATCATTAAATAAATCTATACTCCTTTTACCATCACTAAATAATGCGAATGTTGTGAAAATAAATACTTTATTTGCATTCATTTTTTTTAGTGCTTTTGCGGTATCTATCATTGATCCACCTGATGCGATCATATCATCTACAACAATAACATTTTTTCCTTCTATTGAAACGGCACCTTCATATACATGTTCTAAAATTGGTGCTTTTCCATCAACTACTTTTGATAGGTCTCTTCTTTTTCTAAAACCACCTACATCTACTTGTAATATGTCTGCTAGATAACTTGCTCTTTTTGTAGCACCAGCATCTGGATTAACAATTATTGTATTGTTTAAATCAATGGTTTCACTATCTAAGAACTCATTAATTAATGAATGAGTAGGGTATATATTATCAAATGATGTTTTATTTAGTGCACTTCTTACTCCCGGATCATGTGCATCAAATGTAATTATTCCTTTTACCCCAAAGAATTCTAATTCTTGTAGTGCCATTGCACAATCAAGTGATTCTCTTCCTTCCCTTTTATGTTGCCTAGAACTATATAGTAATGGCATTACAGCCCATATTCTATTTGCGGTAGCGGCAGTTGCGTTAATTACTCTTTTTAAATCTTGATAGTGATCATCATAGCTCATCTTGTTTTCTTCGCCAAACATAGTATATTTGATACTATAATTACCTACATCGGTTAAGATAAATACATCTTTTCCTCTTACAGTTTCTAGTATTTTTGCTTTACCTTCAGAATTCGCAAATCTTGGCGTTTCAACTTTTACTAAATAATTTGTTTCGGTATTTCTTGATGCTTGAATATTTAAGTTTATTTTGTCTCCTAATTCTTCTGCACTTTTTAAAGCGATGATTCTTAGATCATCTCCATTAATTATTTTGATGTTTTTCATTATACCTCCTAAAAAAAATAATGTTGTTTTTTGTTATCAATATTTTAACATATAAAATTTTTATTTCTAGTTATTAGTACCAATTTAACAAAATTTTATAGAAACTATTATTTTTTGTTATAGCAAACTGTATAAAATTAACTAAAATATTACATTATTATTAATGGTGATTATATGAATTTTTTAGAAGTGGTTTACAGAACTTTTCTATCTGCCTTGACACTTTTTTTACTTGCTAAGGCAATGGGTAGGAAACAAATAGGGGAGTTAAATACATTTGATTATATAATAGGTATAACTATTGGTTCTATTGCATCTGAAATGACAGTTAATAGTGATGTTAGTCTTATAAATTGTGTTGTTGCGATGACCGTGTTTTCACTAATAGGCATTTTAATATCGTATGGTACAACTAAAAGTATGTTTCTTAGAAGATTTTTTACTGGATGTCCAATTATATTAATTGAGAATGGTAAAATAATTGAGAAAGGTCTTAATAAGGCTAGATTTGATATAAATGATTTATTACAAGAATGTAGAATTAATGGCTATTTTGATATAAGTGAAATTGATTATGCGATGATGGAAGCAAATGGTAGGATTAGTTTTCTTTTAAAAAGCAAATATACTCCAGTGACTTTATCTGATATGAAGATTAAAGCTTCTAAAAAAGGGTTATGTGCTAATCTAATAATAGATGGTAATATAATGATGGAACATTTAAAAAATATTAATAAAGATTCTGCTTGGCTTTTAACAAGGTTAGAAAATATGGGATATTCTGATTATTCAAATATATTACTTGCTTCATGTGATACAAAAGAACAAATAACAGTGTATTTAAAAAGCGTTCCACTTACAAATAGTAAAGTTCTTGAATAGATTACATATTTTTGTAAATAATATTAGTATCACATGATGTATGTGATTAAGTTCTTAAAATATCCGATTTTGGATATTTTTTTTGCTTATTTTTACTTCTTATTGTATAATGTTATTATTGAGGAGTGATAGATAAATGAAATTTATAAAAGAGCATAAAATTACATCCATAGTTATTTTAGTTTTTGTAGGTGTAATTGTACTTTTGTTTATGGCTTGGACTATATTCTTTTCTAAGGGAGGAAACCCTGTATATGGAAATAGACTAGAAGGTATTGAAAAAGTTAAGATTACTGATGGTGAAGAGGATAAGATATCAAGTGAGTTAAAAAAGGATAAGTCTGTAAAAGATGTAGATACTAATATCGCTGGTAGAACATTAGATATAGTGATAACAGTTGATGATGATATGAAACTTGATGATGCTAAAAAGGTAGGCTCTAATTCGTATAAAGTATTATCTGATAAGCAAATTGATTATTATTCTATTCAAGTTTTTATAAAAAAGAATTCTGAAAAAGAAAATAACTTTCCTATTATTGGATATAAACAAAGAGGAACTAAAGATTTAGTTTGGACAAAAGATAGAAAGGTGACAGAATAGAATGAAAACTAATAAAAAAGTCTTTATAGCGATTCCTATTGTTATTGCACTTATTGTATTTATTGGACTACTTATTTATTTTAATAAGGAAGATGCTAATTCATTTAATGCCAGTGAAAGAAAATGGCTTCAATCTCATGTTAATACTAGAGAAAATTTTGAAGTTATAAGTGATTATCCTGTATATGGAGATAGTGGTGTTTTTTATAAATTTATTTCTTCATTAGAAAAAGCAACAGGACTAGAATTTAATGTAGTACCTTATTTTAGAAATACTACAACTTCTACTAGTGATTTAAAGTTTAGAGTTATACATGATGACTCAGAAATTACTAGTAATGATTTAATTCTTAATGAAGATGTGTTTGTTGCAATTGGTAAGACTGAAAAGAAAATTGATCAAATAAGTGATTTTGAAGGCGTAACTTTTGGTGTTTTAAAAGATTACGTTGGAGATATTAGCTATTATCTAAAGAATGGTAGAGATTTATCTTACAGGACTTATGATGATGTATCAAAATTGTTTGATGCTCTTGATAAATCATATGTAGATATGGTTATTATACCTAATATAATGTATTTAGATTATACTATTTCTAATGATAGTTATCATATTAATTATATTTTTACAGAGTTAAGTAATAAAGTAGTGCTTTCTCTTGGGAATAATACTGAATTAAACAAAATTGTAAAAAAATACTTTGAAAAGTGGCAAGATAATAATTTTGTTAAAACATATAATGATACCCTATTAGATTATTATATTACTAAGAATAATATAAATGATAAAACTAAAGCTGAGATTCTTTCTAAAACTTATGTATATGGATATGTTGAGAATTATCCATATGAAGCACTTGTAAAAAATAAGTTTGTTGGAATAGCTGCTGAATACGTTAATAGAATTACTAGATTAAGTGGTATAGAGTTTGAGTTTAAAAAATATAAAAACTTAGACGAATTAAAAGAAGCTATTAATGATAAAGAAGTAGATATGTTCTTTGATTATTACAATATAGATTCGGATGCTTATTTAAAAACAGTTTCTACATTTGTTGAAGAGTACGCTGTTTTAGGTAAAGTTAGTGATTCTCATGTAGTTACTTCTTTTGAAAGCTTAAAGGGTAAAAAGGTAAGTTTATTAAATAATACTGCTCTTTATAGTTATTTTAAAAGTAATAGTAAGGCTAATATTGAAAAATTTGATAATATGAAAACTCTTTTAAAGAAGAGTGATGATAACTTAATAGTAGTTGATAATGAGGTTTATAATTACTATAGAAATACAAAATTTAAAGATTATGAACTTTTATATTCAGATTTAATGACTAATGATTATTACTTTATGGTTAATAAAGATTATAGTGATTTTTATAATTTGTTTAACTACATTATAAATACTAATTCTTATTATAATTATAGAAATAATGGTTTAAATAGTTTAAATGTTTCTGTATGGAGTGAATCTACTTTCCAAGAGTTATATGTAATAATATTACTTGTTATATTTATTCCTCTTACAGTACTTGGTATATTAATTGTATATTTTAGAAAAAGAAATCAAGTTAAGGCTATTAAAAAAGAGGAAAGAAAAAAATATACTGATATGTTAACTTCTTTGAAAAATAGAAACTACTTAAATTTAAATATAAAAGCATGGAATGAGAGTAGGAAATATCCACAAGCTGTAGTTGTAATTGATTTAAATAATGTTAATTATGTAAATGATAATTATGGATATGAAGCTGGGGATAAATTAATTGTTAAAGCTGCTAGTTTACTTGTTAGTACTCAACTTGAAAAGAGTGAAATAATAAGAACAGATGGTAATGAGTTCTTAATATATTTAGTTGGATATAGTGAACAACAAGTTTCTACTTATGTTAGAAAACTATCTAAGGAGATGAAAAATTTACCATATAGATTTGGGGCAGCAGTTGGTTATAGTATGATTGTTGATGATATTAAAACTATAGATGATGCAATTAATGAAGCTACTTTAGATATGAAGACTGATAAAGAGGAGTATAAGTAAAGTGGTAGACATTAAAAAAAATGTTGTTTCATTAAAGGATAGGTTAATCTGCAATATTAAAAGGCCTGAAATGAGAATTTTGCCTGGACAACTTGCATTTTTCTTCTTTTTAACCTTAATTCCTTTAATTGCAATAATTGCGGGATTTATATCTATACTTGATTTGCCATATGATTCCATTACTGATGCAATTAATAATTATTTACCGGATGGAGCTAGTGATTTACTTGGCGCTTTAACTACTAATGTTAATTTTACTACCAATACAATTATCTTTTTTGCTTCATCTATAGTTCTTGCCTCTAATGGACCACATTCAATGATAGTTACATCAAATCAAATATATAAAGTAAAAGATAAAAATTATATAGTTAGAAGAATCAAGGCTTTAGTCATGACAATTATTGTATTAGTACTTTTAGTTTTCGTATTACTAATTCCAGTTTTTGGAGATATGATATTTAAAATTATTGCCATGATTGATTCTACTTCTACTATTAGAAATATTATCTTAACTACTTATAGTATTCTTAAATATCCATTGTCATTTATATTTATATATTTCTTAATTAAAATACTTTATATAATGGCACCTGATAAGAGAATAGAAAGAAGTAATGTTGTATATGGATCTATTTTTACTACAGTATGTTGGATAATAGTTACACAGTTTTATTCAATATACATAGAAAAATTTACTAGTTATACTACTTTTTATGGTAGCATGGCAAGTATATTAATCCTTATGTTATGGCTATATGTTATTTCTTATATATTTGTGCTTGGTATGGCACTTAATGTTACAAAATATGAATTTTCTAAAAATAATAATGATGATTAATTAAGGGTATATTTAAAATATATCCTTTTATATTTGAAATTTATTATTAAAATGGTATAATACCTATGAAGGTGTTGGAATGAAAAAAATTAAAAAGAATAATAAAGGTCTTATCTCTAAAAAAATTAAAAAATGCGGAAATAGGATCAAATATATATTTAATCAATTTAGAACTAATCCTAAAGGGGCTTTTAAAAAGACTTGGATTAAAATCAAAAATTATGTTTCTTACAATAGATTTTTCTGCTTGTTTGTATTAATTAATTTAATTAATGCAACATTACTTAGATATTTTACTATTGGGGGAGTATCTACATTATTTGCTTTTTCTCCATTTGTTGCTGATTTATCTTTCTTGATATTAGTTGGTGCTTTAGGATATTTTATGAATGAGAAGAAGAGAATAATATATTATGTTGTATTTAGTTTTGTACTTACATTAATTTGTACAATTAACTCTTCATATTATACATTTTATACTTCTTTTGCATCTATTTCACTTATATCTACTACTAAGTTTATATTTGCGGTTGGAGATGCGGTTACTGAGAATGTTGTTAAAATAAGAGATATAGTATATCCAATATTTTTTGCTGTACTAGTTATAGTTTATATAACATTTTCTAAGAAGAAAAACTATAAAAAGGCTAATAAGAAATTAGGATTAAAAACTTTACTTGTTGGACTTTTAACTTCTATAATATTCGCAACTACTTTGACTGGTACTGATATTGGTAGATTAGTTAAACAATGGAATAGGGAATATATAGTAAATAAGTATGGTATCTATGTATATCATGTTAATGACTTTGTAAAAAGTATTGAACCTAAAATCAGTTCCTTGTTTGGATATGATGAAGCATTAAAAAGGTTTAATGATTATTTTACTACTAATAAACCTGAGAAGGAAACTAATGAATATACTGATATATTTAAGGGTAAAAATATAATAGGAATACATGCTGAGAGTATGCAAAACTTTGTAATTGGTCTTGAGATAAATGGTGAAGAAGTTACACCTAATTTGAATAAACTTGCTAAAAAAAGTTTATACTTTAATAATTTTTATTCTCAAGTTAGTGTTGGTACAAGTAGCGATACTGAATTTACTTTAGCTACTTCATTAATGCCATCAAATACCGGTACTGCATTTGGTAATCATTTTGATAAGACTTATGTCGCAATGCCTGCACTTCTTAAAGATATGGGATATTATACTTTCGCTATGCATGGAAACAATGCTGATTATTGGAATAGACGTGTAATGCATAAAAGACTTGGATATGAACATTTTTATGCTAAGAGCGAATTTAATATCGATGAGACAATTGGACTTGGTTTATCTGATAGCTCATTCTTTAGACAAGCTGTTGAAAAATTAAAAACTATTAATGAAGAACATGATAAATTCTATGGAACATTTATAATGCTTACTAACCATACACCATTCTCTGAAGTTGATAAATACGGAGAATTTGATGTTAGTAAAACTGTAGATGATGTTAAGTATCAATATATGGAAGATACAAAATTAGGACATTATCTAAAATCAGTTCATTATGCTGATAAGTGTTTGGGTGAATTCTTTGATGCATTAGAGAAAAATGGTTTATTAGACAATACTGTTATTGTTTTATATGGTGACCATGATGCTAGACTTCCTATTGAAGATTATCAAAGATTCTATAATTATGATATAACTACTAATGATGCTTTACCTGAAGATGATCCTAATTATGTTACTTTTGATGAGTATAGTTATGAATTAAATAGAAAAGTTCCTTTAATTATTTGGTCAAAGGATAATGAAAATAATGCAGAAACAATTGATTCAGTTATGGGAATGTATGATGTTATGCCAACACTTGGTAATATGTTTGGCTTCTATAATAAATATGCTTTAGGACATGATATATTCAATCACTTAGATGATAATGTTGTTGTATTTCCTACTGGTAATTGGTTAACTAATAAAGTTTATTATAATAGCCAAAAAAATGAATATTTAGTATTAAAAGGAAGCATTATAAATGAAGAATATATTGAAAAATATAATAAACATGCAGATGAACTTTTAAGTGTTTCTAATTCTATAATTGTTTATGATTTAATTAAGAATGCTTCAAAAGAAAATGTTGATGAATCACAAATCGTTGGAGGAAAATAATTCATGAATAAAAAAACTGGTGTGATACTTTTAATAATATTAATTTTGACTGGAGTACTTGGTTATTATACTTATACTAATTTCTTTGTTAAAAAAACAAAGGAAGAGGTAAAAGAAGTAAGCAAAATTGATAATTATGGTTATACTCTTTATGATAATCAATCAAAAGAGTATAAAAAAATGTTTGAAGAACTTAACACAGTGTTGTTAAAAGAAGAAATTGATTATAATAAGTATGTTGAACTTATTAGTAAGATGTTTATAATTGATTTTTATACTCTTGATAATAAATTAACTAATTTAAATATAGGTGGAGTAGATTTTGTTCATTCTTCTATAGTTTCAAACTTTAAAGAAAAAGCAAAAGATACTATGTATAAATATGTTGAGAGTAATGTTTATGGTGATAGAAAGCAAGAATTACCTGTTGTTTCTTCGGTAAATGTTGATGATATTACCCAAAAGTCATTTAAATATGGTAAAAATATCGATTCTAAAGCTTACTATGTAAAGGTAAGTTGGAGTTATAAAAAAGATTTAGGCTATGAGACTAGTAAGACATTAGTTTTTGGTCATGAAGATAAAAAATTGGCTTTACTACAAATGCTTTAGCCTTTTCTTTTTTTCTGGAGGTATATTATGAATAGAGTAATATTAATTAAATATGGTGAATTAACTACTAAAAAAGGAAATAGAAAGTTTTTTATAAATACTCTTTATAAAAATATAAATGATAAATTAAAAGGGTATGATGTAAAAATATCAAAAGACATTTCAAGAATGTATATAGAATTTATGGATAAGGATCTAGATAAAATTTTAAAAAGAATTAATTCTATATTTGGTATTCATGAGTATTTGGTTGCTTATAAAGTTACGACTGAAATCTCTACAATTGAAGAGAGTGTAAAAGAACTTGTACAAAAAAGCAATTTTAATACATTTAAAGTTGAAACTAAGAGAAGTTATAAAGCTTTCCCATATAATAGTGTTGAATTTTCTAAAAAAATTGGTGGAGTTGTATTAAAAAATACTGAAGGCAAGAAGGTAGATGTTCATAATCCTGATTTGTTATTAAATATAGAAATTAGGGAATACTATAGTTATATCTATACTAATAGTTATAAAGGTTTGGGTGGATATCCTAACTCTACGCTTGGAAAAGCAATGCTTATGTTAAGTGGTGGAATTGATTCTCCCGTTGCCGGATATTTAACTCTCAAGAGAGGTATAAAACTTGAATGTGTTTATTTTGAGGCTATACCACATACTAGTATAGAAGCTAGAAATAAGGTAATTGAACTTTCAAAAAAACTTTCTTTATATACTGATAAAATATCATTACATATTATTCCTTTTACTAAAATACAAGAAAGTATTTACAAGAATATAGATAGTGAATACTGTATTACTATTATGCGCAGAATGATGTATCGTATTACTGAGAGGTTATCTAAAATTAGAAAATGTTTAGTTATTTCTAATGGTGAATCTATTGGACAGGTTGCTAGTCAAACTTTAACTAGTATGTCTGTTATAAATAGTGTTACTAATATGCCTGTTATTAGACCGGTTGCATGTCTTGATAAGTTAGAGATAATTGATATTGCAAAAAAAATTGATACTTATGATATTAGCATTTTACCATTTGAGGATTGTTGTACAGTTTTTGTTCCTAAACATCCTGTTATAAATCCTAAATTAGAAAAATGTTTAGAATTTGAAAAAACTTTTGATTATGAATCTATGATTGATGAAGCTATAAAAAATGTTAATACTATAAATATTACAGAAGAATATTCTTCTTCTAATTATGAAGAGTTATTGTAGGAAATAATTTCCAGTTAAAATTATGTATTTATTGTAAAAAAAAACACATCCTATGAATGTATAGGAGGTGAAAACAATGAACAAAGAATCAATGAAAATGCACGTTCCAGGTGCTAAACAAGCTATCGATAAAATGAAATATGAAATAGCTAACGAATTTGGTGTTGAATTAGGACCAAATACAAGTTCATACGCTAATGGTTCAGTTGGTGGTGAAATCACTAAAAGATTAGTACGTCAAGGTATGAACCAATTAGGTGGAAATAGTAACTACTAATTAATAAATCGTATGAAAAAAGGTACTATGGTATAAAATAGTATCTTTTTTGTTTGAATAAATTGGTTAAATTTATTATTCGAAGGGAAAAGTTACTTTACCAATGTTGTGTAATATGTTAAAATATTGGTTGTAGAAATGAGGGATATTATGAAAATTATGTCAATAAACGCAGGAAGTAGCTCCTTAAAGTTTAGTTTATTCAATATGGATACTAAAGAAATTTTATTATCAGGACTTTTTGAAAGAATAGGAATTGAAGGTTCTTGCTATACACTAGAATATGGTGAATATAAAATTAAAAATGAAGCTCTAATGGAAACACATTTAGATGCAGTTAAGATTCTTATGGATAAGTTACTTGAACTTAAGATAGTTAATAGCTTAGAAGAAATCGATGGAATTGGTCATAGAATAGTACATGGTGGTGCTATTTATAAAGAATCTGTTGTTGTAACAGACAAGGTTTTAGATGATATTATTGCACTAAGTGATTTAGCACCTTTACACAATCCAGCACACGCTATGTGTATTAAAGCTTTTAGAGAGGTTTTACCTAATACTCCAATGGTAGTTGTGTTTGATACTGCTTTCCATCAAACTATTGAGAAAGATAGATTCTTATATCCAGTACCATATAATTGGTATACGGATTATCAAGTAAGAAAATATGGTGCACATGGAACTAGTCATAGATATGTTGCTAAAAAATTACAAGAAGAATTAGGAAGAGATGATTTAAATATTATTTCATGTCATTTAGGTAATGGTGGTTCTATTACTGCTATTAGTTGTGGTAAATGTGTTGATACTTCTATGGGATTTACTCCACATGCTGGTATAATGATGGGAACTCGTAGTGGTGATATAGATGTTTCTATGGTTCCTTATGTTATGGAAAAAGAAGGCAAGAGTGCTGGAGAAATCATGAATGATTTAAATAAAAAATCAGGATTTTTGGGAATTAGTGGATTAAGTAGTGATTCTAGAGATATTGAAGACGGAATTAAAGAAGGAAATGAAAGATGTATTCTTGCACAAAAAATGTTTGTTAATTCTGTAATTAAGTATATTGCACAATATTATGTATTACTTGGACATGTAGATGTAATTGCATTTACTGCAGGTATTGGTGAAAAAAGTATATCTACTAGAAGTGATATTATTGAACGTCTTGCCCCTTTAGGAATTGAGATTGATCCTGAAGAAAATAATGTAAGAGGTAAATTTAAAAAGATTAGTTCTAAAAAATCAAGTGTTGATATTTATGTTGTTCCAACTAATGAAGAGTTAATGATTGCTGAAGATACACTTAACTTAATTAAATAGATAGGAAGATAAAATGTTTAATGAGATTTACGAAAAAATAAAAAAATATGATACTATCGTTATAGTAAGACATATTGGTGCTGATCCTGATGCTTTATGTAGTCAAATTGCACTTAGAGATTCTATAAAGCTTACTTTTCCTAAGAAAAGGGTATTTTCTTGGGGAAGTACTAGTACTAGATTTAATTATTTGCCTAAATTAGATAGGCTTGAAGAAGTGTCTGACATACTTTTAATAGTGGTTGATACTCCTGATAAAAAAAGAGTTGATTTTTCTTTTACTACTAGTATAGATTATTCTATTAAAATAGATCATCATCCGTTTGTTGAGAAGTTTTGTGATTTAGAATATATTGATGATACTGCATCTTCTGCTTCTGAAATAGTGCTTGAACTTATAAATGAGACTCCACTTGTTAATAGTTTTGATATAGCTAATACTATCTTTACTGGTATTGCATCTGATACTAATAGATTTATGTTTAATGCTAGTTCAAAGGTTTTAGGACTTTGCTCTAGGTTATTAGAAGAATATAAGATAGATACTCAATTGGTATACTCAAATCTTTATACTAGGCCTTTAACTGAAGTTAGACTTCAAGGATATATAGGTTTAAATATGAAGGTTACTGAAAATGGATTTGGTTATATTAAATTATTTGATGATGTACTAAATAATCTTTCTGTTGATTCTGGTTCTGCAGGTAATATGGTTAATACTTTTAATTATATAGAAGGAGTATATGCATGGGCTGTTGTTACTAAAGATTCTAAGAATGATTTATTTAAAGTTAATATTAGGTCAAGAGGACCTGTAATAAATAGTGTCGCAGAAAAATATAATGGTGGTGGACATAAATTCGCTAGTGGAGCTAGAATTCATGATGAAGAACAAGTTGATTTACTTTTGAAAGATTTAGACTTAGCATGTTTAAAATATATTGAAGAGGAAGTGGCTAAGAATGAAGATTAATAGTGTAGATATGGATGTTATGGCGGTTAGAAGAAGCCAGTATCCTAGTGATAGTTTACCAGAATTTTTACTTATTGGTAAAAGTAATGTTGGAAAGAGTAGTTTTATAAATACTTTAGTTAATAGGAAAAATATTGCTAGAACTTCATCAGTTCCTGGAAAAACTCAAACACTTAATTTTTATTTAGTTAATAATGAATTTTATTTGGTGGATGCCCCTGGATATGGATATGCCTCAGTTAATAAGGCACAACAAAAAAAGTTTGGTCTTATGATTGAAGAATATTTGGAAAAAAGAAGTGAATTAAAAAGAGTTTTCTTGTTAATAGACTTTAGACTTAAACCAAGTGAAAATGATTTAATGATGTATAATTTCTTAAAATATTATAATATTCCTGTTACTGTTGTAGCTACTAAAACTGATAAGGTTGGAACTAGTAAAAAAGATAGGAACCTTAAAATTATAAAAGATACCCTTGATTTGGTTGTTGGAGATAATATAGTTTTATTCTCTAGTGTATCTAAAATGGGGAAAGAAGAAATATCAAATTTAATAGAAGATTTAATTTCATAAATCTTTTTTTTTACACTTTTTTATCTTTCTCATACTATATGATGGGTGAGATAAGTTGAAAATATGTGAGATTGATGATGATATATATAAGATATTTTTAAATGATTTAGAAATTAAAAATATAAATGTTGCATCAGAAAAAAGCCTAGAATCTACAATTAGAGGAGTTATTTTAAGATTAAAATCTAAATATGACATAGTACTTAAAGGATTATATGATGTTTCTATATTTATTAAGGAAGGAGTCTCTGCATATATAATCATTGAAAAAGTTAATACGTTTTTATTTAGAGAAAAAGATATAGATCTTAGAATTAAAATAATATTTAATAGTAAGTTCTATTTTAAAACTTTTGATTATGATGTTGTTAAAGCCTGTAATGATGTTTATTTTTATAATAATGAATATTATACTGAGGTTTCAAATTTAGAGGATATTAATAAATATATTGAATTTGGCGATATTATTTATGATGATAATTTAAATATTGAACACTTAGGTCTTAAAATTAATAAAAACTCTATCAAAATATAGGGTTTTTATGTTATAATACCCTTGTTTAAAGGGAGGGATAGTATGAGCTTACCTGTTGTTGCATTGGTTGGTAGACCAAATGTTGGAAAAAGTACTATTTTTAATAAACTAGTCGGGGAAAAATTATCAATTATTGAGGATACTCCTGGAGTTACAAGAGATAGAATTTATAGTGAAGCTAAGTATAATGATTATAAATTTGATGTTATAGATACAGGTGGTATTGATACTGCAAATGAGGATTTTAATACTGATATAAAAATTCAAGCTAGTATTGCTATTGATGAAGCGGATGTTGTTTTATTTGTTGTGGATGGAAAAGAAGGCCTTACATCTAATGATTATGTAGTAAGAGATATGCTTAAAAAAAGTAATAAAAAAGTTATTGTTGTTATAAATAAGATTGATAGTAAAAAGTCTTCTAGTAATATGTATGATTTTTATGAACTTGGATTTGATAACTATATTGGTGTAAGTGGTGAACAAGGTACTGGTTTTGCTGAGTTATATCAACTTTTATTTGAAATGTTTGGTGATAAGAAAAATTCAACAAGGGAGGATAAAAGATTAAAGTTCTCTGTTGTTGGTAGACCAAATGTAGGAAAGAGTAGTTTAATAAATGCTCTTTTAAATGAAGATAGGGTTATAGTTAGCGATGTTGCTGGTACAACTAGAGATGCAATTGATACTGTTTTAAAGTATAATGGAGAAGAATATACAGTTATAGATACAGCTGGTATGAGAAAAAAAGGTAAAATATATGAGGCAGTAGAAAAATATAGTTTACTTAGAAGTATGAAAGCAATTGATAGAAGTGATATTTGCTTGTTAGTTATTAATGCAGAAGAGGGAATAATTGAACATGATAAACATATTGCTGGATATGTACTTGAAAAAGGAAAAGGCTTAATTATAGTTGTTAATAAATGGGATACTGTTAGTGATAAGACTATAAAGGAATATTTAAAGCTTATTAGGAGCGAATTTCAATTTCTTGATTATGTTCCTGTTGTATTTACATCTGCCTTAACTAAAAAAAGAATTCATACTATTATGCCAGAAATATTAAAAGTTGGTGAAAATATTTCTAGAGAGGTTCAAACTAGTGTATTAAATGAAGTAATTAATGATGCTTATATGAGTAACCTTCCACCTTCATATAAGGGTAGAAGACTTAAAATATATTTTGCAAATCAATCTGGTACAAAACCACCTAAGTTTACTTTCCATGTTAATAGTAAGGGATTGGTTCACTTTTCATATAAGAGATATTTAGAAAATAAACTAAGAGAAAACTTTGATTTCGAAGGTACTCCAATTGTAATTCAGTTTAAAAATAGAGGTGAAGACTAGTGGGATTTTTTAGTGGATTATTTGTATCAAAAGAAGCTTTAGAAGAAGAGTTAAAAGGTCTTACTAGGGCACAAGAAGCAATGGATGAACGTTTTAATAAGAAGCAAATTTTACCTGAAGTTTATAAACAAAAGAGTTTGGAATTCATGGAAAAAAGAGAAAGAATTCAAAAAAAATTATCTAAATTCAATAAAGAATAACTAAATTTACACTCTTACATATAATTATGTAGGAGGTTTTTTATGTTTGGAGATTCTTTTTTTAAAAAAGTGGAGAAGAAAACTAACGTTAATAAGGAGACTATTTTATCACTTGCTTCTAAATTACAGGATTCTAATATGAAAGATGAGAATACACTTAGAGAACTTATTCAAGAAATCAGTGATATAACCGGTAAGGAAGTAAGCAAGGAAAAATCTGATAAGATAGTAAACGCTATTTTAAAAGACAAAGTACCAGATGTCGATAAAATGATTTAAAAAATATTAACTTTTTAGTAATTTTGTGTTTCTTTTTACTAGAATAAATGGTATACTACTTATAAAGTAGGGGACTGATGATATGAGGTACTTGAATAAAAAGGTGGTTGCGTTATACGCAGTAATAATAGCATTTTTAATTGGTAGGGTATTTATATTTAGTGGAAGTCTTGTATCTAAATATACTTCTTTGTGTAATCCACTATTTTGGCTTTTTATGGCAATACTTTCTTATTTAGTTGCAAGAGATGAACCAAGTCAAAAAATGCGTAATAAGTATGATATAACTCAAAGTATAGTAATAATAGTTATTATTTATTGCATGATATATTTTTCACTAGGACTTGTATTTGGTTATGAAAGAAGTCCTTATTCGCATGAAGTTGCAGCAATACTTAAGAACTTATGGACATTTATTAGTGTCATAGTATTTCAAGAATTTACAAGATATCAACTTGTTAAGTTATCGCCTAAAAAAATTGGCTATTATGCTTTAATAACGGCTTTGTTTATAATCGCAGAAATAGACTTTTGGAATTTTTCAGGTAATTTTTCTAACAATGTAGAATTCTTTAAATATATGAGTCAGACTATTGTTCCTCTTATTGTCACTAACTGCTTATTTACATATTTAAGTATAATGTCAGCTAATCTACCTGCGACAATATACAGATGTTTACTTATGCTTATGACAATATTACTTCCAATATTTCCAGCACTAAATTGGTTAATTAAAGCAATGATGGAAATAGTACTTGTTATAATTGCTTCTTTATATGTAAACTATGTTGACATTAAATCTTCTAGAATAATGACTAGAAGACAAGTAAAAAAAGAGAGTGTAGTATCTTATATTCCTTTTGTAATAGTCTTAGTAGTATTGGTTTGTTTCATTAGTGGTACATTTAAATATCAACCAATTGCAGTCTTATCTAACAGTATGCTTCCTACATTTGCTAGGGGAGATGCTGTAATAATGAAAAAAATTGATAAGAAAGATTTGAAAAAATTAAAAAAAGGTACTATACTATATTATAGTAAAGAGGGTAGGTTAATCGTACATAGAATAGTCAGTGTTAAACATACTGATGATGGTAAGGTTGAAGCTACAACTAAAGGTGATAATAATAATGCAAATGACCCATGGGTTATAACCGAGGATGATATGATTGGTACAGTATCTTTTATGATACCATATATTGGTTATCCATCAGTGTGGGTTAATGAATTATTGAAGTAATGAATAAAAAAGGGTGATTTTAGATGATTGAAAAAGAAATGCAAGTTTCGGTGCAAAAGTTTTTAAAAATTTTATGGGCTACATTATCATTGCTAGTTCTTATAATATCTCTTTGGATAATATTTGATTGTTTTAGGAAAACTCCTGATCAACAAAAACTTATTATGAATTATAATTCAAATACTAATTTAGATTATAAAGTTTATTTGAAACCTAATAAGTTTTATGAACGTAGTTTTATGGAGAAAAACAAAAAGTATATTTCAAGTATAATTGATTATATCGATGTTGACTTGAATTATATGTTTAATACTACTGCATTAAGTGATACTACTTATAGTTATAGTGTGTCTGCAGTTATAAGCAGTGATTATGATTTAAATGGTGTTACTGCTGAACTTTGGAGTAAGAGTTATCAATTAGTTGCTCCTAAATCACTTACTAAAACGTCATCTAGTGGATTCCAAATCAAAGAGAATTTAAAACTTGATTATAATAAATATGATTCATTAGCTACTAGTTTTAAAGAGCAATATGGTATTGCATCTGATACTAAACTTACTATATTAATTAATATTAGATCTAATACTACTATTAAGGATTATAGTAAATCAGTACCAGCTACTAAAACAATTTCACTTGTTATGCCACTTAATAAGGCAGTAACTGATATTACTGTTACTGGAGTAGAACCTGTTTCAACTAATGTTACTGAAACAATTAAAGGTGGAAGACATATTAACTATGTATTATTAGTAGCATCTGTTATTGCAATGCTTGTATCAGCACCTATATGCTTTATATCATTCTATAAATTATTTAAAATCACTAATGTATCTCAATATATTGTTGAACAAAAGAGAATCCTTAAAGGATATGGAGATGTTATTGCTGAAGTTACAACTAAACCTGACTTAAGGGGATTAAAAATAATAGAAGTTAAAGACTTTGAAGATTTAGTTAATATTGAGGAAGAATTAAGAGTACCTATATTGTTCTATGAATTAATTCATGAGAGTGAATCTTGGTTTATAATAACAACAAGTACACAAGCTTATAGATATGTCTTAAAATCACATGCTGATTTAGAAGAAATATATAATAAAGGTAATAAGACAAAGGAAAACATTTAATTGTTTTCTTTTTTTTGTAATAGCTTCAACTATTTGTCATATATTTAATTGAAAATATATAGAAGAGAGTTGATTTTATGGATAAGATGGAAATTATTAAAAATATTTCTAGTAGAACTGGTGGAGAGATATATTTAGGCGTAGTAGGTGGCGTTAGAACTGGTAAGAGTACTTTTATAAAAAAAGTTATTGAAAATTTAGTAGTGCCTTACATTGAAGATGAGTATGAGAAAAAAAGAGCATTAGATGAAATACCTCAATCCTCTGGTGGTAAGACTATAATGACTATTGAACCTAAATTTGTTCCTACTAGCGCAGCTAAGATTACAATTGATGATTTTACTTGTAGTATGAGATTAATTGATTGTGTTGGATATGTTATTAATAATGCCAAAGGTGCTGAAGATGAAAATGGACCTAGAATGGTAAAAACCCCATGGTATGATGAAGAGATTCCTTTTGTTGAAGCAGCTGAAGTTGGTACCGAGAAGGTTATTAAGGATCATTCAACTATTGGTATTGTTATGACTACTGATGGCTCCATTGGAGAATTTGATAGAAGTGATTATCTTGATGCTGAAAATAGAGTTATAACTGAATTAAAAGAAATTGGGAAACCATTTATAGTTGTTTTAAATACCACACATCCTACATTACCTGATACAGAACGTCTTGCACAATCTTTGAAGGATGAATATGGGGTTCCTGTTCTTCCGATAAGTGTTGAGACTATGACTGATAAGGATATAACTAATATATTGAGAGAAGCGTTATATGAATTTCCTATTGTTGAAGTTAAAGTTGATATGCCTGAATGGATCGCAATACTTAATTCTAAACATGAAGTAAAGAAAAAATATATAGAGTCTATAAAAGAAAGTGTAGTTGAAGTAGATAAATTAAGGGATATTGATAATATTACTAGTCACTTCTTAGATAATGAATATATAGAAAAAGCATATTTATCTAATGTTGATCCTTCTACTGGAGAAGTTACCATCACACTTGATGCACCTAGCGAATTGTATAATAATGTTCTAACAGATATTATTAAAATAGATGTAAAAAATAAAGCCGAATTATTATCTTTATTTCAAGAATATAATGAGGCAAAAGTTGAATATGATCAAATTAAATACGCACTTAAAATGGCTAAACAAACTGGATACGGAGTTGCTTCTCCAACTCTTGCAGATATGAAACTTGATACTCCTGAAATAATTAAACAGGGTTCTAGATATGGAGTTAAATTAAAAGCAGTAGCTCCTTCAATTCATATGATTAGAGTTGATGTTAACAGTACATTTGAACCTATTATAGGTAGTGAACTTCAAAGTAAAGAACTTATTAATTATCTAATGCGTGACTATGAAGTTGCGCCTCAGAATATTTGGAAGAGTGAAATCTTTGGAAGAAGCTTAGATGTTATAGTACAAGAAGGCATTCAGTCTAAGATAAGTTTGATGCCTGAGAATATAAGATTTAAACTTGCACAGACTTTATCTAAAATAGTTAATAAAGGTTCTAACAATTTAATTGCAATTGTTATATAGATGTCAAATAAGACATCTTTTTTTTAAATTCGTAAATTTTGTGTAAATCGCTTGATTTTGATAGTGTTTCATGCTATTCTGTATATGTAAGCATAATGTGCTTAATATAATATTATGGAGGTAATAATAATGAAAAAATCTGAATTAGTAGAAGCAGTAGCAGCTGCATCTGGATTAACTAAAGCTGATGCAACTCGTGCAATTGATGCAACATTTGCAACAATCACTGAAGCATTAAAAGCAGGAAACAAAGTACCTGTTGCTGGATTCGGAACTTTTGCAGTTTCTCAAAGAGGAGAACGTAATGGACGTAACCCACAAACTGGTGCTACAGTTGTAATCCCAGCTAGAAAAGCAGTTACTTTCAAAGCAGGAACAGCTTTAAAAGAATCAGTTAACTAATATAAACAGAACTTAATGTTCTGTTTTCTTTTGCCTAAATGTTTATATTATGTGGGTTTTGTGTTATAATGTAGTTGGAGGAATGACATGCTAGAGATTGCCTTAAAGTTACTTAAAAAAATAGAAAAAAGTGGATTTAGTGCTTATATAGTTGGTGGATTTGTAAGAGATTATATTATGGGTAGAAATTCAGCTGATGTAGATATCGCTACTAATGCAACACCAAAGCAACTAAGAGAGATTTTTCCTAATTCAAGTATTGCTAAAGAAGCTTATGGTTCTATTACTGTTGTTTTAAAAAAAGTAAGATTTGAAATTACTACTTTTAGAAGAGAATTAACTTATTATAATAATAGGAAACCTATTGAAATAGAATATATAGATGATTTATTAGAAGATTTAAAAAGAAGAGATTTTACTATAAATACTTTATGTATGGATAGTAATAAAAATATAATAGATTTACTTAATGGTAGAGTTGATATTGATAATAAACTTATAAGGACAGTTGGAGATAGCGTTGAAAAATTTAGCGAAGATGCACTTAGAATTTTAAGAGCTGTTAGATTTGCTACCATTCTTAATTTTAATCTTACTCCTGAAGTTTATGATGCTATTATAAAAACAAAGAAATATTTATCTAATATATCTTATAATAGAAAAAAAGATGAACTTGATAAAATATTTATGAGTCCTAATGCTAAACATGGTATTGAACTTATTAAAAGATTAGGACTTGACTCATCACTTGAGATATATAATATTGATGAAATTAAATTATCTACAGATTTAGTTGGGATATGGTCTTCATTAAATGTTAGTCCTAATTATCCTTTTACTAAAGCTGAGAAGGAATTAATGGATAAAATTAAAGAAGTTGCGCCTCTTGATAATTATGATAGGAGAGTTCTTTATAAATATGGACCATATGTGAATAGGGTTGCGGCTATTAATAAAGGGTTAGATGAGAGCGTGGTTGTTAATGTTTATAATAGTCTTCCTATAAAAGCTAAGGGTGATATTAATATTAGTGCTAAAAAGATAATGGAGATATTATCTATGCCTCCTGGAAAATATCTAAATAAAATATATATTGATTTAGAAAATAGGATTATAGACGGTTTACTTGTTAATGATAATAAAAATATAGAGTCTTATATAATAAATAACTATAGGGGGAAATTATGAAAAAAGACAAAATGATTAACTTATTAAAAGAAAAAAACATAATTATACCTATTTATATATATAAACTTTATCCACAGTTAAATATAGATTTAGAAACTTTTATGTTTTTGATGTATTTATATAATTCTGGGGATAAGATTATATTTGATGCTCACAAAATTAGTGAAGAATTTGGAACAACCTTAGAGAAGGTTCTTTCGTATGTAGATAAACTTAGTAATAATAAATTAATTAATTTTTGTATTATTAAAAATGATAAAGGTATAAGTGAAGAATATATTTCTTTAGAATATTTTTATGAAAAGCTTTCATTACTTCTTATGGATTCTAATAGTAATGATACGGATAATAATAGTAAAACTATATTTGAACTTATAGAAAGAGAGTTTGGTAGAGTACTAAGTCCAATGGAATATGAAATAATAAAAGCTTGGACTGAAAATAATATAAGTAATGAGCTTATTGAAGAAGCTATTAAAGAAGCAATATTTAATGGTGTTACTAATCTTAGATATATAGATAAAATATTATATGAGTGGCAGAAAAAGGGTATAAAAAATAAACATGATGTTGAAGAAAATAGGCAAAGGTTTAAAAAAGAAAAGCCAGAAAAAATGGAAGTATTTGAATATAATTGGCTTGAGGATGATGAATAATGCAGGAAATATTTGATTATCTTGATGCGTTAATTCCAAATCCTAAATGTGAACTTAATTTCAATTGTGACTATGAATTATTAATCGCAGTAGTACTTAGTGCACAAACTACTGACAAAAGGGTGAATGAAGTAACTAAAGTACTATTTACTAAATATCCTACTTTGGAAGATATAAACAAAGCTGATATTTCTTCTATAAAAGAAATAATTAAAAGTATTGGTACATTTAATAAAAAGGCTGTGTTTGTTAAAGAAATTGCTAAAACTCTTTTAGAAAAATATGATGGCGTAGTTCCTAGAACTCATGAAGAGCTTGAAGCTATACCTGGTGTTGGTCATAAAAGTGCTAATGTTGTTTTAGGCGTTTTATATAATATTCCTACTTTTGCTGTTGATACTCATGTTGAAAGAGTTAGTAAAAGACTAGGATTAGCAAGTGCAAAAGATGACGTTACAAAAGTTGAAAAAAAACTAATGAAAAAAGTTCCTAAAGATAGGTGGATTAGGACTCATCATCAGTTTATACTTTTTGGAAGATATTATTGTAAAGCTGTTAAGCCATCTTGCGATAATTGTAAATTAAAAGATATATGCCATAAGGATGCTTTAAAGAGAAGATAATTCTCTTTTTATTTTATTCCCTTAATTATTATATTATAACGTGTTTGTGTTTTAATACCTTTAACTTCATCAATCATTTTATTTAATACTTCTATTATATTTTCTGTTTTCAAAATAATCACCTATTAGATATTATCATATATTTTTTATATTTTGTCTTATTCGACAAAACTAGATATTTTTCTATAGTAAAATTTATAAAAATGTAGTATAATTTAGAATAGGTGATCAGATGAAATATCCGGGTGGAGTGAAAATGTCTAAAGCTATTAAAGATATATCCTATGGAAATAGGGGGATGTCTTTAGAAGAAGACTTAAATATTAGTAATTCATATTATGTAGATAGGGGTGTTGCGTTTATATATAAAAAACCTACACCAATTCAAATTACTAAGGTTGATTACCCAAGTAGAAGTAGTGCAGTAATTAAAGAAGCATATTTTAAGGAACCATCTACAACTGATTATAATGGGTTATATAAAGGGCATTATATAGATTTTGAAGCAAAAGAGACTAATAATTTAACATCATTTCCACTTGCAAATATTCATAAACACCAAATTAAACATATAAGAAATATAAGCGCGAATGGTGGAATATGCTTTCTTATAGTAAGATTTACTAAGTTAAATAAAAACTTTTTACTTACTGCGGAAGATTTTATAAATTTTATTGATAATTTTGATAGAAAATCCATTCCTTTGTCTTATTTTGAAGCAAATGCTTATATACTAGAGTATGGGTATATGCCAAGGCTAGATTATATTAAGGTAATAAATCATTTATTGGAGGTGTCTAAATGACAAATATAAAACAATCTACTAGTACATCTAAAAGAACTAAAAAAAGTTATAAATTAAAAAAACCAAATCTTTCTTTTGATGATCCTAGAGTTAAATGGGGGATTGTTGGAATTATAGGAGTAATTCTAAGTTTAATATTTATGGGAGGATTTTTTACTTTCTTATTAATATTTGGTGTTGCATTTATACTACTTGCATCAAAACTAGTTAATAAATTGACTAAAAATGGTAAAAGAAAAAAAGTTCTTAATATTATAGTGATTATTTTCTTATCACTTTGTATATTTGCGGTTGTATGTATACTTTTATTCTTTGCATATGTAGTTAAGACGGCACCTGAATTTGATACTAAAAGATTGGTTCATTCGGAATCAACACTTGTATATGATTCTAAGAATGAACTTGTTACTGAACTTGGAACTGCGAAAAGGGAGAATATCACTTATGATGAAATGAGTGAAGTATTAATAGATGCAATAATTGCTACTGAAGACTCTAGATTTTTCCAACATAATGGATTTGATGCTGCTCGTTTCTTTAAAGCTTCAGTTGGTCAAGTTGTTTACAAGTTACTTGGAAAAAGTGCTAATGCTGGTGGAGCTTCAACTTTATCTATGCAGGTTATAAAAAATAGCTTTACTTCTAAAGAGGCAAGAGGTTTTGAAGGAATAAAAAGAAAATTTACTGATATATATTTAGCTGTATTTAAACTTGAGAAGAATTATACTAAACAAGAAATAATAGAGTTTTATGCTAATAATCATTTCTTAGGTAGTAATGCTTATGGGGTTGAACAAGCGGCAAAGACTTATTTTGGAAAAAGTGCATCAGAACTTAATTTGGCTGAGGCCTCACTAATAGTTGGCTTGTTTAAAGCTCCTACTTCTTATAATCCTTATATTAATCCAAAAGCTGCAACTGCAAGAAGAAGAACAGTATTAAATCTTATGTATAAACATGGTTATATTACAAAAGAAGAAAGAGATATGGCTGATTCAATTCCAGTACAAAGTTTACTTGTTGGAAATAAAGGTGATACTTCAGAATTCCAAGGATATATTGATACTGTTGTAAGAGAAATTCAAAAGAAATATAAAGTTAATCCTTATAATACACCAATGTTAATATATACTAACATGGATAGAGAAAAACAAACTGATGTTGATAAGATATTCAGTGGAGAAACATTTAAATGGGAAAATAGTTATATTCAAGCTGGTGTTGCGGCAGTTGATGTTAAAACTGGTAAAATAATAGCATTAGGTAGTGGACGTAATAGAGATGTTATTGATTCATATAACTTTGCAACTGATATAAATAGACAAATTGGTTCTACTGCTAAACCGGTAATAGATTATGCACCTGGTATGGAATTCTTAAACTGGTCAACTTATCAAATATTTAGTGATACAAAATATACTTATTCAAGTGGTCAAGAGATAAGAAACTCTGACCGTGGATATATGGGAAATATAACTCTTAGAACTGCACTTGCACAATCTAGAAATATTCCTGCTTTAAAAGCATTCCAAGCGGTAAGTAAAGAAATAGGAGTTGAAAAATATCAAAAGTTTGTTGAAAGCTTTGGTATTAAAACTGAAAGTTATTTCCATGAAGCACATTCGATAGGTTCATTTAATGGATCTAATCCACTTACTATGGCTGCTGCTTATGCTGTATTTGCAAATGGTGGTTATTATTATGAACCTTATACAGTTAATAAAATTGTATATAGAGATTCTGGAGAAGTAATTGAATATAAATCAGAGGGCAAAAGAATTATAAGTGATTCAACTGCGTTTATGATTACTGATGTGTTAGTAACTGCTGTTCAAAGTGGTTTAAGTAGAGGTGCTAGAATGAATGGTTATAGTATTGCTGCTAAAACTGGTACTACTAACTATCCTGAAGAGGTTTCTAGAAAAAAAGGATTACCTAGTTCAGCAATTCCTGATTCATGGTTAATTGGATATAATTCAGATATTTCTATTGGTTTATGGTATGGTTGTGATGAACCAACTAAAACACAATATTTAAATGTAAATAGTGCTGGTAAATATAGGGGATTGTTATTTAGGGCAGTTGCAAGTAAGATAATGGAAAAAGGAACTAAATTTGAAGCTCCAAATAGTGTTGTAAAAGTTGGAATTGAAAAGGGAAGTAATCCACCAGTACTTGCTAGTGATTCTACCCCTTCTTCACAAGTTGTATACGAATACTTTAAAAAGGGTACTGAGCCAACTGAAAAGTCCGTTAAATATAATAAACTTACTAATGCTACAAATTTAAAAGCTGAATACAATGCAAGTGCATTAAGTTTAACACTTACTTGGTCTAAATCTTCATCAAAAGATGAAAAGAATGATGAGTATGGTCCTCTTGGATATAAGATATATAAAGATAATAATTATTTAACATTTACTACTGATCCTACTTATACAATATTAAATGTAAGTGATCCTGAGGGAACTTATAAAGTCGTTACTTCTTATAAGAATTATAGTGATAATGAAAGTCCTGGAGTAACATATACATATAAAATAAAAGATACAAATGAATTTAGTGCTGTTTTAAAACATAAAAATTCATCATATAAAGTTGGTGATACATTATCTTCATTTGATAAGGTTCCTTCTATTGATGATGTTATAGCTTATTTAAACAAAGAAGATATTACATCTGGCATTTCAATTGAAGTTAAAATCATTGATCCATCTGGTAATGAAGTTGATGAAGTTGATAGTTCGGTAGAAGGTACTTATACAATTACATATACTATAACTTATGAGGGACATTCTAAAACATTGTCTAGGACAATAAAAATAAAAGGCTAGTGATAGCCTTTTTTCTATGTAATAAAATGTACAATTCCCATAAATATTATTCCGATTAAAATATACTTAATCACAACAGCTTTTCTTGAATATTTATTTGCATTAGGAATTAGTTCTTCAATTGATAGGCTTATCATTATTCCCGCTATTAGTGCATATAGAAGATTTATAAATATATCGGATGCTATGTTTTTTAAGAATAGGTATGCAAGAATTGAACCAAAGAATTCTGAAATCCCTGATATAAAAGTATATAGTATTGCTTTTGTTTTACTACCAGTTCCAAAATATAAAGGTACAGAAATACTTATTCCTTCCGGGATATTATGAAGAGCAATAGCTATTGCTAGTGTAATGCCTAATTTTGCATTAGCATTTGTTGTTAGGAATGTTGCTATTCCTTCGGGAATATTATGTAGAATTATTGCTAACATTGAAAATATTCCTATTTTGTATAATTTACTATCTTTTGCTTTTTCAAAATCTGATGGTAGATATTTATTTATAAGTAATGATACAATTACTCCAATAGCCATAAATGATAGTGTAAGTAGGGTTGATGGAAATATATAAAAATTTTTACTAAGACCTATTACTGAGGATGGAATTAAATCCAATACGCTAACTGCTATCATTACTCCTGATGCAAAAGATAGAGATTTACTTATTAGTTTATTTTTATCTTTATATTCAATAAATAATACAGCAGCTCCTAAAAGCGTAGAAATACTAGCTAAAAAACTTACTAAAAATGCAAAGTTCATGCGATCACCAATTAATTATATGCATTTTTTACAAATACTTGTTTAAGGTGTGTTATTATTTTATATTGTAAATAATGGTAATTTGTGTATAATAATCTTGAAAAAGAGAGGAATTATTATATGAAGCATGATGGTTTTTTATCTTGTACTTATGGTGAAAAATTAATAAAAGATGATAATGGTCTTAAAAATATTCCATTAAGTGATGATGAGATGGATGATTATAATATTTTTATGAAGCAATATGGGTTTGTGCCTGATTATGAATTTGATTGTTATGTAGTTAGAAATGTGGGTGCTTTTATGGGCAATGTTATTAGTTTTGATGTGCTTAATGATCCATATAGTGATGACTATAGATATTATAGAAAATATGTGGATAAAGGATATAAGCTTATTACTGGTCCAGCTTCTCCTGATAGTTTTCTTGGTTTAGGGGTTTTTTGTACTAATTATTTTGATGTACTAAGTGTTGATAATAAGAAGCAAAAGAAAAAATCAAATATATTATATGGAAAGTTCTAACATAGGGTTAGAATTTTTCTTTTGTATAAATTGTAAATCTATATTGAAATTTATTTTCTAATGTTGTATACTTTAGATAATAGGAGTGAGAATATGGAACAAATAAAAGAAAAGAAGTGGTGGTTCGTAGGAGCCATCGGATTAATGCTTGTTATATTATTAACAGGTTTGTTGTTTAATTTCTCTAGTGTAGGGAAA
>HF996848.1:0-30126 GCA_000432595.1 Clostridium sp. CAG:710 | reverse complement strand
GAAAAATTTAATTGAAGGTATAGGTAAGAATGCTACTACTAAAACAGTACAAATTTCTTACGATTATTTTAAGGGAGGAAGTAAGCCAGATGCTTATCAAAAGGCTTTACAACCTAAAAACGATGTTTCTATAAAAAATGGAACTTTGAAAAAAGGGAAAAACTATTTGGTATTTATTAATGCTGATAATGCTGGTGGTAAATGTAGAAGTAATAGAGAATATTGTGCATTTTGTCTAGATCCATCTACGCCTCTTTTCCTAGAATATAAAGGACCAAATGGACAAACAAAAGATAGAAGAAATGAGCTTGCACCAAATAGTAGTAATTTTTGGACAAAGTTATCTGCATCTCAAAGAAAACTTATTTCTTTAGTTTTATTATATGGATATCCAAATAATTACTCGGCATTTAGTTCTAATTATGAAGGCTACATTGCTACTCAAGTTCTTATCTGGGAAATTCAACAGGGTTATAGAACTACTCTTACTGAATATGTACCTGGTAATAGAACTTTATATAATATGTGGATAGGCGCTAAAGATACAAAGGATATTAGTTTCTCTGGTATAAAAAAGGCTTATAACACAATTATTGACAATGCTAAAGTTCATGATGCTAAACCTAGTTTTGATGGAGGTAATTATCAATTAGAATATAACGCTTCAACAAAAAAATATGAACTTACATTAAATGATAGTAGAAATGTTTTACAAAAAATGGAAATTCAAAAGACTGGTATCTGCCAAAAAGCGACTTGTACTAAATCTGGTTCAACTTTAAAGATATCTTCTGATAAAGCTGTTTCTGGTAAAGTTACTTTAGTTAAGAAAAATAAAATAATTACTAAGGGTAGTGTAATTGAGTCAACTAATTCAAAAATTCAAAAGGCTATCATTGGTGTTCCTGATGTTGATAATGTTGAATCTGAACTTAATATAGGTACAACTGTTACTGGATTAAAAATTAAAAAAACAGATTCTTCTAATAACGGAAGAGTAAAAGGAATCAAATTTAGAATTACTTGTCCTAAATGTAGTAATAAGTATGATGAGACTATAGCTACAGATGATAAAGGTGAAATAAATTTAACTAATATTGAAGCTGGTACTTATACAGTAGAAGAATTAAATATTCCAAGCGAATACATTAAACTTGAACCTAAGACTCAGACTATTAATGCTGGACAAACTGCTACTTTTACATTTAACAATGCTTTAAAGGACAAAACTAAGTATAAGGTAAGAAAAATTGATGTTGCAACTGGTGAAACTCTTGATGGCGCAGTTATGGCAATCAAGCCACTTACTAGTATTTCAATTGATGCCGGTACTTCCATTTGGGGTAATTTACTACAATTTGGAAAAGATGTGATTAAAAACATAGCATCAATTAAAACATGGACTACAGGTAAAGATACAGATAAAGATGGATGGTATACTCTTGACCTTACTGAAGGGAAATATTTAATTTGTGAAATTAAAGCTCCAGAAGGTTATGAATTTGATGAAAGCAAAATTCCTTGTAAAACAATAACAATAGAAAAGGGAATTGAGGCAACTCAAGTAGAATTTTCTAATAAAAAAACTGAGACTAAGTTTGTTAAGAAAGATAAAGAAGGAAAATCAATAGAAGGCGCTGAATTAGAAATTATTGATGTTACTAATAAAAAAGTTGTAGAGAAATGGGTAACTGATGGTTCAGTTAAAGTTGTTGAGGGATTAGTAAAAAACAGACCATATATTCTTAGAGAAGTTAGCGCACCAAATGGTTATCAAAAACATGCTGATATTCCATTCTTAGGTGGTCAAAGTATAACTGTTACTATGACTGATCTTCCTACTGAAGTTGAAATATCTAAAACTGATATAACTGGTTCTAATGAACTTGCAGGTGCTAAATTATATGTTGTTAGTCCTAATGGTGAAACTATAGAAGAATGGACATCTACTGGTAAGACAAAAAAGATTTCTGGTTTACCTGTTGGAAAAGGATATAAACTTTGTGAAGAAGCTGCTCCAGATGGATATTTAACAGCTGAATGTGTTGAATTTGAAGTCAAGGAAAATGGTACTTCTAAGGTTGAAATGAAAGATGAATTAATGAAAATAACAATAGTTAAAGTTGATTCAATTACTGGTGAAAAACTTTCGGGTGCAGAATTACAATTAATTGATCCTGAAAATGATAATAAAGTACTTGAAACTTGGACAACTGATGGTAAAGAATATGTTATTAAGGCAAAATTAACAGTTGGCAAAACTTATGTAATTAAAGAAACAAAAGTACCAGAGGGTTATGTATCAAATCCTGTTCCAATTGAATTTACTGTAGGTAATACTAATGAAATTAAAATTGAAAATACTAAACCTCATATTGAAGTATTCAAATATGACAAAGTAACTGGTAATGCACTTAAGGGTGCTCATTTACAATTACTTGATGATAAAGGTAAATTAGTAGAAGAATGGGATACAACTGATGAAGTAAAAGTTATTACTAATCTTAAAACTGGTGTAACTTATACTATTAAAGAAACAAAAGTACCTAACAATTACAAAGTTGAATCAGAGAAGATTAAATTTAAATTGTCTGCTGATGAAACTTCTAGAGTAATCTCAATTGCAAATATTCCGGTTGTTCCTGTTAAAAATACAGCTGCAAGTACTTCTGTAATAATCATTGTTGCTGGTGCAGTATTGATGATTGGTGGAGTAGGAGCATTAATCTTTCTTAAGAAGAAGGAGGGTTAATTATTAAAAAAGATAAGATAATTATTACGATTTCCGTACTTTCTATAGTAGGTGGGTTGTTCTTAATATCTAGCTCTTATCTTGCTTCTAAGAAAGAAAAAGCATATGATAATATTGCTTTTGAAATATATGATAGAAATACATTGGATAGATTAGATAATGTCACAGAAGAAGATGATTCACCATCTTCTTCTGATGATAATAAGGGAAATAATAGTAAGCCTGGTAATGGTGGTACAAGCAAACCTAGTAATAATTCTTCTGGTAGGAATTCATATATAGGTACACTTGAAATACCAAAGATTAAAGTTAAAAAAGGTTTTGTTGATCCTTCTTCAAAATATAATGACATTAATTATAATGTTACTATAATAGAAACTTCTGTATACCCAGATGTTGAGAAGGGTGCCTTTATTTTAGCTGCACACTCTGGTAGTGGACCACTTGCTTATTTTAAAGATTTATATAAATTGGATGTTGGTGATAAAGCGTATGTATCATATAAAGGGGTAAAGTATACATATAAGATAGTTAAGATATACAAACAAAAAAAACAAGGTTATGTAACCATATATAGAGATCCTGATAAAACTACTTTAGCTTTAATAACTTGTACTAAGGGAGATAAGAAATCACAGACAGTTTATATAGCGGAAAGAATATAAAGGGTGTAAGAAATGGAAAAGGTAACGTTTTTACAGAGTATAATTAAAGTATTAAATTTAATTGCGTCAATTCCTTTTTTTATTGAAATCTTAATTTTAACAGCATTTCTGTTAATAATTATGATTTTTTTCTATTTTAGAAAATCAAAAAAGGGTAAGATTACTTCATTAATTATATACTTTGTTACACTTCTGTTGTTACCAATATCCCATTTCTCTTTTTTTGTAGAAACACTAGATAAAATAGTTGAGAATTTTATTTCAGTTATTTACTTTCCATCTTGTTATGTTTATATTGCAACGCTTTTAATAACTGATTTCAGTATTCTTAGAAATGTTATTAAGAATACTAAAGATACTAAAAGGGGTAAATGGTATCAAATTTTAAATCTTGTTTATTTCTTTCTTTTTCAGTTTTTATTCTTCTTGATAATTAGGGTAGTTATAACTAATAATATTGATATATTTACTAGAAGTTCATTATATTCAAATACTAATTTAACTAGTTTAATTCAAATTAGTAGTTATTTATTCTGGATTAGAATGGGTATTAAACTAATTATCTTTATAATAGATAGATTAAGTAAATTTTCATTTAATAAAAAAGATAAAAAGCTTATGGTATCTGAGCCAATAAACAATGAGAATAATCTTGATAATAATAGTTCTCAAGACCTAGTTAAACCATTAACTATAGAAGATAAAAATATCGATATAAATAATACTGTAAGTAATAATATCAATAGTAACATAAATACTAATATAAATAGTAATATTAATAGTAACTTTAATAATAATATTGTTAATAATATAAATAATCATATTGGTGATAATGTAATTGAGCCAGATATTGTTACGAATAATATAGATGCTATAAATAATGTTAATGATGTTGTAAGTCCTATTATTAAACCTAAAAATAACAATTCAAATAAGGTTGTTAAACCACTTGATGAAGGGTTAATTAATTCCAAAATTAATTTGAGTAATAATGATATTGACATTGATAATAGTTTGTATAATATGAAGCCTATTACTCCGAATATTAAACCATTTAATTCGGATATAGAAAAGCAAACCGATATTATTAAACCTATAATTACAAGTGATACTCCAGTACCAATTTTAAAGCCCGCTGTTGAGACTTTAGATTTGTCTATGGGTAATAATCATGATAATATTAAACCTGTTGAAATATTAGATATTAAACCTCCTAGAGAGGATGTTAATAATTCTACTATAGAGACTCTTGATATTAATGATACTGGACCTGATTTAAGCATACCAAGTGTCGTTAATTTATCAACAGATACTGTGGATAAAAATAATAGCAATAATAAATCTGTGGAAAGTTTTTCTCCATTTGATATATTAAAAGAAACTGAACAATATGTTCCTGTGGAACAAAATTCTAATTTATCTGGTACTAATGTTAATAAGGATACAGTTAATAATATTGATTTAACAATAAATGATATAGATGATGATAATGACAATTACTTTGATGACTTTTATGACTAGTAATTGACAATTTTGAGTTTATTTGTGATAATATAAACATAAGGGATTGGTGAAGAAAATGTTTCAAAATAAAGTTACTTTAACTCCACAAGATATTTTAGAAAAGGAATTTAAAATTGATACAAGAGGATATCGATTAAAAGAAGTAGATCAATTTCTTGATATTATTATTGGTGATTATGAAGCCCTTTTTAAAATAATTAGAGATAACGAAAAAGAAAAAGAAGAGTTAAATGAACAAATAGTTGAACTTAAACAACAAATTCGTAATTTAAAGACTAGTATTGAAATAGCTAAGGGTGCAAGTGACAATGATACTTTAGGGGCTACTAATACAAATCTTGACGTTATGAAACGTCTTGCTCAACTAGAAAAAATAGTATACGGAAAAGATGAATAATATTTTGACAAACGCTATATTCTTGTAATATAGAGGAAAGTCCATGCTCACAAAAGCTGAGATGCTTTTAGTGTTTGTGCTGAAGGAAAAAATAACTTCAGGTAGCTTTTAGCTAACGGCAACGAAAGAGTCTAAGTCTATTGATATGACTTTAGTAGTTATAAAGTGCCATAGTGACGAAGAATCTGGAAACAGAGGAAATGGAACGGGTAAACCCCACAAGTGAGAAACCCAAATATTGGTAGGGGAGCTTTGAGGAGGAAATTGAACCAAATCAGGGACCGGTAACGGTAGATAAATGTTTGTCGCCTTTTTAGGAACAGAACATGGCTTATAAAATATTATTTTGTTTTTTTAAACGAGGTGTTTATAGTGAAAGAACTTGGTGAATATTTAAGAGAAACTAGAGAAAATAACTATGTTAGTATAGCAGAAGCAGCCGAAGACTTAAAAATTCCTGAGATTACTATTTCTAATATAGAATCTGGAAACACCAGAGCATTTAGAGATATGTACGAACTAAAAGATATAGTTAAGGAATATGCTAAATACTTAGGGCTTGATCCTGAAAAAGTAGTAGATGAATTTAATGACTTTTTGTTTGAACATACTTCTAAAATTAGCTTAAAAGATATATTAGAAGCTGAAGAAGAGGAAAAGTCTAAAGAAGAAGCTAAAAAAGTGGCTTCCCCATATACTGCAGCTAAAAAGAAAACTTATATAATAAATAAAAAATATACTAAACAAGTTGGTGCTTGTTTAATTCTACTTTTAATATTAATAGCATTATTATTAATTATAAGGGCTATCATGATGCCTAAAGATAATGTTACTAATAGGGAACTTAAGAGTGATTTCATAATAGAGGTGATATAGTTTGAATACTCCAAATAAATTAACAATTACTAGAATAATACTTAGTATTTTACTTATAATATTATTATTGTTTCCATTTGATAGAATAGGATTCCATTTTCCAAGCTTTTATGTTGGAAGTGTACTTCTAAATTTGAAATATGTGATTGGTGGAATTATATTTATAATTGCTAGTTTAACTGACTTTTTAGATGGACATATTGCTAGAAAATATGGACTTATTACAAATACAGGAAAGATGCTTGATGCTATAGCTGATAAAGTATTAGTTAATTCTGTTTTAATAATTTTATCTTCTCTTAGATTTATTAATCCGATAATACCAGTTGTTATTGTTTTAAGAGATATAGTTGTTAATGCAATTAAAATGGAAGCTGCATCACGTGGTAGAGTAGTTGCTGCAATCAAATCTGGTAAAATTAAGACTGCTGCTTTAATGATTGGTACAACTCTTATATTCTTTAATAATTTACCATTTGAGCTTATTAATTTAAGGGTTGCTGATTTCTTATTATACTTTGCAGCTATTATGTCTATAATATCAATGGTACAATACTATACAATGAATAAATCATTAATATTTGATCAAAAGTAAGAAAAACTTACTTTTTTTCTTGCAAAAATATTTGTAAGTTGTTATTATGAAGTTGTGAAGACATTATAATTATTGGGAATAAGGGCTATTTAATGGCTCTTTTTATATTTATAAATATTTTAAACAAATGTTCGTAAGAGTATTGATTTTTTAAAAAAAATAGTGTAACATAGAATTATAAAGAAATAGGAGGAAATAGAAATGGCAAAAAGTGAGGTTAATACTGATAAGACACTTGAACAAGTATTAAATGACATTGAAAAACAATTTGGTAAAGGATCAATAATGAAATTAGGAGATAATAGACATATGGAAATTGATACATCTCCTAGTGGATCTTTGGCTTTAGATATAGCGCTTGGAATAGGAGGATATCCAAAGGGTAGAATAATAGAAATATATGGACCTGAATCTAGTGGTAAAACTACTTTTGCATTACATGCTATAGCTGAGGTTCAAAAAAGAGGTGGAAGGGCTGCATTTATTGATGCAGAACATTCATTAGATCCTAACTATGCAAAGAATTTAGGAGTTAATATTAATGAATTGTTACTATCTCAGCCTGATACTGGAGAACAAGCATTAGAAATATGTGAGGCATTGGTAAGAAGTAATGCTATTAGTATAATTGTAATAGATTCAGTTGCGGCATTAGTTCCTAAAGCTGAAATAGATGGAGAAATGGGCGATTCACATGTTGGTCTTCAAGCAAGACTTATGTCACAAGCTTTAAGAAAGTTATCTGGTACAATTAATAAAACTAATACTATCGCAATATTTATTAATCAGTTAAGAGAAAAAGTCGGTGTAATGTTTGGAAATCCTGAAACTACTACTGGAGGTAGAGCATTAAAATTTTATTCTTCTATTAGACTTGATGTAAGAAGAAGTGAGGCTTTAAAAATGGGTGATGGTATAGTAGGTAATAGAACTACTATTAAAGTTGTTAAAAATAAAGTTGCGCCACCATTTAAAACTGCTACTGTGGATATTATGTATGGTGAGGGAGTAAGCAGAGAGGGAGAGTTAGTTGATTTAGGTGTTCAAGCTAATATTATAGATAAGAGTGGGGCTTGGTTCGCATATAAAGGTGAGAAGCTTGGTCAAGGTAAGGAAAATGTTAAACTCCTTTTAAAAGAAAAGAAGGAACTTGCCGATGAAATTGAGAAACAAATTAGAGAATATTATAATATATAGAAGTGTCTAATACACTGTAAACTAAAGAATGGTACTTTACACTATTCTTTTTTTTAATGTTTTTTAATAATTTTCCTTTAAAATCAAGAAAATATTAAAATCAAAATGTTAAAAAAATTAAAAAATAAAAAACTTTGATTTTTGGAAAAATAACTTTTTTACCTTTTTTGTAAAAATGTTTTTTGATTATTTTCCTTGCATATCAAGGAATATCTGTTTTTCCTGGCTTGCAAAAAGTTTGAAAAAAGTGAAAAAAATTAAAGTGTAAATCGAACAAAAAGCAAATTTTTCGACTTTTTTCTTGATTTATAAGGGTTTTAAAAAGTAATGCAAAAAAAAGATAAAAAATGTATTGAAAACTAATTGACTTTGTAAAGAAATAATCTTAAACTTTAGTTATAGAAAGGTAATATTGGAGGTAAAATTATGACAGTATGTGAGGACGTTTTAACTAATTTAAAAGTAGTTAAAAGAAATGGAAAAAAAGTAGATTTTGATGGTACTAAGATTGCTATGGCAATTAAAAAAGGTTTTGATAATATTAATAGACCTGATGACCATGAAAATGTAGAAGAAAGAATTTATAATGAAAAAGATATTCAAAAAGTTTTTCAATCTGTAATTAAAAGAATTGAAAAAGACTATAAAGAAGAAGAAAAAATAAAAATTGAAGATATTCAAGATATGATTGAGGATGAATTAAGTAAAAAAGGATATCAAGATGTATATGAGTCTTTTAAAGCTTATCGTGAAAAAAGAGCTCAATCTAGGGAAATGTTCTTTGATGATAAAAAGAAACATAAATTTTTAAAAACAATCGAAGGATTAGGGCTTAAATCTTCTGGGGAAGAGGACTTAAAAAGAGAAAATGCAAATGTTGATGGTGATACTGCCATGGGTACTATGCTTCAATATGGTTCAACTATTTCAAAAGAGTTTGCTAAATCTTATTTAATGAAGAAAAAATTTGCTGATGCTCATGAAGATGGTGATATTCATATACATGATATGGACTTTATGCCAATGGGTACAACTACTTGTATGCAAATAGACTTAGAGAAATTATTTAAAAATGGTTTTTCTACAGGACATGGACATTTAAGAGCACCTAATGATATTATGAGTTATACTGCACTTGCTGCAATTGCTATTCAATCTAATCAAAATGATCAACATGGTGGACAATCAGTTCCTGCTTTTGATTATTATATGGCTCCTGGAGTTTTAAAAACATTTAAGAAACAATTTAAACAAACTCTAGCAGATTTATTAGATTATACTGAATATGGTAAGTTTATTTCATTTAATACAATGATTAAAGATATAGACAAATTACAATCAATTCAATTTGATATTACTGAGTTTGATAAATATGCTAAAGATTCTGATAATATTAAAAAACTATTTACTATGGCGTATGAAAAAGCTGTAAAGAAAACTAATAGAATTACTTATCAAGCAATGGAAGCATTTGTACATAATTTAAATACAATGCATTCAAGAGCTGGAGCTCAAGTACCATTCTCATCAATTAACTTTGGTACCGATACTTCTGTAGAAGGTAGAATGGTTATTGAAAACTATTTAAAAGCAGTAGATGCTGGACTTGGACATAGCGAGACTCCAATATTCCCAATTTCAATTTTTAAGGTAAAAGAAGGAGTTAACTATAATCCAGAAGATCCAAACTACGATTTGTTTAAGTTATCATGCAAGGTATCTGCGAAAAGATTATTCCCTAATTTTTCATTTATAGATGCTCCATTTAATTTAGAGTATTATAAGCCAGGAGACTATAGAACTGAAGTAGGATATATGGGATGTCGTACTAGGGTTATGGCTAATGTTGTTGATCCTGATAAAGCAATTACTCCAGGAAGAGGAAATTTATCATTTACATCTATTAACTTACCAAGACTTGGTATCAAACATGGTATGGTAAATGGTAATGAAAAAGCAGATATTGATGGTTTCTTTAAAGAATTAGAAGAACTATTAGATTTAGTAAAAGATCAGTTATTAGAAAGATTTGATATTCAATGTAGTAAACATGTTTATAATTTCCCATTCTTACTTGGTCAAGGTATTTGGATTGATTCAGATAAATTAAAACCAGGGGATAGATTAAGAAGAGTATTAAAACATGGAACTTTATCTATAGGATTTATAGGACTTGCAGAGTGCTTGAAAGCATTAACAGGTAAACATCATGGAGAAAGTGAAGAATCACAAAAGTTGGGACTTAAAATTATTGGATTTATGAGAAAAAAATGTGATGAATACTCTAAACAATATAATTTGAACTTTACTTGTCTTGCTACTCCAGCAGAAGGGTTATCTGGTAGATTTGTAAGAATAGATAGAGCAATATATGGAAAAATTAAAGGTGTTACCGATAGGGATTACTATACTAATTCATTCCATGTTCCAGTTTATTATAATATAACTGTGGATAGAAAAATTAAACTAGAAGCCCCATATCATGCGTTGACTAATGCTGGACATATTTCTTATATTGAACTTGATGGTGATCCAAGCGAAAACTTAGATGCATTTGAAAAAGTTGTTCGTATAATGAAAGAATCTGGAATTGGTTATGGAGCTATTAACCATCCTGTTGATAGAGATCCTGTATGTGGATATGTTGGTGTTATAAAAGATGTTTGCCCTCGTTGTGGTAGAAGAGAGGGTGAAGCTGTAAGCTTAGAGAAAATAACTACATTAAATTGTGGATGCAAATAGAAGGGAGAGGTAATTATGAAAAAAGATGCAGAAATGAAACAAGAAAATGTAAAAACAGTAGGTACTGGTGTAGGATTTGAACGTATAAGAAGAATCACTGGATATTTGGTAGGTACTGTTGATCGTTTCAATAATGGTAAACGTGCTGAAGAACATGACCGTGTAAAACATACTTTATCTAGTGCTTCTTAAGATATAATATGAAAATTAGATTAGCTAGTGATTTACAAACTGGAAGTATTGTTGATGGAGAGGGATTAAGAGCTGTTATATGGACACAAGGTTGTATTCATAATTGTTATGGTTGTCATAATCCTTCTACTCATTCAAAAGATGGTGGTTTTCTTACTGATACAGAGGTAATAAATCATGAATTAGATTCCTTAACTTTGGAAGATGGAATAACTTTCTCAGGAGGGGATCCAATGATGCAGATAGATGCTTGTTTGGATATTGCTAGACATGCCAATAAATTAGGTTTAAATATTTGGTGTTATACAGGTTATACGTTTGAACAGTTACTCAAAATGAGTGAGATTAAACCTTCTTTAAAAGAGTTTATGTCTTTCATAGATGTACTTGTAGATGGTAAGTTTGTTTTGAGCCAAAGAAGTCTTAATTTAAAATTTAGGGGTTCTAGGAATCAAAGACTTATTGATTGTAAGAAAAGTATTAAAGAGGGTAGAGCTATTGTTATTGACAGACTTATGGAAGAAGATAGCAATGAGGTAATAAAAAAAATAGAAGAAGAAATCTTCATATAAAGAAAAGCAAGAAATTAATTTTTCTTGCTTTCTTCAATTTCAATTTTGGTTGATAATTCATCTTCTAATAACTTTGGATTTTCTAAAATATATTTTAATAATCTAATTGATTTTGCAAAGTATATACCATCAGCTATTCTTTCATCTAATGTAAATGATATATCTACATATTTTCTAGTTTTAACTTTCCCTTGTTTATCGAGTACATTTTTTTCTTTTATAACTCCTATTGTTGATACTACTGAGTTTGTACCATAATTATTTAAGTGATGGTAACAACAATTTGCTTTAATACTTCCAAGATTTGATAATAATACAGTTGAATAATTTGGATCAGTATCTGAAATTGATTTTGGAACAAGTCCGTAATAATCTAATTTTCTAAATATCCACATAATAATATTTATTATACATCTTGGCCACATAGTTACAAGGGATAATGTATTGTTTAATTCATTACTATTTTCTTTTCTAGTTTTTTGCACACTTGTTAGAATTTTATTTGATATATCAAATAAGTTCATATTGTAGTTTGTCTTTAATATAATTAATCTTTCTTCTGCGTTATCTTCTAATTTGTTTTTGGCAACAAAACTAATTGAGATATAATTTCTATCATAAAATCTTTTACCCGCTACAAATCTATTAAGTAGTGGTCTATTGTATATTGTTTTAGCTATTGCGGTTATTACTGCGTGAAATAAAGTTATTTTTTGTTCACTATTTTTATTTAATTTGTCTAAGTATTTTAAAAGGTCAGTAACATCAATTGTTTCATATGAATATACTTCAGCATTACACCTGTTCTCCATTAAATGAGGCATTATTTTGTGAACTGCATCTAAATTTGTTACTCTCATACCATCTTTTCTCATAATACACTTCCTAACATTATAAATTTTATCATGTATTTTAAAACAAATAAAGAAAATTCTAAAAATGTAAAAATTATGTTGTGTTTTATCTCTTTTAATGTAAAATTATAAGTGGTGATGTTTATGAAGAGATTTAATATGGTTAATGAAGATTTTATCTGTGAAAATTGTGGTAAGGATGTTGAAAAATCCAGTTATACTGCTAGAGATCATTGCCCATATTGCTTGTATTCTAAACACGTTGATATTAATCCAGGGGATAGAGAAAACAAATGTCATGGACTTTTAGAACCAATTGCGGTAGAAAAATATAGAGATACTTATAAAATAATTTATAAATGTCAAAAATGTGGTGAAATTCATAAAAACATTTTACATAAAGATGATGATTTTACTAAAATTGTTGAATTATCTGTGATAAAGTAATATTTTTGGTTGTTATTGAAAAAGAAATTTTGTATAATAATACTATTAGGAGTTTAGAATGGATGATTTAAACAAGAGAATAATTAATTTAGAGATAAAAACTAAGATATTAGAGAATGACAAGACTTGGGAAAAATCAATTTTAAAAAGAATAATAGAATTAGCTTTTATTTATATAACATCTTTTTTATTTTTATTAGTTATAAAACGAGTTAATAAATTAGTTGCTTGTTTAATTCCTATGCTTAGTTATGTTATATATTTATTTTTGCTTAATTTAGTAAAGAAAATTTGGATTAAAAAATTTAAAAGTGGTGATAAATAATGAAAAAGGGCTCAATGATTATAATAATAATAGTTTTTTTATTTTCTATATTTATGGGATATAGATATTTTGAGGATAAAAAGGAAACTACAAGTAAAGATGCGGTTACTTTTAAGAAGGAATATGAGGCATTGAACAATAGGGTTAATCCTAATAATAATAAATTATATCCTGAAGTTAGTATTTCAAATGATAATCCTGTTAAGTATTCTAGTTATGATGAAATATTTGAAGTATTAAAAAGTGGAACAGGAGTTATATATTTTGGATTTCCTGAATGTCCGTGGGCTCGTAATTTAGTTCCTGTTATGTTGTCGGCAGCAAAAGAGGTTGAAATTGATACTATTTATTATTTAAATATAAAAGATGATAGAGATGTATTAATGCTTAATGAGAATGATGATATAATTACTGAAAAAGAGGGAAATAAAAAATATTTTGAATTGGTAGAAAAACTTGATAGTATATTAGATGATTATATATTAACTGATAATGATGGTAAAAGTGTTTCTACAGGAGAAAAAAGAATTTATACTCCTTTACTTATTTTTGTTAAAAATGGTAAAATAATTGCACATCATACCGATACTGTTGATAGTCAAACGGATCCTTATGTAGCACTTAATGATAGGCAAAGTGAAGAGTTGTTATTAAAACTTATTAATTATATGTCAAAGATTAGTGCTAGCGTTTGTGATGAATCTTGTTAGTCTTTAAAAGGTTATTTAACGTTAACCTTTTTTCTTTTAATTAAAATTCTTATTTTTAGGTATATGCCTAGATTAGTATTAGATAAATGCATAGATTATAGTGAATATTTTTGAAAGTAGGAGCTAAAATATGTTAAGTTTAGAAAATACTAGAATAGGGCAAAAAGTCCGTGTAAAAAAAGTTATTAGTAATAGTTCAATAAAAAGAAGATTGTTGGACATAGGCCTAACTCCAGGTACTATAATTGAAAGAGTGCTTGAAAATTTCAGTGGTAATTTGTCTGCATATATGATTCGTGGTGCACTTATTGCGATTAGAAACGAAGATGCTAGTGAAATAGTAGTTGAGGCGATATAATGAAGGATAATAATCGTATTATTGCTTTAGCGGGTAATCCTAATGTTGGAAAATCTACTGTTTTTAATGCTTTAACTGGGCTTCATCAACATACTGGTAATTGGCCTGGAAAAACAGTAAGTAATGCATCAGGTTATTTTACTTTTAATAATTTGACTTATAAGATTTATGATTTACCAGGTATTTATTCTATTTTAGCACATTCGGAGGAAGAATTTGTTGCTAGAGACTTCATTTGTTTTGGGGGTAGTGATGTTGTTGTAATAGTGTGTGATGCTGGATGTCTTATGAGAAATTTAAATCTTGTTTTACAAGTATGTGAAATAACGGATAAGGTTGTAGTTTGTGTTAATTTACTTGATGAGGCTAAAAAGAAAAAAATTGATGTTGATTTGAATAAATTATCAGATCTTCTTGGAGTTAGAGTGGTAGGAACAAGTGCTAGAAGTAATGTTGGACTTGATGAATTGCTATCTAATATAGATTTAACTTTTGGTGAGAGAAGAAAAAGTAGGAAAGTTAGATATAATCAATATGTTGAAGATGCAATTAAGGTTATTTCAGATGCAATTATATTGGATGATAATAGTATCAATAAAAGATGGGTTGCGTTAAACTTACTTAGGGATGATGAGTTACTTAGAGATAAAATAGAGGAAGAACTTATGATAGATTTAAGTGATGAAAAAATAGATAACTCTATTAAACAAGCTAGGACACTTTTGTTAGATGGTGATATAACTATTAGTGAAATAGATGATGTTTTAACTGAATCAATAAATAATGAGGCCTCATTAATTTCTAGTAAGGTTGTTTCATATTTGAATGAGGATTATGCCAAGAAAGATAGAAGGTTAGATAAAATTCTTACAAAGAAATCAACAGGTATTCCTATTATGATTATATTATTTGCATTTATATTTTGGCTTACAATTACTGGTAGTAATTATCCCTCTATGCTTTTACAAAGTGCATTATTTAAATTTGAAAATGTATTATTTAATTTCTTTTCTTATTTACATATACCTAATTTTGTTAATGAAGCATTAACTCATGGAGTATATAGGGTGTTGGCTTGGGTTGTTTCTGTAATGTTGCCACCTATGGCACTGTTTTTTCCACTATTTACTATTTTAGAGGATATTGGATATTTACCTAGAATAGCATTTAATGTAGATGGAATATTCAAAAAATGTAAGACTTGTGGAAAACAGGCACTTACTATGGCAATGGGATTTGGCTGTAATGCGGTTGGTGTTTCTGGCTGTAGAATAATTGATTCACCTAGAGAAAGATTAATTGCTATATTAACAAATTCTTTTGTTCCATGTAATGGAAGATTTCCTATACTTATTTCTATTATTACCATGTTCTTGGTTGGGGTAGAGGGTGGATTTTGGAATTCATTGCTTGGTGTTTTAATTCTTATGATGGTAATAGGTTTTGGAATATTTATGACATTTGTTACCTCAAGTGTTCTTTCAAAAACACTGTTAAAAGGAGTTCCTTCATCATTTACACTTGAGTTGCCTCCATATAGAAGACCTCAATATGGAAAGGTTATAGTAAGATCTATTTTTGATAGAACTTTGTTTGTTCTCGGAAGAGCAATCACAGTCGCAATACCAGCAGGACTTGTTATATGGTGCCTTGCAAATATTAATATTAATGGAGGTAGTTTACTTTCAATTTTGTCAAATGTATTAGATCCACTTGGAAAATTGCTTGGAATGGATGGTGTAATATTACTTGCATTTATTCTTGCATTCCCTGCTAATGAAATAGTAATTCCAATTATTATAATGAGTTATATGTCAACTGGTAATTTAGTTGATATAAGTAATTTAAGTACTTTAAGAGAAGTTTTAGTAAGTAATGGTTGGACTTGGGTTACTGCGGTATCTGTTATGTTATTTTCGTTAATGCATTGGCCTTGTTCTACAACTTGTTTAACGGTCAAAAAAGAAACTTCTTCTATTAAATGGACTATACTTTCTATAGTTATTCCTACATTTTGTGGAGTAGTTATTTGCCTTATATTTAATGCTTTAGTACATATCTTTGTATAAGTATAATAAAAATATCAAAAAAAACTTGATATTTTTTCTTTTACTTGTTAAAATAGAGAAGTAATTTAGAAATGGCGGAATTGGTGAAGTGGTTAACACGCCAGATTGTGGCTCTGGTATGCATGGGTTCGATCCCCATATTTCGCCCCATATATGAATTGACCTTGATTTTTCAAGGTTTTATTTTTTTATGTACCATCTTGGTACTTTTTTATTTTGTATCCAATTTAGTTGCATAATAAAAAGGATATGGATAACTCAAATGTAGTATATATAGAATGAACTTTAACAATGAATGAATATAAAAGCTTTTAGGGGTTTATTTGTAAAAAAACAGAAGATTTTTATTCTTCTGTTTTAATATACTTATAGTAATTGGTTTCTAATATTAATCGTGATGCATTAAATTTATTTTTTACAATTTCATTTATTTCATCTATATATTTTTGTTTTTCTTCTAAATTAATATATTCTGTGAATTTACCTTTAATAGCGTCATATTTACCATATTTAGTAATCCAACTTCTATCATTAAATATTACTAATCCTTCACTATTTGATAATATATCTGTTCCCATTAATAATCTTGAGTCATATTCAACTCCTAATAAATTTAAAACGGTTGGTAATATATCAAGACTTGATGCATATTTATCTATTTTTATAGGTGTTTTGATTTGTGAATTCCATATTATAAGATTGTTTTTATGTATATCAAATTTTTCATCGTTTATATAGGTTGCACGTTCTTTCATTTCATTAATTGTAAGACCATATGGATAGTGATCGGCACTTATTACTATTACTGTATCATCTAGTTTACCTTTTTCTTTTAAGTTATTTATCAGTGATTCTAGTGCTTTATCTAATTCTATATTAGTTGCTAGATATGCTTGTATTGCTTCTGAATATTTTAAGGTTTTAACTTTGTCTCTATTTTTAGTTGCCATCATATTTCCATTGTATGTATAGTTTAGATGTCCACTTATACTCATATAGTATGCTAGAAACTTTTCATTTTCTATGTAATCATCAATAGTTGCATTAATCATTTCTAAATCACTTTGAGGCCATATTTTACAATTTATTTTCTTTTCTAAACCATTTCCACATCCTACATATTTATAACCCATATTTGGGTGAGAAAGGTTTCTTTTATAATAGTTATATCTTCCATTGTGATAAGCATTTGCACTATAGCCATAATCTTTTAAGATGTTTCCATATACAAATGGTAATGATATTTTACTTGATTCTTGGAAACTCCATACACCTTCTTTTGGAAGTAATGAAGTAAGGGAAACATATTCTCCATCTGAAGTGCTTACATAAAATATCGGAGTATAAAAATTAGAAAAGCTAAATCCTTCAGTATACATTTTATATAGAGTAGGGGTTAATTCTTTATCTATTGCGATAGGTGAGAATGCCTCAGCAGTTATTACTATTAGGTTTTTATCTTTAAACATTCCACTATATTTATTTTTTTCTGTTGGAGTCACGCTTTTAAAATATTTATGTAAGCTACGTATTTTATCATTATCTTCTTCTTCAATTAATTTATCAAAGTCTATGTTTAAAATGTTGTATTCTTTTTTATTTTCTGATTTATTAACTTCTTCAATTTCTTTATCTTCTAACATTATTTTGTCAGTAAAACCAAATATAGCTCTTTTTAAGTCTAATCTCATTGTTGTTAGTAATCCTAGTTTTTGAGTAGAAATTGTTGGTGCGTGAGTATTATAATATAAGTCTTTTGCATTGTAGTTTTTATCTTTATCTGTATTTAATACTAGTATTGATAAGAGTAGGCTAATAGGAATTATTCCAATTATAATTAAAAGTTCTTTCTTTGTATATTTTTTAAAACTTATATTAAGTCCTAGTACAATAAAAAAGAATAGTGGAAATAGTAAAAATATAATGTATTCAGTGTTATGCAACATTATTTTTCCGATTGCACTCATGAATCCAAATACTTGGGCACCATTTATTAATGAGTATATGGAAAATATTGATTGATAAAATCTATAATGAATTAATTGTGCGATAAATATTAATGTGATTACTGAATTTATAACTATATTTGATATTTTGTTTACTGATTCATTTAGAAATCCAGTTATTAATGATATTATTGTTCCTGTTAGGATACTAAATAATAATATGTAGAAAAAATAGTATGTTATTTTATTAAATAGCGCTATGTTAAAGACTATTTCTATTAGAAAAATATATAATATATTTAATAAATATCTTTTGTAGTTCATTTTATCACCTTCATAGTTTATTATATAATATTAGAAGTTAAAATATCAATAAATGGGTTATTAAAAATTATAGTTTTATGTTATAATTTTGTAGAGGTAAGTTATGAAGAAGAATTATAAATTATTTTTGACAATTGCATCTTTAGTTATATATCAATCGCTTTTATATTTAATTAGTAAGTTAACACCAATTAAGACAACTATTTTAACAAGTACTATTGATTCTTTGATTCCTTTTATACCATATTTTATATACTTTTATATATTTTGGTATGTAATGCTTTTTATTGTACCATATTTACTATATAAAAGTGATGAAGAGTTTTTTAAACGGTATTTTGTTTCAACCTTTATTTCTATAACTATCGCTGGACTCATTTATATTTTTTTCCCAACTTCAATAGTTAGAGCAAGTATTAATGGTAGTGGAATTACTAATTTTATTGTTAAGTTTATTTATTTAATTGATACACCTGTTATGAATTGTTTTCCTAGTATGCATTGTATTATTTCATTTTTATTTATATTTTCAGTTATAGGATGTAGGAATTTAAGTAAGAAATATAAGTGGGTAATATCTATTTTATCTTGTTTAATAATTATATCAACGCTTTTAGTTAAACAACATGTTGTAGTTGATGTTATATCTGGTTTTATTATTTCTAGTTTTGTATATTTTATTGTATGTAAAACTAAGATATGGACTTTTTTAAAACTAAAAGATTTGTAAAAAAAAGCACTGTTCATTTGATCAGTGCTTTTAGTGTTTTATTTAGATAATGCCTCGCAGATTAAATCGCTTATTTCACTTGGATTATCAAGTGTTAAGCCTTCAATTAGTTTTGCTTGTGCATATAATATCTTTGTATATTTTTCTATTTCCTCAGGATTTGTTTTATACAATTCTTTTATTTTTTTAGCAATAGGGTGACTAGCATTTATTGATAATACAGTTGATGCTTTTACTTTTTCATTAGTAGGCATTGAGTTTAATACTTTTTCCATACCAGTTGAAATAGCACCTTCAGAAGTTAAACATACTGGATGTTTTTTTAATGAATTTGTAAATTTTACGCTTGTTACTTTGTCTTTTAAGACATCTTTCATTTTATCTAGTAAATCTTTACTTTCAGTATTTAATTTTTCTACTTCTTTTTTCTCTTCTTCATTTTCTAGATTAACCTCGGATGAAGCAACATTTACAAATTTTTTATTATCATAATTTTGTAGTACTTGTACAACAAATTCATCTGCATAATCAGTAAGATATAGTATTTCATATCCTTTTTCTTTTACTTCTTCTACTTGTGGCATTAAGTCTATTTTATCTGTACTTTCACCAACTGCATAATATATAACATCTTGTTTGTCTTTTAAGTTTTTAATATATTCTTTAAATGTAACTAGATGTTTTTCTTTTGAAGAGTAGAATAGTAATAAATCTTGTAATTCGTCTTTTGCCATACCAAATGTATTATAGATTCCCATTTTTATGTTAACGCCAAACTCTTTAAAGAATTTTTCATATTTTTCTCTATCATTTTTAAGCATTTCACTTAAATCTTTTGCGATTTTCTTTTCTATACTTTTAGCTATTGTTTTAAGTTGTTTGTCTTGTTGTAAGATTTCTCTTGAAATATTAAGTGATAAATCTTCACTATCAACTAAACCTTTTACAAATCCAAAATATTCTGGTAGTAAATCTTCACATTTATCCATTATTAGGACACCATTTGAATATAATTCTAAACCTCTTTTATATTCTTTTGAGTATAAATCAAATGGGGCATGTGATGGTATAAATAATAAGGAAGTAAAGTTTGTTGTTCCTTCTGCTTTGTATCTTATTACTTCAAGTGGTTGGGAATAATCATAGTAAGTTGATGAATAAAAATTGTTATATTCTTCCTCTTTAACCTCTTTTTTATCTCTTTTCCAAATTGGTGTCATATTGTTTAATGTTTCTATTTCTTTATGCTCTTCATATTCATTTTTTTCTTTATCTTTTAAATGTTTATGAGTCATTTCCATTTTAATTGGATATTTTATATAGTTTGAATATTTTTTAATAAGTTCTTGTATTTTGTCTTGTTCAAGGTATTTACTATATTCAAAATCATCATTATCTTCTTTTAATGTTATTACTATATCTGTACCATTTGTCTTTTTAGTATCTTCTTCTATTGTATATCCATCTTCACCAGTTGATGTCCATACATAACTTGTATTACTATCATAAGTCTTACTATGAACTTCTACTTTGTTGGCAACCATAAATACTGAATAAAATCCAACTCCAAATTGTCCAATTATATTTAAATCCTTGTCTTTATTTTCGCTTTTGAATAGATTAGAACCACTCTCAGCAATAGTACCTAGGTTATTATCTAGTTCCTCTTTTGTCATACCACAACCATTATCACTTATGGTTATAGTTCTTTTTTCTTTATCTAGGCTAAGATTTATTGCTAGTTCATCTTTTTTTACCTTTATCTTTTTATCTGTTAGAGATCTAAATGCTATTTTATCAATTGCATCACTTGCATTTGATATCAACTCTCTTAAAAAGATATCTTTATTTGTATATATTGAATTAATCATTAAGTCTAATAACTTTTTTGATTCTGCTTTAAATTGTTTTTTCTTCATTATAATTCCTCCTTGTATACATATTTAATTATAATACTATTTTTAGCAAAGTCAATATATGAGTGCCAAAAAATATAAAAAAAAAATATATGTTAAAACATATATAATTTCTATTTTGAATTTCCTGTTTCCAGCTTAAAACTGTATTCAACTTTATTTTCTGGATTTAATTTATTGTATATTTCTTTATCAACCCATTGCATAAAAAAGCATATTTCCTTATTTGTAGCATCTTTATCTTTACACATTCTTACATTTATATATCCATCACTAAATATTCCGTCTTTTTCATTTTTTGTTTTTGCTTTATCTATTGCATCTAATGTCTCTGCATCTGAGTATCTCCAATCTAGTTTAAAACCATTTTTTTCTAGAGTGCTAATATAGCTTCTAAATTCTTCATAGGTAATTTGTCCTTCTGAATAAAATATTCCGTTTACATCATTATCAGTACTTTTTGTAAAGGTTATATCAGGCTTTAATGATTCATCTAAAGTCCATTTTGCTTTTAGTTTATTTTCTTTTATAGGAGTATTACATGCGGTTAGGATAAATATGGTAACTATTAGTATCAAAAAGTTTTTTTTCATTTTAAACACCTCGTATTAAAAATATTTTAACATAGTAATTTCTAAAAATAAATATATTTAAGTTAAATTATGTGTTAGAATTATATTGGAGGTAAAGTATGGAAAAGATGATAGAAAAATTTTTAGAAGGTTTAGCTGATTTTTCTGTAAAATTAGTTGTATCTATATTAATTATAATTATAGGTTTTAAGGTTATTCAATATATTGTTGGGTTTATTAAAAAAGGTAGAGGATTTAACAAATTAGAGAAGAGTTCTCAGACATTTATTGCAAGTATTATAACTGTTGTTTTAAAGGCATTAGTAGTAATAAGTGCAGTTACTAATATTGGTGTTCCAATGACATCTATAATTGCGGTTATTGGTTCTGCTGGATTAGCTCTTGGTCTTGCGTTACAAGGTGGACTTAGTAATATTGCAGGTGGCGTAATGATAATGTTATTTAAGCCATTTAAAGTAGGAGATTTTATAGAGACTAATTCTGAGAATGGTACAGTTAAGGAAATAAATATATTTCACACAGTTTTAAATACAGTTGATGATAGAATTGTTGTTATTCCTAATGGTGGGTTATCAAACTCAGTAGTAGTTAATTATTCATCTATGAAAACTAGAAAATTAGATTTAAAATTTTCGGTTGGATATAATTCTGATATAGATAAAGTTAAAAGTGTATTAAGAAATGTTGCGTTAAATAGTCAATATTTAATTAAAAATAGAGAAAAAGATATTTATATTGTTTTAAGTGAACATGCTGATAATGCTTTAATATTTACATTTAGAATGCCGGTTAATACTACAAATTATTGGGATGCTAGATTTGAGGTATTAGAACAGGTTAAGAAAGCTTTTGATGAAGAAGGTATTTCAATACCTTATCCACAGTTGGATGTTCATTTAGATAAATAAGTGTAAAGAGTAGTCAATACTCTTTTTTTCTTTGTAAAATTGATATATAATTTATATATAGGATAAGGAGAAATTTATGAATAGAGTACTTAATGATGAAATGTTACATAAGATGGATGAATATTTTAGAGCGGCAAATTATTTGTCAGCGGGGCAATTGTATTTGCTTGATAATCCATTGTTGAAGCGAAAACTTACTTTTGATGATATTAAACATACTATAGTTGGACATTGGGGCACTGTTCCTGGTCAAAATTTTATTTATCTTCATTTAAATAGAATTATTAAAGAGTATGATTTAAATATGATTTATATTTCAGGACCTGGTCATGGTGGAAATGCAATGATTTCTAATAATTATTTGGATGGTACTTATAGTGAAGTTTATCCAAATATTACTGAAGATGAAGAAGGAATGAAAAAATTATTTAAGCAATTTAGCTTTCCTGGTGGAGTATCTTCTCATGTTGCGCCTGAAGTACCTGGGTCTATTAATGAGGGTGGTGAATTAGGTTATAGTTTATCTCATGCTTTTGGGGCAGTTTTGGATAATCCTAGTTTAATTGCGGCTTGTGTTGTTGGGGATGGCGAAGCTGAAACAGGTCCTCTTGCTACTTCATGGAGAGTAAATAAGTTTTTAAATCCAGCTACTGATGGAGTGGTTTTACCTATTCTACATTTAAATGGTTATAAAATCGCTAATCCAACTGTACTTGCGAGAGTTGATAAAAAGGAATTAAATGATTATTTTAAAGGATTGGGATGGCATCCATATTATGTTGAGGGTGATGATCCAATTCAAATGCATGAAATTATGGCTGAAGTTTTGGAACTTGTTATTAAAGAGATTAAAGATATAAAATCTTCCTATAAGGATATGAATTATGAAAATATTAAATGGCCTATGATAGTATTTAGATCCCCTAAAGGATGGACTGGTCCTAAGGAGTTTGATCGTAAGAAGATTGAAGGAACATTTAGGGCACATCAGGTTCCAATTCCTATAGATAGGGATAATATTGAAACTTTAAATTTGTTGGAAGGTTGGTTAAAAAGTTATCACCCAGAGGAATTATTTGATGAATCTGGAAAATTAAGAAGTGATCTTAAGAGTCTTGCTCCTGTGGGAAATAGAAGAATGGGAGCTAATCCTAATGCTAATGGTGGGTTGCTTTTAAAAGATTTAAGGTTACCTGATTTTAGAAATTATGCTGTTACAGTTAATGCACCAGGTACAGTTATAAAACAAGATATGATGGAACTTGGAAAATATGTAAGAGACGTATTTAAATTAAATAAAGAAAGCAAAAATTTTAGAGTTTTTGGTCCAGATGAGGCTTTATCAAATAGACTTAATTTTATGTTTGATGAAGAAAAAAGAAGTTGGGATGCTATTACATATGTTGATGATGAATATTTGTCGCATGAGGGTAGAATAATGGATTCTTATTTATCTGAACATTTTTGTGAGGGAGCACTTGAAGGATATTTATTAACTGGAAGACATGGATTTATGCATTGCTATGAAGCATTTATTAGAATTGTTGATTCAATGACTAGTCAACATGCTAAGTGGCTTAAGGTTACTAAAGATCTTGATTGGAGAAGTGACATTTCATCACTTAATTATATTTTGACATCTCATGTATGGCAACAAGATCATAATGGATTTACACATCAAGATCCAGGCTTTTTAAATCATTTAGTTACTAAAAAAGCTGATATAGTTAGAATGTATTTGCCACCTGATACAAATTGTTTATTATCTTGTTTTGACCATTGTATTAAAACTAAGAATTATATAAATGTTATAGTGGCTTCTAAACACCCTAGACCACAGTGGTTAACTATGGAAGAGGCCATTAAACATTGTGAAAAAGGTGTTGGTATATGGAATTTTGCTAGTAATGATCAAAATGGTGAACCTGATATTGTTTTAGCTTGTTGTGGAGATACACCTACGCTTGAGGTGTTAGCTGCTACTTCTATTTTAAGAAATGCTTTTAAAGATTTAAAAATTAGGGTAGTAAATGTAGTCGATTTAATGAGATTACAACCTGATTTTCAACATCCTCATGGTTTGAGTAATCAAGATTACAATGCAATTTTTACTAAAGATAAACCAATTATATTTGCTTTCCATGGATACCCTTCATTAATTCATCAATTAATTTATAAAAGAGAAAACAAAGATATTCATGTTCATGGATATAAAGAAGAAGGTACAATTACAACACCTTTTGATATGAGAGTTCAAAATGAAATAGATAGATATCATATTGTTATTGATGCTCTTAAATATTTACCACAACTTGGTAATAGTTCTTCAAGGCTTATTGAATGGTGCAAAGATAAATTAATTGAACATAGTGAATATATAAGAGAATATGGACAAGATCTAGAAGAAGTTAGAAATTGGACATGGGAAGACTCAATGAAAGAAATAGACAAATAGTCTATTTTTTTTTTAGGAAAAAATTATTTTATAGATAATAATTCTTATATGGATATTATTGTTAATGGTTGTAAATTAGATAATGAACAAGAAAAAATAGTTTTAGATGATGGTAAAAATCTTTTGGTTGTTGCGGGTGCGGGTAGTGGAAAAAGTCTAACCATTGTTGGTAAGGTTAAATATTTGGTTAATTCTATTGGTATAGATCCAAGTAGGATTTTATGTATTTCTTTTACTAATGCATCGGTTTTAAGTCTTAAGGAAAAAATAGGCATGAATGTTGATGTTATGACATTTCATAAGTTAGCACTTTCTATTTTTGAACTTAATAATATTAGATTTAATATATGTCCTTGTTCTTATTTAGAATATATTACTCATGAGTTTTTCTTTGGAATTATATTTGAAAGCGAAGCTTTAATGAAGAAGGTACTTTCATATTTTAAGATACGATTTTATTTTAATACAGAGATAAGGTATAGTAAGTTTCTAAAAGATAATTATGATAAGATTATTTCATTTGAAAGACTTGTTGTTAAATTTATAAGGTTATTTAAAACCAATAATTATGGTTTGAATTCATTTATTGAATTTAGAAAGTGTTCTCATTTTAGAAAAGAAAATTTGTTTTTGTCGATAGCATTAAATGTATATTTGATTTATATGAATGAACTTAATAGTAATTGCTCTATTGATTTTGATGATATGATAACCGTATCTTCTAAGATGGTATCTAATGGTGGTGCAGTAAGAGATTATGATTTTATTATAATTGATGAATATCAAGATACTTCTTATATAAGGTATTTACTTATTAAAAATATTTTAAATAGGACTGGTGCTAGATTTATGGCAGTTGGAGATGATTTTCAATCAATATATAGATTTAATGGTTGTACTTTGGATTTGTTTGTTAATTTTAATAAATATTTTAGTGATGCTAATATGCTTAAAATACAGAGTACTTACCGTAATAGTAGGGAACTAATTAGTGTTGCTGGGAGATTTATTATGAAGAATAAAATGCAAATAAGAAAGGAAATGAATTCATCTATATCTAATCCTAAACCAATTAAATTATGTTATATCCCTATAAAAAATCTTCTTGATACTTTAGATGGCGATATAATGATTTTAGGTAGAACTAATAATGATATTTATGATTATATTGACGAAGATTTAACTAAAGTAGGTGATAATATTTTTTATAATAAAAGGCCTGAACTTACAATTACATATTTAACTATACATCGCTCTAAAGGGTTAGAATCAAATAATGTGATATTACTTAATGTTGTTGATTCTTTAATGGGAATTCCTAACACCATTGCAGATGATCGGGTTTTAAGATATGTATCACGTAGTGGAGAATATTTATATGATGAGGAAAGAAGACTTTTTTATGTAGCTATTACCAGAACGCGTAATAATGTTTATTTAATGACAAAAAAATTTCATGAATCTATGTTTATCCATGAAATTGTTAAGTCTGATTTTAATTATATTGAAGTAATTAAATAGATTAATATCCTTTTTCTTTATAAAAGTCATATAGTTCTTTAAATCTATTAAAGTGTACTACTTCTCTTTGCCTTAACCATAATAATGGTCCAATTACATCAGGGTCATTTGTTAAATCTATTAGATTTTCATAAACTGCTCTTGCTTTTTGTTCGGCAGCCATATCCTCTGATAAATCGGCTAGTGGATCACCTGTTGCTGCAAAATAGGTGACTGTAAAAGGTACACCATTTGAGTCAGTTGGATAAAGTGATCGATTATGTTCAGCATAATTAGTATCTAATCCTGCTTCTTTTAATTCTTCAAGAGTAGCATCTTTTGTTAGTTGGTAAATCATTGTTGAAATCATCTCTATGTGAGCTAATTCCTCAGTACCTATATCAGTTAAAAGAGCTTTTCCTCTATTGTCTGGCATTGTATATCGTTGATTTAGATAACGTAGTGCAGCAGCCATTTCTCCATTAGCACCACCATATTGTGTTACTAAATATTTAGCCATTCTTAAATCTTTTTTCTTTATATCAACTGGATATTGTAGTTTCTTTTGATAAACCCACATTATAGACCCCTCCTGTCCCAAGGCCAAACTTCTTCTTCCCATCCAAATGGAATTTGGTTTAAGGAATCACTATTTACAAGTAAGCTACCATATTTATTTTGGTATTCTCTTAACATGTTATTATAGTTTGCTCTTGCTTTATTATATTCATTCATCATGTTATTATCATTTGGATAAACATCTAAATAAAGGTTAATTTCATGCATTGCAAACTGCATTTGATTTAGATTGAGAAGTGCTTCTTCTTCCTCTGATTTTGGCAATAATTTCGCAGGTTGATAGTCTTTATATTCTTCATATAAATTTTTAAATAAGTTTCCTTTTATATAACCTTCATATGGACCATATAATGTGTTATTTGATTGTTGAGCTTGATTATTTTGCATTTGGTTTTGCATCATATTTTGAGGGAAATTTAAATTGTTTATAAACTCATCATAATCCATTCGGTTATAATTATTAGGATAATAATTGTAGTTATTTCTCATTTGATTAATCCTCCTAGTTTAATGTATGAATATAGTAGCCTAGCGTATGGGGGAATGTCCCTGCTTTTATGATTTTTAATTGACATTATGAGTAAAAAATTTTACAATAGATATAGATGTTAAGATTTTAAGTTTAATTTAACATAAATAGAAAATGGAGGTAGAGTTTATGCAAATATTAGTCTCCATTTTGTTAGTCGTAATTGGATTATCAACAGGTGTTGCAGCTAGTATAGTTTTTAATAATGCAAAAGAAAATAATGCAAGTAAAAAGGCAGAAGTCATAGTTGAAAAAGCAAAAAAGGATGCTGAGAAAGCTAAGAGAGAATCTTTGTTTGAAGCAAAAGAAGAAATTCATAGATTAAAATTAGATGCCGAAAAAGAGATTAAAGAAAAGAAATTAGAATTAAAGCAATCAGAAGATCGTCTTATTCAAAGAGAAAATAGTATAGATAAACGAGATGAATTATTTCAAAAAAGGGAACTTTCTCTTGATGAGAGAGAGGCAAAAATTGTAGAAAAACAAAAAAATATCCAAGACGAACAAGCAAAAGTGGAAGAAATCAAACAAGAACAACTAGATTTATTAACAAAAATATCAGGTTTTAGTAGAGAAAAAGCAAAAGACTTGGTAATGAAAAAAGTAGAAGAGCAAATATCTAAAGAGATTACTGCTTATATTAAAGAAAGAGAAAACGAAGCTAAATTAGATGCTGATAAAAAAGCAAAAGAGTTAATTGTTGGTTCAATGCAAAGATATGCGGCAGATTTAGCTAATGAACAAACTGTAACAGTAGTTACACTACCTAATGATGAAGTAAAGGGTAGAATCATTGGACGTGAAGGTAGAAATATTAGAACATTAGAAGCTATTACTGGTGTAGATTTAATTATAGATGATACTCCAGAAGCGGTGGTTTTATCTAGTTTTGATCCTCTACGTCGTGAGATTGCTAGAATCACATTAGAAAACTTACTTAAAGATGGTAGAATACATCCAACTAGAATTGAAGAATTATATGACAAAGTAAGTAAAGAAATGAAAAATAAAATTATTGAATATGGTAATGAGGCACTATTTGAAGTTGGAATAACTAAAATGGACCCTGAACTAGTTGAACTTGTAGGTAAGTTACATTTTAGAACTAGTTATGGTCAAAATGCATTACAACATTCTATAGAAGTTGCTCATTTGGCGGGAGTTCTTGCTGGTGAATTAGGTGAGAATGTTTCACTTGCTAAGAGAGCGGGACTTTTACATGATATTGGTAAAGCAATTGATCATGAGATGGAAGGAAGCCATGTTGAAATAGGTGTTGATATTGCTAAAAAATATAAAGAATCTGATCAAGTTATTAATGCTATTGCGTCTCATCATGGTGATACTGATGCTAAATACGTTATTTCTGTATTAGTAGCTATTGCTGATGCATTATCTGCATCACGACCTGGTGCTAGAAATGATTCATTAGAAAATTATTTGAAGAGATTAGAACAACTTGAATCAATTGCTAATGGAATGCAAGGCGTTGAAAAAACATTCGCTGTACAAGCTGGTAGAGAATTAAGAGTAATTGTTAAACCAGAAGATGTTGATGATTTATCTGCACATAAAATTGCAAGAGATATAAAAGAACAAATTGAATCTACTATGCAATATCCAGGTACTATTAAAGTAACCGTTATAAGAGAAACAAGAGCAACAGAAGAAGCTAAGTAGGTGGAGTATGAAGAAGTTTATTATATTTGTTTTAAGTATATTTTTGTTACTACCAGTTGGAGTTAATGCTGAAAAAGCATATACTAAAATAACCGGTAATGAAAAGATCTTACCGGGGGCTAATATAGTTTATACTGTAATATTAGATAGACAACTTACAAAATATGATGCAGAAATAACATATGATAGATCACTCCTTAATTTAGTCAGTGTTAATGAAGTTAAATTGGATACAATTGATAAAAAATTTGAAGTAGAAAAGGGAAATCCTATTAAATTGTCTGTATCTAGTGGGTCTTCTGCATATATAGTTTATACTATAGTGATGAATGCTAAGAATGATATTGATCCTCAAAGAACTTCTATAACTATTAAAACAACTGCTGCTAGTAGTGGTGATGAGACTTTTGAACCTGATGAAGTTGATTTTGGAATAGATTTTGTACAAGAGGATAGTTTATTTGTAGAAGAGGAAAAACCTACTACACCGAAGGCAAAAGCAAATAAGATACTATCTGATATAAAGGGTATTATAAATGGAAATGAGGGTATTATAATGTGGTCCTCATTAGCACTTAATCTTTTACTGTTAGTTATTTGCTTTGTAAATATTAAAAGAAAAAGAGTAGATTATGATTTTTAAAAAAGAGTTCAAATTATGATGTGAACCCCAAATAGTAGACATTAATAA
>HF996847.1 GCA_000432595.1 Clostridium sp. CAG:710 | reverse complement strand
TTTATAAAAAAATTAAATAATATAATAAAGAAATAAAGGTGAACTATGTTCATCTTTTTAAATGTGAATAATTTGACAGAAAACAAAAACTGTGTTAACATACGCAATATAAATGTAGTATTGAGTAGTAAAATTAGGGGGAAGAAAAAATGAATAAGGCAAATTTAGAATACTGGATAGATAAAGATGGAAATAAAGTATATGGAAATCCTAAAAAATATAATAAATCACTTGAGTATTTAATAAGTGATAATCCAGAAGATGTAATATCAAAAAGAGGAATTAAATTAAGAAAAATATTTCATCCTGTTTTTGCAAAACTATTACCACTTACATCTCAAAATAAATTAAAAATAGTTAAAGATGGTTTTGGAGAATATGAAATACCAAAAGATAAGAAAATAATATATGTAGCTAGTCATGGTTTTAAAGATGATGTAGCACTATCATTAATGGCTGCAAAATATCATGCATATATGGTTTTTGCTAGTATCCCAGACTTTTTCTACACAATAGATGGATATGCATTATGGACTAATGGAGTATTCCTAATGGATAGAAAAGATGAAGCAAGTAAAAAAGCACTTCTATCAAAAGTAAAATATGGATTTGAACAAGGCCTAAAAAGAGTAATAATATGCCCAGAAGGAGTTTGGAATAAAGATCCAAATGAAGTTATACTCGATTTATGGAAAGGTTCATATTTAGCCGCTAAAGAAAATGATGCGCTAATTGTACCTATTTCATTATTAAATAAAGATATGAGGCTTGATGGTGATAGACCAAATAACAAAAAAGGAACATGTTATGCAACAGTTGGAAATCCAATAGATGTAAGTACATTAGAAGAAAAAGAAGCAATAGAATTAATAAGAGACACCTTGGCAACAGGTAAATATAACTTAATGGAAAAATACTCAAAAGCAAATAGAGATAGTCTAGGTTATAATCTAGATGAATATTGGAAAGAATATGTAAGCGAATTAATAAAAAATGCAAATACATGCAATGATTGTAGAATAGTGACACCTACTGGAGAAGAATACATTGCTCCTTCAAGAGCATATGACTATGAAATTGAAAATACCGCACAGTTTATTAGAGATGATAAAATAGATGAATATGATGTATTTAAAACAACTAATGAAAATGTAAAAGTTACTCCTAATAATATGAAAGTTCTATGTAAAACATTATCAGTTGCTAATAAAACAAAAGATTATTATGAAGAATAGAAAAATATTTATTCTATTCTTTTTTTGTGTTAAAATTTTATTAGGGTGATAATATGAACGAATTACAATTACCAATATGCGCCGCAATTTTTTTGGCACTATTATGCATAGTTTATTTTTCGAAAGAAAGATTAAACCTAATTGAAAACAGATTATATTCTGTAATGCTTGTTACTGGTCTTATTGACAGTATAATAATAATTATAGAAAGATTACTAGTACTAAATGGAGATATTACTACTGTTTCTTCTGGTACAAAGTTTATTTTACAATGTACTAATAAACTAGATTTTCTAGTTCTAATAATATATACAACCTGTGCTTTTCTATATACACTATTAATTACTTATCCAAACATGAAGGAAAAAATTAAAAAACTAATCAACGTAACATTAGTATTAGATATAATTGTATATTCAATTATTTTAATGTCTAATGTAGATTTAATAACAAATGGAAGCATAATAAGTGTTAGTGGACAAGCAATAGTTATAACATATGTATTTGGCGGACTATATTTGATAATATCTATGATTATGGCACTATTAAATATAGGAAAATTAACTAAAAGACATATTCCAATAATTAGTGCAATATTTATTTTGATAATCCTAGTATTAATATTTAGATCAAACCCATATATAATGATTATTTCAATAACGATAGCGTTTGTTAACTATTTAATGTTCTTTACAATTGAAAACCCTGATATAAAAATGATAGAAGAACTAACAAAAGCAAAAGCATTAGTTGAGAAAAATAACAATGATAAATCAATATTTATATTCAATACTGCACAACAAATTAGATATCCACTTAACATGATTGACCAAAGAGCCGATCAAATATTAGATGAGGATAATTTAGATGAAATAAAAAATATGGCAGTAGACATAAAAAATGCAAAGCAGAGAATTTCATATGTATTAAATGGTGCAATGGATGTATCAACAATAGATGCAAAGAAAATTAAAATAGTAGATTCAAAATATAGTTTATCAAATTTATTAACTGAAATTTGCCTAAAATTTAAAAGTATGGCAGCAGAGAAAAACTTAGAATTTAGAAAAAATATTGAAGAATCTCTTCCAGAAACCTTATATGGGGATTCAATTAGGTTAAAACAAATAATATCAGCGCTTCTTTTAAATGCAATTAAATATACAAAAGAAGGTTTTGTTGAACTTAATGTTAATACAGTAATAACATATGATGTATGTAGATTAGTAATTTCAGTAAAAGACTCTGGAATTGGTGTAAATGCAGAAAAACTAAATAAGATATTTAGTCAAAATGATGATACTAAAATAGAAGATGTAGATTCAAAAGAAATGACACTAGATACAGCTAAAAAAGTAGTTAACTTAATAGGAGGAACAATCACAGTAAGAAGTGAAAAAAATAAAGGTTCAGAATTTACCCTAATAGTTGACCAAAAAATAGCTAGTTCTGATGATAAAATAGATAATATAATTAATGAATATAAAAAATTAGAAGATAAAATTAAAATATTACTTGTTGATGATAACGAGGAAGAAAGAACTCTTCTTACTAAAAAGCTAGGAGGTATATCTAAACTAACAGCAACTAAAAATGGTGAAGAGTGCTTAAAAAGAATAAGAAATAAAGAAAAATAT
>HF996846.1:26040-28312 GCA_000432595.1 Clostridium sp. CAG:710 | reverse complement strand
GTAAAAGTTTTTCATAACTCCCCACTTACCAATTTATATTAGTTTTATTTTCGTTCATGAGAATCATCTCCTTGTTCTACTTAATATTTTAACAAATTTTTGAGGAATCTTTTCATTAACTTTTTCAATTAATTCACTATCAATTCCGTGCATTGCTTCGGCCATACTTCCAACTATAGCACAGTTTGTATCTGTATCGCCACCCATAAGTAATGTTTTTCTAATAGCATTTTCAAAACTATTTGAATTATATAATACATATAAACAATTCACTATAGTTTCTTCACATGTCATATTAAATTTAGTAAATGGAATATATTTAATATCAATATTCATCATTCTAAATATTTCATCTTTTGTATAGCCTTTTCTAGAATAATATATTATTAATGCCACCATAGTAGCAGAGTCAATTGCTTCTTTTGAGTTATGAGAAGGTATAGTTGCAAGCCTTGCATTTTCTATCACTTCTTTTTCACTATCAAACATGTATCCTACAGGAGATATTCTCATCATAGCTCCATTACCATGACTAGTACCAATTATATTTGATTGACTCCATTTTACCAAGTTAGGTGAAAATGATGATTTAAAATACGGATTAAAATCAGGTTTATACTCACTATATTCTTGTATGTATTTTCGTAAATAATAATCATAATCTTTATTATTAAGTATCGCATCCAGTGTAGCAATAGTTAAAATAGTATCATCACTATAGAAAGCATTATCTTCAATTAAATTATTCATCTTTATACTTTGAATCTTTTTTAATTGATTAAATTCATAAATACTTCCTGCTAAATCTCCAACAATAGCTCCATACATACTATCACCTCGATATTCAAATTATTTCTTATTATTAGGTGGCGTAATCACCTTAATAATTCCTATCACTTTTTACATTAAAATAGTCATTTTTTACTAATTTTTGTCTATTTTAACATATTTTTATACTAAATGTGTAAGGTTTTAAATCTCACAATTCCTTATTTTACCTAGGTTTTCATCTATTCTTGGATAAATCGTAATCAACCACGAAATGGAAACTTTTGAAAAACTTTCTTGATTGTCATTATTTTTCTTTTCTTGTCTCATTTTTTTCTTTTGATACATATCCATTTTAATCACTTCCTTTTTATTTTAATTTTTTACCATAATATTCAACATCTATTTCTGTTCCATCTGGATATACTTCTTTAGCATTTTTAATATGTTCTACAAATCCATAATGTTTATATATCTCTTTGTTTCTTATTTCTTCTGGTTCTACTCCTAATGTTAATACAGTATAACCTTTATTTTTTAAATCTTCTTCCATAAATTTATACAATATAGAAAAATATCCTTTTCCTTCGTATTCTTTGTTAGTTCTAAAAGCAGTCAAGTATGCAGTTGTATCATCTACTAATTTATTACTATTTTGAACAATATCACTAGTTAATACAGCAGTGGCCTCACATATTATTTGGTCATTAATTATTCCATAGTAAGGAATAATTTTACCATTTTTATAATTTTTAATGTTTTGTTCTTTCCAAATAATCCAATTTTCTTTTTTGGTTGCCACCGATATTTCATAATCCCATTTTTTATTCATTTCTTCAATAGTAGCAATTTTACATATATAGTTTTTCATCACTTTTACCTCCCTACACTATCAGATGGATTCATCATTTTTCTCTTTATTTTCACTTAAATATTTATTATAAAATTCATCCATTGAAGAAATGTATTTTTGATCTTGTATAACTCTAAATTTTTCATATTCTTTTTCTGCTTTTTCTACTGCTTCTTTATGAGATATACTGCCACTATTATTTAACACTTCTTTTCTTCTAAACTTTAATAAATCATCAGTTGCATCTATCCAATCCTTCATTGTCATTACATGTCTTTGTTTTGCTTCATCTTCAGCAAATACCAAAAATAAATTTGTTAAATCTTTTAAATTATTCATTTCTTCTTCGTTTAAATAATTTTTTGCAATAACTACATCATATTTATATATTAAACCATCAGGAGAATTTTTCCAATTAGTTAGTCCCATATGTTCTTTATCTGAGTTTGATCTACTATATATTAATTCGGCAGCAGTATGTCCACTTATAGCGAAATGCAATTTATTTTGAACTATTTTAAAGAAAGTATATGCTTCTTCTGACTTAGGGTTGTAATCAGTTGCTGTAGCAATAAATAAATCAGTGATTTTTTGGTATGCCATTCTTTCACTCACTCTAATTGTTTTGATACGTTCTAATAATTCATCAAA
>HF996846.1:145-26032 GCA_000432595.1 Clostridium sp. CAG:710 | reverse complement strand
TACGTTCTAATAATTCATCAAAATATTTTGTATCATATTTATTTCCATTTATAAAACGTTCATCATTTAAAGCAAAACCTTTTGTCATATATTCTTTTAATATTTTTGTTGCCCATATTCTAAATTCTGTTGCTTTTTTAGAATTAATTCTATAACCCACAGCAATTATAGCATCTAAACTATAAATAGTTGTGTTATAGTTTTTTCCGTCATCGGCAGTTAACGAGCATTTCTCGGTAACTGATTTTTTATCTAACTCATTATCTTCAAATATATGTTTCAAGTGTAAGCTTATATTATCTGTAGAACATTCAAAAACTTTTGACATTCCTTTTTGTGATAACCATAAAGTTTCATCTTTATAAATAGCATCTACTATAATATTACCTTCATTATTTTTATATATAATTAATTTATTGTCTTCCATTAATAATCTCCTTTCCTTTAGTTTTTCATAAGTCATACACTTATCAATTTATGTTTGTCTTATTTTCATTCATTTGGTTCAATTCCTTTATATTCTAAATAATTCAACTATTATTTTAGGAATAACTTCATCTCTTATTTTATGCCTATATTCATTTTCTTCTTCAGTTCTACCACTATATAATGACTTATTTAACACTGCGTTATCAGATATACAAAAAAGTGCAGTTACATTTATATTTAATAATTCATTGCATTTAAATAGATTAGCTGTTTCCATTTCTATAGTTTTTGAACCTAACTCTATAATTTTATCAATATGATAAAATTGTGCAAACACTGTATCAACACTAAAATTAGGAACATTATGATATTTAATATTTTCCTTTTTTAAAATATCAATCAATTTATTAGTAAAGTCTTTAGATGGATACTTTTTCTTTAAAAATTCATCTTCTAAATTTCTATTTAAGTATCTTGAAGCCCCGTCTCCACATATTGAATATTCAGGAACGACAATGTCTCCTATTCTAATGTTTTCATCTAGTGATCCTGCAGATCCTAAGAATACTAAGTTCTTACATTTCGTTACACCTAAAGATAATATAAAATCCATTATACCAGGAGCACCTATACTTTTTAATTCTATATATGAAAAGGAAAGATCATCTTTATAAAAATTATAAACTTTTTCAGATACTTGTTCTATTTTAAAATTCATATTATCAAATATATCATGACTCCACCATGGTGCTATTACAACATTTTCTTGAATTTTTTCATATCCTTTTCGAATCTTTATATTTTCTTCAGTTGTACCATACTTTAAATGAGAATTTATTAAATCACTATAATTCATTATTTCACCTCTTCTTTATAAGTGTTGCAAAAAGTGTCGCCACCATATTTGCCACATTTCGAATATATATCAATTGTATTTGTTTTATCACACCACTCATTAACACTAAGTGTAAATGTATGAAGTTCAGCCATATTTTTAACACCTGCAGAAGATGCAACTTTTTGTAAAGTATAATTACCTTGTTTTGTTAGCTTTCTTTGATAAAATCTTTTTTCATCATCCGATAACGAATCGTATTCTTGTTCTGTTATTTCTTGCTTTCTTGTTTGAATTGCAAAATATGTTTGTCCTAAAACAACAACCTCTTTGCTTGGATCAGCATTTTGTACTATTAAATAACATATGTATCTTGATAATTTAAAGTCTTTAACAATTTCTTCTTTCCCTTTGACAGTTTTTATTGGCTTGTTGACTTCAACAACCCAATCTTCTGCAACTGAAATACTATTTCATGCAGAGGTTATAGCCTTATTAATTACTTTTTTGAAAGTTTCTCCAGTCTTTATATTCTAATACTTTCTGTAATTCACGAGCAAGCCAAAATTCATTGTCATATTCATCTATGTGTTTTATGTTTTCAAAAATATTATTATTATATTTATTTTCTATTTCCTTCATTATTGCCTCCGTTTCTATTTATTGTTTGATTTTGTATTCTTCCACTACTCTTCATTTTAATATTTTTATGAAAGCCATTTTAAAAGTGGAAAAATAAATTAATAGTTTTTCCTTTATTTATAAGTATTATAGTTAACTTTGTTACTTTCTTTTTAAAATCTTTACCAATAACATTATAACATAAAAGAGTGGATTATCATCCACTCATATAATATAAATTAATGATTTTTAAATAAAGCTATACTTGTTTTAAAATATTTTTATTTCTGTTCTATATAATACATAATTTCTTTGTCAAGTTTTTTTGCGTATTCTATTTCAAAATTTGTACTTTCACCAATATAATTATTTACATTCACTACTAATATAGCATCTGATAACTCTATTCTTTTAAGGTGTTCTTCTTTTAACTTAAGTAATTGTTTGTCTGTTATATTAATAACGTTTGATGTTAAATAAACAGGGGTAAGAATACAATACCCTTCTAATGCCATATCCTGTGCAATTTTCATCATTTCATTTTGAAATTTAAGACTTCCACATAATGTTACTATCTTCATTTTCTAAGCCCTCCTGCATGATACAAATCTTGCTTTTTTTGCCAAATAGGCAGGATTATATCATTTTCATCATCATTAATTTACCACTTGGATCAATAAACATACCAGTACTTCCAATTACTGCTTCTATACCGGCAAATAAACACCAAAATATTAAAAACTTTTCAGTGATTTTATATCTCACTTCACATCACTCTCTTTTGTTCTATTTATACTCTTTTAAATATGATCTTTAATAAATTCAATCGTTGAATCTTCATTAAAGTTTATTATTTCTTTTTCTTCTTCTGATAATTTATCAGTGAAATATTTATCTATTTTTTTATATTTGGAAATCGTATTTAATGGGTATCCAGGATTTATAATATCAGATGAAATATCAGTCATATAAAAATCATCTTTATACCAAGTGTATGTGCTTTCACAACCAGATTTATCTATAACTGCAAGTCCATATACCCATTTACAATTTAATTTGTTATCCACTCCATACTTTTTAACAAGTGAGGTATAATATTCAATCATTTCTTCATCATTTAGGGTTTTACCATTTACTCTTCTTACAAATAAACCTGGTTGTAGTTCGTCTGGGACACCTTCTAAATACAATGTATCATCCATTCCGATTGTTGGCATTGAAGTTTTTTTAAAACATTCTCTAGCTTTAATAAGTGCATTTGATATTGCATCTTTTCCATTTTCTTCTACATCTAGGGTTAAATTCAAATCTTTTAATGTTATAACTCTAATATCATATTTAGCTAGTCCTTTAGAAAATCTTTTTCCTTTACTTGAGTTTCCAGTAGCAAATACTATTTTTTTCATATTTCCTCCTATTTTGACATTTTAATATCAGATTTTACTTCTTTATTAAATTCAATATTACTGCATCTTTTAATCTCAATTATTTTTAACTGTAGGTCTTCATCTCCATTTAATTTTTTTATATCAATTGGTCTATTATGCATTTGAATCAAGTAACAAATCTTATTAACATATGATTCTGTGTAACCAATTCTACTTAGTACATGCTTAGCTATTATTGAGGATGCGGTTGCATGACCTTTAAAGCTTTCTACCCCATCATTATTACTATAAGTATATGGTTTACTCATATCATTAAAAAGAAGTGCTAGTCTAACATCCAAATCTTTTTCGGATAATCTTAGTGAACATAAAGTATTTTTCCAAACGCTTTGTCCTTGATGTGTTTTATCAAAAGATATAAGGTTCTCTATTTCTGGAAGTATCTTCAAAAACAAATCCATATTTTCGTTTATAGAGTTTACAACATTATCACTTAAAAGTATAGATTCTAAAATTTCTGTCTTGCTATATCCATTATACTCATTCATAATACTCGCCTTTCTTATATAAATTTGGACTACTTAGTTATTAAACATTTCAATAATTGCTTCTTTATAAATAAGCTTAGCTATCATGTAACCATTTTCATTTTGTTTGATAAAGTTTTGCATCATAACTCCACTATTTATTTCCATTACATAAAAATTATTATCTTTAGTTTTTATTATATCTACACTACAAAATCCATTATTAATAATAGGCTTTAGTAATTTTATTATATTATCTATATTTTCCTTATCATTATAATTAATATCTAAAGAAGAAATTGCTCCTTTAGATAAATTAAATTTCCAATCATATTCAAAAGTTTCATTTAATGGTAGTACATCATCTTTATTATCATCATCATAATTTTTAAAATAATCATTATTGAAATCTATAAGTAGTTCTTTAATAGTTTTTATTGAGTCTCCTGTAACAACAGGTTTTATTTTTTTATATAGTAGTTTAACCTCACCATTTAGAATGATCGCCCTATACTCGTTTTCAATTTCATAAAAAGGGCAAACGCTTAGGGAGTAATTCTTAGAAATAAGTAGGTTGTATTTGTCTTTTAAATCATTAATACTTGTTATGTGGTAAACGTCAATTCCACATGTACCATTATTTACTTTTAAAACTATATTTCTCTTATACTTATTAAACAGTTCAATTAAGTATTCAAGTCCCTTGCAATCATTAGCATAACTATTTTTATTGGTAGCTCTATATATAATATCGTGTTTAACAGTACTTGCTCCAATGGAATTTAGAACTTCATATGTTGCATATTTATCATCAAAGCATATACCACTCGCATGATTTAGTAAATCAAATTTATACCCACTAATAAATCTGATTTTTTCATCTTTACTTAATTTTATTATCCAATCTTTTGATAGAAATTCATAATTGATATCTAATTCATTACAGATTTCTTTAATTATTCTAGGAAAATAATTATTTGATTTAATCATAGTAATCACCTACAAATTATTTTATCAGAACATAAAGAAAATAGATACAAAAATGTATCTATTTGCTTCCAAACCTATTAAGTGGAAAAATTGTATATCTAGCATGACCCTCTATATTTTCAATTGGAATAAGTCCAATCATTCTACTATCCGCAGACTCACTTCTATTATCACCCATAACAAAGTAATATCCTTCAGGAACTTTTTCGTAACCAGTTAATTCTTTTAAATTAAAATCTTCTGTAGTAACGCCTTTGGATAAGTAAGGTTCATCTTTCTCTTTTCCATTTAATATTAATGTATTGTTACCATATTCAAGTGTATCACCAGGTATTGCAATTACTCTTTTAATTATAAGATTTTTGTTAGTCTTAATAACTACTATATCAGATCTTTTAATCTTATTAAATCTATAAGATATTTTATCAAGTATCATTATGTCACCATTTAATAATGTATTATTCATTGAGGGTCCAACAACACGGATTGGTGAGAATAAAAATTTCTTTATTAAAAGTGCAACTACAATTATTATCACATATGGATATATTTCTTTAATAAACTTTTTCATATATAAAGAAAAATAAGGCAATTACCTTATTCTTGTCCTCTTTCTTTAATTCTGTATTGACCAACTATGTTTCTTAAGAAATTTAATTTAGCACGTCTTACTTTACCTTTCTTAACTACAACAATGTTAGCTATGCTTGGTGAATGAACAGGGAATATTCTTTCTACACCAACACCGTAAGATACTTTTCTTACAGTAAATGTTTCAGAAATTCCAGCACCTTTACGTGCTATTACAACACCTTCAAAAGCTTGGATTCTTTCTCTTTTTCCTTCGACGATTTTAACGTCAACCCTAACAGTATCTCCTACTCTAAATTCAGGAACATTAGGATTCATTTGTTTTTCAGTAATTTTATCAATTACGTTTGCCATGATATCTCTCCTTTTTTATTTTTTTTAATCATAAAATATAGTATTTCAACATTTCAATTTCAGCGGATTAAGTTTTTCAACTAGTAAATAGTACCACATTTAGATGTAGAATGCAAGTATTTTAAGAAAAAAGAAGCTATCTGCTTCTTCCTTCTGTTAGATTGGCTTCTTTTGATGATTTTATTATCTCATTTAAATCTCTAGTTTTACACTTATAATGTTTATCAGTGACAGCATATGACTTTGGATCTGTAATATTCCATTGTTCTTCAGTTGTATAACCGGCTGCTAAAAACATATATGCTTCATACGTATTTTTTATTACTTCTGTTCTATCCTTATTGTACCCAAATACATCACTTTCTTTACTTTCACCACGTCTTGCACTTTGTACCGCTCCAATAGAACTAGCAACCTGCAATACATATCCACCATTAAATTCATAATAAAGATTTCTCTCTTCCATACTTATATAGGCTTCTTTTAGAGAATCAGATGGGACTTTAACCTTTATTTCGCTTAGTTTTAAACCTTCGATGTTTGAATGCTTACGAAAATCTTCTTTTAGTAGTCGTAATGTTTCTTCCCCTAAATCATAACCATATTTTCTTAATTTTTCATTAGCATCTTGAGCACATTTAGCTATTGTAATAGCCGCTTTTAGTTTTTTTTCTTTTTCTTTTACTGTTGAAGGATCTTTCATATCATTAAATTCTTTTACCGCTTTTTTATATTCCTCTAGACTACCTGTAGGTAATTCATCTAATTCATAATCAGTGTTATCTTTTATAACCTTTACTACTTTATCTTCATATTTAATTGAATCTTCAGATATTTCAAGCCAATCTTTAATATCTTCTATTTTTATTTGTTTTAATTGCTCATACTCTGAAATTGATTCAGATACTGAAATACCACTCAAATAAGAATTAACATTTTCCTTATCTTTTTCTCTTGAAAAATGTATACCCATTCCACTACCAATCACAATAACAGTTCCCACTATTGCAACTGCTCGTTTTAATTTATATTGGAAATTCTTTTTAACAATCTCTGGATTTACTTTAACATTTTTAACACTTTTATTCTTTTCTTCCATATTATAACCTCCTATTATCTAAGTTGATTATATCACTTTAAAAAAATGATATCAATTTTTGATATCACTTGTTTACATATATTTACATTAAACTATCATATTTAATAGACTTTTACTTTTTAGATATAATCCACTATATCTATCATAATACTCTTCTAAAAAGTCACTTATTTCTTTTATGGTAATATTTGATAGTTCAAGTTTACTTATTTTTGATATATCTACATGATAAAAAAGCCTTATTACCTTTAGTGTTTTTTCATCTACAATTTTTTCATTTTCATAACATTCTTTACAGATATATCCGCCTTTTTCACTATTTAATGTTACTATATCATTAGTAGAACCACAGTTGGTGCATGCATCAACCATTATATCAATACCAAGATATTTTAAGCATTGTACCTCATGAATTAAAGTTATAATTTTGGGGTCTAACCCTTCATTTATCTTTTTTAATGAAGAAATTAAAAGTGTAAAAATCTCACTATCGCTATTTTGTTTAGCTACCTGTGTAGAAAGTTCTAGTATATAAGTAGCATAACTAACATTTTTTATATCAAATAAAATATTTTTAAAACTATCTAATATATCAACAGATACTAAGGTAGATAATCCTTCACTTTTATATGAAATGATATATTCACCATATGCAAGTTTAGAGCTTCCAACTCTTAATGGACTTTTTAATCTTTTACAGCCTTTAGATATAACACTAATAAGCCCCAATTCTTTAGTATAAAGTCCTAAAATTTTACTAGATTCACTATAGTTAGTTTCATTTACTACTATTGCCTCTACTTTTCTTGTCTGCATTACTATCACCTTCAAGATTTTTAGAAAGGAGATAATATCTTATATCTCCTGTTTTCTTAAATATTTCCCAGACTAATTCTTTCATATTATCACCATTAATATAATGTGAAATAATAATCTATTTTAATCAAAATTCTAATTCATTAAGTCCAAATTCTTTTAAATATTTTTCTCTATCTCTCCAATTATTAATAACTTTTACATATGTTGTTAGATATACTTTTTTGCCTAAGAAGTTTTCTATATCAATTCTAGCTTCTTGCCCTATTTCTTTTATCATCTTACCTTGTTTACCAATTAAGATTTTCTTTAGGTTTTCTCTATCAACAATTATTAATACTCCAACATTTATGATGTTATCCTCTTCTTCATATTCTTCAGTTAAACATGTAACTGTATGAGGAACTTCTTCTTTAGTTAATCTAAGTACTTTTTCTCTAACCATTTCAGCAATTATAAAATTACGACTAACATTAGTGATTGTATCATCCTCATAATATTTAACATCACTATTTAAATATTTTTTCAAAGTAGTAATAAGTTCTCCTACATTATCTCCATTTAATGCTGAAAGAGGAATTATTTCATCAAAGTCATATAAATCTTTATACTTATCTATTATACCAAGTAATTCATCTTTTCTTACTTGATCAACTTTATTAAGAACTAAAAATACTGTTTTATTCATCTCTTTAATTCTTTCTAAAATAAATTTATCTCCTTTACCAAAACCACTTTTTGCATCTACTAAGAACAAAATAATATCAACATCATCTGCCATAGTATAGGCTTTTCTATTAAGGTAAGTGCCAAGTTTGTTTTTAGGTTTATGAATTCCGGGAGTATCTATAAATATAATTTGACTATCTTCATCATTATAAATTCCTTGTATTACATTTCTAGTAGTACCTGCGACATTGGAAGTAATAGCAATTTTATAACCAAGGATGTTGTTAAGAAGTGTACTTTTCCCTACATTTGGTCTTCCGACTAAGCTAACAAATCCACTTTTCATTTTAAATCCTCACTATCAAATGGATATGGGCATAAATCTTTAACACTTAATGTTATTTCATCTTCATAGGGATTCATACATGTGATGGTACTATCTTTATCGAAAAGTTCTAATATTACTTGTCTACATGCAAAACAAGGCATACCAACTTTTTCATTATCACACATTACATATAGTTTATCAAAATCATTCTTTTTATATCCATTTGATATAGCAGCAAGTATAGCGCTACGTTCTGCGCATATTGAAGAACCATATGCAGCGTTTTCAACATTAACTCCGTTAAATGATGTTCCATCTTTCATAACTACAACTGCAGAAACTCTAAAATTAGAGTATGGTGCATAACTATTATTAAGTAATTCTTTTAATCTATCTCTCATATTATAAACTCCTTGATATAAAATCTAATATTTTAGGTAAAAATATAACAACACCTATTACTGCAGATATTATAGCACTTACTAAAACAGCACCAGCTGCGGAATCTTTAGCGACTTTAGCAAGTGGATTATCATTAGTAGTTATTAAATCTACAACTGATTCAATAGCTGTATTTAAAAGTTCTAATGATATAACAAGAGCAATTAGGATTAAGCATACTAACCATTCTTCATATGAAATTTGAAATATAGCCCCACCTAGTATTACAAGTAGTGCCATTATAATGTGTATATGCATATTTCTTTCTCTTATAACGGTATAACAAATACCTTCATATGCATGATAAAAGCTATCCTTAAGGCTCTTATTCTTTTTATTTATATATTTCATAATAGTTAAGAACCTCCTCTTGCTTTTTGAACATTACTTCCTCATCACTTTTTTCCATGTGATCATAGCCTAATAAGTGAAGTAATCCATGAACTGCAAGAAAACTAAGTTCTCTTTTAAATGAATGGCCATATTCTAAAGCTTGTTCATGTACTTTATCAATTGATATATATATATCGCCAAGTATTCTAACCCCATCTGGTTCTATTACTGTTTTATCATCTTCTAATGCAAAGCTAATTACATCAGTAGGAGCATCTTTATCTCTATATTCTTTATTAATTTTATGAATTGTAGGATTATCAATAATTATAATATTAAATATTACATTACCAAGGTCTTCTCTTTTACAGAAGTCACTCAACATATCCTTTAATTCATCTAATTCTTTATCAAGCTTTTCATTTGTTTGATTAAATATTCCTATTTCCATGTTACCTCCATAATATATATACTGAAAACGCTATAAAGCATATTATTGTTATAATATCTAAAAATATTTGAGATTTAAATATCTTAGGGCAAGTATCTGCAAGTTTATTAAAAAATTTATACATAAAGTAACCAACCATTCCTCCTACTACATTTAGGATAATATCATCAACATCAAATACTCTACCAATCGCAAGTTGAGTAGATTCAATAACTAATGATGCAATTAATACTAAACAAAATGAATGTTTCCAGTCATCAATTTTGCTATAATATGCAACAAAGAATCCATATGGGATAAACATAAGCATATTACCAATTATATTTTTTATAAATAATCTACTGCCAAAAGTATACCTTGTAATTTCTCTAAATGGTATAAAGTTATTACTGCCAAGACTATTAATATCTTGAAATGTCACAACTTGGAATAAACATAATATATAAATTATAAAGAAAAGAGTTAATAATTCTTTATGTAATACAAAAGGTTTTTTGCTTTTTAAAAGATAAGACAACCTAATTGATGAAAGTAACACAACAGATATAAGTATCATAGGCCATGTCATTTCTAAAACATCAGTAAAAGTATTATCTAATGATTTCCACATTTCACTTGCCATACAAAATCTCCTCTTCTGTAATTATTGTACTACTTTTATATGCTTTTTACAATTAAAGTTTTCTTTTAAAAAAAGAAAAAACACTTAAAAGTGTTTGAGTAATATTCTTTTTTAAGTTTTTTATTATTCAATTGTTGTTGTTATTTCATCTGATATTAAGTTATAATCATTTAACCATTTTATAAAATAATTCATTACCCTAAATTTTGTTAATTTAGACATTTTTGTTCCATCTGCATATGAAACACAACTTAATTTACTCTCATTATTAGCAAAAGCAATTTTTCCATTGTTATCGATTTTGTATTTGATATTAACTAATTTATTCTTGTAATATAGTTTGAAATTTGCTAATGAATTCTCACTTTCAAATTCAATGTAATAATTATTTTTGTTTTGAGTATATGGATTTATCAATATAATATACATTAATCCAAATATTCCACATCCACATGTTAATATAAGATCAAGATTTAAACTTAGTAAAGCATAGATAAGTCCTATTGATGTTCCCCCTAGTAGTATAAAAAGTAAGACTGTAACTACAATTGAAAACTTATTAAATTTGGGTCTAAATTTCCCACTAGCTAGTTTAGCATTTGAAAAACTTAATACAATATTTTTAAAATCCATTTTATTTTCCTCCTTATTTTATATAAATCTTTTCAAATATATTTTATCATAGAATTTTTAACTTCACTATTACTTTTAAGTAATATGAATACATAAATTCAATATTTACGTAAATGTAAAAAAAAGAACTTATGACAAGTTCTTTTTTGTAACAAGTTCAAAAGCTTGATTAAATTCATAATTGGTGCGGGTAACAGGAGCCTATTTTGAACACTTATATCTATAAAGAACGAACTAATAAATATCAGTTCTATATATAATATATCATATTTTTATAAATTTTTAAATACTTCTATAAGAAAAGGAGAAATTTTTTCTTTTTTTAAATCTTTTAATGAATTAATAAATCTATATTCTGAATGTTCCTCTTCTTGTAAAACTATATCATCAATTTTTGATTTTAAGTAACACAAATATACTAATCTAATAAAAATGAGATTTTTCTTTTTATCAAAATTACTATCTTCATGTATTACCTTAGTTGGGATAATATCTAAGCCAACTTCTTCTTTAGTTTCCCTAATAACTGCTTCTCTAGGCATTTCACCATATTCAGCTAATCCTCCTGGAATATCCCAATATTCTGGAAATGTTGTTTCTTCTTTTGACCTTTTAGTAACTAAATAACCATTATTAGTTTTTATCAATGTATGAACAATTATTTTATTTCCATTCATTATAATCACACTCCATATAGTCTATTTTATCATATATATTGACTTTGTACATAAAAATTGCTAAAATAAAAAGCAATTTTAAGGAGGAATTCCTATGATAATTACTATTGATGGATTGGATGGAGCAGGAAAATCAACTTTAGCAAAAAGTCTATCGGAAAAACTAGGCTATGAATACATAGACAAACCTATATATGAACTTTTTAATGTTAAGGGTGATGATAATTATTTATATAGCGAAATATATCATATTCAAGATTTAATTTATAATAAAACTGATTCTAACACATTAAAAAGTTATTTTACAGGATTGAGCCTTTTATATATTAAAGAATGTATGTCTGATAAAAATTTAATAATTGATAGAGGGTTACTATCAGCATTCGCTTTTAATGGAGACATGAATTCAAAACCTGTATTTGAAACTTTAATTAATCTAGGAGTATTTTTTGATGCAGCAATCATTGTGACTGTTTCTAACGAAGAAAGAATCAAGAGAATAAAAAAAAGAAATGAAAATGATCCTGATTTAGAGTTAGATAAAATCAGAAATTTAAGATATGATTCGATGAATCAATTTATTCTAGAGCATCCAGAATTACCTTGTCATATTATAAACACAGATAATTTAACTCAAGAAGAAGTTTTAGATGAAGCGTTAAATTATATTTATGGAATAACAGATGTTAAAAAATTAGTAAAAACAAAAAGTAAAAATGACTAGATTATTTCTTTCTAGTCACTTTTAATACTTTAGAACCTGAATTGTAAGTATTAGCATGATCGATAGTATCATACAAATAATCAACAGGTTTATCTACTTCGTTGATATCACTTACTAATCTATATTCAGAATGTTCATCTTCTTGCAAAATAATATCTTTTTCATTTTGACCATCTAACAATTCTGCTTGATAAACAATTCTAGTAAAAACAGTTCCCTTTGATTCATCATAATTACTATCCTCGTGTAGAATTGGGCCAATAGTAACATCCAAATTTACTTCTTCTTTTGTTTCTCTGATAGCAGCAATACTAGGTGTTTCACCTTCTTCTACCATTCCTCCAGGTATATCCCAATATTCTGGCAAGGAATTTGGTTTTCCTCTTTTTATTGATGTTCTTTTAATCAATAAATACTTATCATTTACTTTTACTAAAGCATGTGCAATTAATTTAAAATTTTGTTTATTTCCCATAAAAGTGCTCCTTTTTGATATATTTTATAATAAAATATTCTAAATTACAATTATTTTTCTGTATTATATTTATTTTTTATATTATTTTTACCAGTAATTAATTTATAAAGAGTTATATAACTTCCAAAAGTGTGTATTGCAAAAAATAATAAATCACTTATTATATTAATATAATATTTGTTTTTAATATAGCCTGACTTAATTAATAACCTATTAGCAACGTAATTGATTCCAGTTACATAAAAAGCAACTAAAAATAAAGATAAAATAAATAATTTTATATTTATTATAAAAGAAAATATTATACAAAAATAACATATCCACGGAAACAGACACCACGATATGAATGCTTTGAAATTTAAAATTGATAAAGTGAAATTTTTAAAAGTTCTTTCATTATCTCTATAATATTTTAAAGCATATAAAGGGCCATTTACCCAAGTTGATTGTTGTTTTACATATATTTTTTTATTTTTTGCAAAATCTGCTTGTTCCATAAAAGGAATTGGTTTAATTGAGATATTATTAATATTTAGTCTATATCCAAATTCATTGTCTTCATTTATCTCATTTTCTGAAAAGTATCCAATTTTATCAAAAATTTTCTTTTCTACAAATAAACCATGTCCTATACAATATTTAAATTCTATTCTTGAATCATTTAAATATTTTCCCATTTCATAAACAACTGACCATCTATTTTGCCAATTTTCAGCACTTTTCAATACTCCATTTGATTTATCATCAAAAAAACTAACTTGCTGTAAAACCACATTATCGTTAATATTTTTCAAAACATATTTAAAAGTTTTTCGTTCTGGTTGTGAATCTATATTATAAACAGCAACTATATCATCTTCCTTTAATTTTTTAATAGCATAATTAATTTGATTAGCCATAGTTCCAATTGTATTTGGACAATTAATTATTTTTATATTATTTGCTCTTTGTGTTTTAATTTCATTATTAAGTTTTTTATACGTTGCCATACTTTTTTCTTTTGAAGTAGTCACATATATAACATTACATACATCATTTAAACTCTTAAAATAATTAATAGACTTATCAACATTATTAACTTCATTCATAGCAGGAATTATAACAATTATTTTCTTATTAACATTGGTTGATAAATCGTGTTTTTTGTTTAAAAATGAACTTGACTTTTTTAATCTAATTATTGATTTAATATTTGCAAATACAAGTAAAAATATACAAAACCAAACAAAATATAGCATTATAATTCACCTTCTTTTATTGCCTCTTTAATTTCATAAAACAAATCTATTAACATTAATGGTTTATCATCATTTTTTTCAATAATGTAAACCAATTTTTCTATACTTTGTGACGCATCAACAAAACTAATGTTAGACATCGATCCAAGTCTCTTATGCAAAACTTTATAAAAATTTATCTCCATATCTAAATAATTAAGATTATCAAAAAAATGATTTCTTTCTTTTTTACTATCCATATTTTTTCTTTCAATTAATTTTTCTTTATCTAAAATTAAATAATATATTCTAGTTATATAATTATTTAATGGAAGATTTTCCATAATTTTATCAATCATTTCTAATTTTAATTCTGCTGGTGTTGGTTGATTGTAAAACAAATGATTTATTCCCATTAAGAAGCTAGTATCCAATAATATATTTTCTTTACTTAATATACTAACTCTTTCTATAATACTCTTTATCTGGTTTGAATAGTCTTCTAATGTATATTTTTTATATTTAAATTCTTTTATATACTTATATTGTTTCTGATGACTGCCAATTGTAGATTTTCCAATTGCTGGACAACCATCTAGTAAAATTTTACTGTTAAACGATTTGGGGTTAATTATTCTTTTAAAGATATTAGAATTATATGAAATTATTTGTCTATAATCTTTAATACTCAATATATTATTAATTGCATAATAAAAATTAGAAAAAAACAATGAAAATTTTAAATAATAGTTATAATCAACTAAACTATTTTGCGTTCCTTTTTCTTTAACTAATTTTGAATGATTTAAAGAAATAAGTTTATATGGATATATTATTAAGTGAACAAAAGTTGGAACAATTATTTTATTGTTATCAAGATTTTCTTTTATAATATAAAGTAATTTGTTTTTTTCAGACAAAGTCAAAGAATCCGTATAAATAGTATAAATTATTGTTGATATAATAGTTCTATCTAAAACTGTATCTCCTATTAGTTGATTTTTCTTTTTTACCTCTTTTTCTATATAATACAATTGCCTATTATAATCATTAAAATCAGATTTAAACTTAGTTTCTTTTATTATATTAAATTTACTAAAATTGTTTTTTATATATGTTGTTTTACCAACATGTACGTTACCCTCTACACCAATTACCATATATTTAAGTCCTCTGTGCCATGAGGTATTGTTTCATAAATATTCTTATTATTAATCTTTAAGTAATTCATAAATTCAATATAATTATTCTCAGCAATAGAATATAAATTTTTTAGTTCAACTATTTCATCTTCTGATAATTCTAATTCTTTTAACATTCTTGATAAAATTATATATATACCTTTATTAATATAATTCAAAATATAATTATATTGTTTTTCATAATCAATATAATTATTGGTTAGATTTTTCCTTTTAATAATTGTCAATCCTATTTTTATTCCGGAAAAAAATTGTTCAAAATTTCTAATATTAATATTTGAAAATAATTTATTAACAATTATATAGTATTTTTCAGTTTTAGAATCGTCAATTACATAATTATAAGCTTGATCAATTTTATTTTCATCATTATACAAATACTTAGAATCTTTAGAGTTTTGTAATATTCTCATTTTTTCAACTAACATGCCAGGTCTGAATAACTTTTTTATTTTATATAGAAAATCAATATTCTCTTGTAATTCATCATATCTCGTTTCTTTACTAAATAGCATAAATCCAATATGATAACTAATATTTAAGTTTTCTAGTTTATTTATAAATTTTTCAGCATCAATATCTGAAATATATTTATTATTTTGTATCGAAAAGCTTTTTGAAACATTTTCAACTCCAAAGAAAACTCGTATTAAACCAACTTCTTTTAGTTTTTTCAATAATTCATCACTAATCTTTACAGTTAAAGATAAATAAATCATAAAATAAATATTAATATTTTTTTCTTTTAGAAGTTTCACAAATTTTTCAATTCTCTCATTGTCATTATTATTTTTCCAAAAAACACTATCATTAAATATAAAATAGTTTTTACCTAATTTTTTATGTAATTCTTCTATTTCTTTTACTACTAATTCTATACTCTTTTCTGCTTTAGCATAATTCATTAAATTTATATGACAAAATGCACAATTATAAATACAACCTGTTGATGCTTCTAAGTTTATGTAATGTCCTTTTTCTTGTATTTCAATTTCACGATCTATTCCACAAATAATACTATTCTTTTTTACTTTATTTCCCAGATCAGGGAAAATTTTATTAATTTCGTCACTATTTTGAATATCAATTATATTTGTGATAAAAGCATACTTTTTTTGAATTCTATTTTTATTCATCAATGCAAATGGTCCTGTTAAATAAATTTTTTTATTTGATTTCTTACATATATTTTCAAATAAGCGAATTCCATATTCAAAATCCTTATAGTTAGTTTTATAAATAATAATATCATTTTCTATTATATCATTATATTGAGACATCAATGTTATATGATCATCATTTTTTAGCAAAAATAAATTTGTTTTATAGCCCCTATTTAATAAGTAATCTGATACTTTACCTACTGATAAAGAACATGCTGATTGTGAGTACAGGCTTCTAAAATAACAAATACCAATTTTTTTCATAGTTACTCCTTAATGTCCCAATTTACATTTTTTGCAAATCATAGGACTATCTTTTTCTTTATCATATAGTGAATTCCTTGCATTATTATATACTTTACTATTCCATACTTCACTTATTGTGTTATTATTAATATCGCCAACAACTAGTGAATGAGACCAATCTTGACAGCAAAATATAACTCTTCCATCAGATAATATATGCATTCTTTCTAACGGCCTATTTTGCTCACAATAAGAAACATTTTCATTATATATATTATTGGATTTGTATGTTACATTGTCACTTCTATCTAGAAATCCCCATCTTTCAAAATTAAAGCCTAAACTTTTACACATTTTTTCCATATCAATAAATTCTTGCTCACTTATTTCACCAGTATCTATCATGACTATTGAAATAATAGTACTAGTTTTACTCATTATATTACTAATCGTTTTCAATTTTTCAAATGTTTTTTCATAATTTAAACAAGGCATCATTTTATTATATGTATCTTTTTCATAACCAAAAACACTTAGTCTCAATTCTGTAATATTAAGACTGTTTAATGCAATAATATCTTTTTCTTTTATCATAGAAACATTTGATGATATTTCAATTTCAATTTTTTTAAATTTATTTCTAATTTTTTTTACTTTTTCTATAAAATTAACATCTAAAAACGGTTCATTATTAAGGTAAGGTATTATTCTCTTTAATTTCTTTTCATCAATTTCACTTAAAAGTTTTTCAAACAATTCATTTGTCATACTTTTATAAGAATAATTCATATCCTTATATGGACAAATCAAACAATTTGAATTGCACTTATTATGAAATTGCACTTCTATTACTTTAGGATAATCCATCATAATTAGTCACTTCCTTTGACACATATTATATCATATTTAGAGAATTTTTAATATTAAACATTTATAAAGTCATTCCATCGTCTTTTTCTTTCTTCTTTTTAGTTTGATAAAATTCTTCAGCAACTTCATTCATTTCATTATTTAAATGTTTAGTTGCTTTCTCAATTTCTTTTTTATTAAATAAATTAAATCTTCTATTATTTGCTTCAATTCTTCTTTGTTGTTCTTCTAACATTTCTGAATCATATTGAGATTTATATAAGTCAACGCTCATATTTCTATCAAATATTTTTTCAACTATATCTTTAATAACTTTAGACATTTTATCCAAAAACTTTTTAATGTAATAAAGTAAATAATTCTTTTGTTGTTCTAATTCTTCATTTTTATATTTAAGCTGATAATTCTCGTGCTTTAAATCTTCATTTTGTTTAGATAATTTTTGATTTTCGTTTAATAGTTGATTTTTAGTTTTAAGAATAATTTTATCATTTATTTTTCTCTTTTTATTTATTTCATCAACTATATCTTCTTTATCTTTGTTAAGATTAGTTATTTGCTTATTAATAGATTCTTTATTATCTTCTAAATTAGATACTTCATTTTGAAGATTAGATATTTCTTGTTTAAGGCCTTTGACTCTTTCATTAAAGAGTTTTCTTTCATATGAAGTAATATCTCTGTTTTTACTTTTTTGTTTTTCACATTTAGTATTACAGAAACTACATACAAATTCTAATTTCTTTTTTAATGCTTCCTCAATATCAATTTCTTGTTTAATAATATTTACCATTAAATCATCCCTTTCTTTCACACAACAAAAAATCAATTCTATTTCTAGAATTGATATTTATTAGTAAATTGAACCAAAGTTCAACCAGATTCTTTAATGGTGCGGGTAACAGGAGTTGAACCTGCAAGCCTTGCGGCGCTAGATCCTAAGTCTAGTGCGTCTTCCAATTCCGCCATACCCGCAAAAATGGTGGACCCTATAGGACTCGAACCTATGACCGTCCGGTTATGAGCCGGATGCTCTAACCAACTGAGCTAAGGGTCCATGACCATTTAATAATAACACAAATTTTCTGGCAGTGCAATAACTAAATTACTTTTTTATTTAATTTTTTGATTTTGTCTGTTATAATTTAATTGAGGTGACGCTTTATGGCAAATAATAACAACAAAAATAATTATGTTGTATTAAATGTAGATGATGAAACTCATAAAAAAATGATTAACTTTTACAAAGAATTCGCAAGGAATAAACAAATTCCTTATGTAGCTATGCAAGCAGTTAATGAAGATGTTGTAATAACTATTTATGAGAAAAACAAAAAAGGTGAAAACAAAGTTATGTTTCAAGGAACGGGTGCTGATATAGAAGCTTCAGTTTGGGCTATGGAAAAAGCTGCTATTGAAACTTCAAAAAAAGAAAAACAAATTGATTATTCAAAATATTATAATTGTTCTTCTATAGGTTCTGATGAAGTTGGTACTGGAGATTACTTTGGACCAATAGTTGTTACTAGTTGTTATGTAAATAAAAAAGATATTCCCCTACTAGAATCTTTAGGAATACGTGATTCAAAGAAAATGAATGATGAAAAAATTCTAAAAGTTGCACCTGCAATTGCAAAAGCTATTAAATATAAAAGTATTATTTTATCTAATAAAGAATATAATGAAAAATATAATAATGTAGATAATAATATAAATAAAATAAAGGCTATAATGCATAATAAAGCATTATGGAAAATGGTTCATGAAGAAGATTTAGAATATGATTATATAATAGTAGATGAATTTGCAAGAGAAGCTAGATATTATGATTACATAAAAGATTCAACAAACATTCAAAAAGGAATAACTTTTATGACTAAAGCTGAGGATAAGAATTTAGCTGTTGCTTGTGCATCAGTAATAAGCAGATATATTTTTATAAAAGAATTTGATAAGATGTGTGATGAATTACATATCCCTCTACCAAAGGGTGCAGGACCACAAGTTGATGAAGCTGGTAAAGAAGTAGTTGAAACTTATGGTAAGGAAAAATTAGAAGATGTTGCAAAATTAAACTTTAGAAATACACAAAGAATACTTGGTACACTAATATATTAAAACATATTAAAAAGCGATTTAGTTAGATAAATCGTTTTTTTTGTAGTTATCAATGCACGTTTTATAGTCAGTTAAATTTTCGTCGGTTTTAGTTTTGTTATAAGTTATTCTTTCCTTTCTACAAATATCTAATTCATTTTGAATTTGTTCTCCTAATTCTTTACTGTTGTTACTTCCTGTTCTATTGACTTGAAATATAAGAACAAGAATCAATATAGTTAGAGTTAATAAGCCATATAAAGCAGTCGAAATAGCAAATCCTCTATTATTTAATTTATTACGTTTCATAGTATCACCTATAAACATTATAAAGCACTTTTCAAGTCTTTACAATGCTTTTTTAAATACAATTATATACTTATCTCCATATTTTTTTTCTTTGATTCTTGTTAGATTATTATAATCCTTTAGATAATCATTTCCTACTTCACAAACTATAATTCCATTATCCTTTAAAAGATTCTTGCTAAGGGCAAATTCTATTACATCAGATAGTACTTCCATTGCATATGGTGGATCTAAAAAAATTATATCAAAGCTTTTTTTATTATTTGAAAGTATCTTTAAACATTCCATATAATCAAGATTGTATACTAGAGCTTTATCTTTAACCTTAAAGTTATCTAGGTTTTTATTAATTACTTTAACCGCCTCACTATTTTTATCGCAAAAATATACAAAATCGCTTCCATTACTTATTGCTTCTATTCCTAAATTTCCACTACCCGCAAATAAATCTAAGACGGTTGCACCTTCTATATAATTTTGAATAGATGCGAATAAAGATTCTTTTACCCTATCCATTGTTGGTCTTGTTCCATCTAGATTAAATCCTTCAATATTTCTTCCTTTTAATGTGCCACTTATTACTCTCACACTAACACTTCCTCTTACCAGTTAAACTATTTAACTTTCTATTAATATCAAGTACAGTAAAATATAATTCGTTTTCTAAAGCTTTATATTCCTTAACATATTGATTATCTTGGATTTCTTTTTTTAAATTAACATACTCTTCTGAATATTCATTTTTCCAAACTTCATGAAACTTATCAAGTTTATTTTTTAGATCAACATCATTTTCAATTTTCTTTTTTAACTCTTTCATTCTAATAACTTTTTTGTTGTTTCTAATAATAAGAAGTACCTCATCAAGTTTATCGTATATTATATCATTCATAACTTTTTATTACCCTTTCTATTAATTCTTTAGTCTCATTGTAATCTTCATCAAATAAATTTATTCTGAAGTTATTAATCCTATCTTTTAGACTAGGAATTTTATTAATTAAATCAATACTTTTAGAATCATATATAACCATTAAATGTCCCTCATGTCTTATTGGATAAATCTTATTCTTTTCATCTTTTAAATAATAATTGTTGTTTTTACAAATAAAACATTTTTTATTATCATTGTTAAGTAACATATTTAACATACAATATTTGCTTATCATAAGTTCCATTCTTCCATAAACAATTAATTCAGTATTATACTTAGATACTCTACTAGATATATTACCTATCTTAACTTCAGGTGAGAAACAAATTCTATTTACTCCTAAATCATTTAGAAGTGAGATACTGTCAGCATTTACAACATTAAGTGTATAATCACTAATTATGTTATTAGAATCTTTATATTTTTTAATACTACCAAGTTCTCTTATTAACAAGTTTTCACCATTTAACTCAGTATAATTTGATACTACTCTTGGCATAGAATAGTATACATTACTAGCTTTATATTTTTTATATAGCTTATAATCAGTAACATATATGTTATTAACATGTAACTCCAAACTTGCCTTTAGTTGGTCTTCATTTCTTACAAGAACATTAATTCCAAATGATTCTTTTTCTACTTTTTTTGATTTAATATTAAATGGTGGATTATCCACTTTCACAATTTTGTTTTCTCTTAATTCTATTAGCTTTTCTGTTGCATCTCTTCTTAATTCATTTAAGCCTTTTATTGGAACAAATATATTTTCATCAACTTTTGCATCTATTTTATTTATAGAAAATGGAGTATCTCCCATTCTAGATATTTGTTTAATTATTTCTTCTTTTGTGGTTGGTCTATTAATTGCTTTATCTACTATATCTTTACTAACCGTAACACTATTAACCCCATCAGTAATCTTTAGACTTAATGGTTGGTTTTCTAATACCTCTATAGATAAATCAACTTTTATTTTTAATTCGGTCACATTTGATAATTTAGATATTAATTCTCTATCTATAGTTTTATTAACTGCGCCCTTACTTTTTAGACCTATTTTATTATCGAAAAGTGCAATATTTCCTTTTGAAACTTTATTTACTAAAAGTCCTTTTTCATTATAAAGTCTATTTAAAATCATTCCTTTATTTTCATCTACAAATCTAATTCCATCTTCTTGATTTACATCATCATCTAATCTAACTTTGATATATTTGTTGTTTGTAGAAATAATATTTCCTAGATGAACTCCTTGATGGTTAGGAGATGAAATATTCATAAGATCCTTTCCATAATCACCGAATAGATATCCTTTGGTAAACTTTCTATTAAAAAGTGAAAGTAAGTCTTTTTCATCACTACTATCCAGTGAAAAACTCTTCTTATTATAATAGTTATCTATTGCATTTCTATAAAGTCTTGTGACTAATCCTACATATTCAGGGCTTTTCATTCTACCCTCAATTTTAAAACTATCAATTCCAGAGTTTATTAACTTATCTACATAATTTATAGTATTTAATTCTTTTGGACTAAGTAGATATTTACTATCCTGTACTAAATTTCCATTATCATCTAACAATTTATAAGGAAGTCTACAAGAAGCAACACATTCTCCCCTATTACCACTTCTATTAGTATTCATACTGCTGAAAAGACAACAACCAGAATAACATACACATATTGCACCATATACAAAAACTTCTTTTTCCATTGTGGTATTTATTTCTTTTATTTCGTTTATTGACATTTCTCTTGCCATAACTACTCTTTTGATACCAAGACTTTCTAATAGCTTGATACCATAACTATTATGGTTATGCATTTGAGTTGAAGCATGAACCTCAAGGTTTGGATAAGTCTCTCTTACTCTTTTTATAGCGCCTAAATCTTGCATAATAACAGCATCAACATTATTTTCATGTAAGAATCCTATATATTTAATAACAGCATCCATTTCATCATCAAATATAATAGTATTTACAGTAACATAAATTTTAACTCCATAAAGATGAGCATATTTAATAGCCTTAACCATTTCTTCATCATCGAAATTAGCAGCATAACTTCTGGCGCCAAATCTCTTTCCACCTAAATAAACTGCATCTGCGCCATTATGAATGGCATAATATAATGATTTAAAATCTCCCGCTGGAGATAAAAGTTCAACTTTGTGCATACCTCTTCACCTGGTATTATTATATCAAAAAATCTTACTAAATAATAGTAAGATTACTTCATCACATTTAAAAACATTTGTAACATCTCTAATTTTTCTGTCATATCATTAATTTTATCACTTGTAGTTAATTTAAATTCTTTTTTCATTTCTTCTTCTAGTAAAGTAATACTTGCAGGATTTCTAATAAGTTCTTTATACCAATAAGAGTTATACTTTAAATACATATTAAGTCTTGGATCACTTCTTATTAAAATTAATGTATCAGCTTGCATATTACATATTAATCCTCAAAGTGTTTATATATTGGGCGTCTTTCATATTCTTTTGGAGTAGTATTATTACTACTACCTAGTTCTTGAACAAGTGATATGGTTTTTTGAAGGCTATTAATTCCTTTTTGAACTTTTTCTAAATTAATTGTTTTAACTGTGTTAACAAGTTCTCTAAAAGCATTTTCACTTGATGATAATGTATTAGTTTTAACTATGTTGTTACTAGTAGTACCCAAATAGTTATTCCAAATATCATTAGATTCTCCATACATATCATACATCTCATAAAATTTTTGCCATGTCATTGAATTATTATTAACATATTTTATCAAACTAGGATTTTTTCTAACAAAAGATTTAAATTCTTCCTTTGACATACATCTCACCTAATTAATTGTATGTAATAAAATGTAGTTTATTTACTCTTTAATTAATTTTTCTAATGTAACTATTTTATATCCTTTTTGATTTATATAGTTAATAATATATTTTAATTCTCTTAATGTATGTGTATTATTTTTTAATGTTATTATAGATCCATTTTCTAATTTAGTCTTAACATCATTATATGGAAAATTACTAGTTGGTATATTAGGAACTATTGTATATAATTTTCTACTACTACAATTAGTTAATATTGTTAAATTTTCTTTTTCACTATAACAAAACTTCATATCTTTATTAGTTATATTAGATAATTCTCTACTAGCTTTTCTAATTCCATCTATATTGTAATCGCTAGATTTTAGTTCTATTTCATGGGAAGATGAATTAATTAATTTAACTAAATCTGGTGAATCTAATACTATATCTTTATCTATAAAAAATGTTGCTTTTATCTGTTTTGAATCTAATACTTGTACTATATTTTCAACATAAGAATAATCATCAATTATAATTATTAATGCTATATTGTTGTTCCTATCATTTCCTCTAGTAATATATTTATCATATATATTAGAAACACTAACCAAAGGTGTAACTGATTTTAACACTACTAAATCTTCATTAAAAGAACCATATTTTTTCATAGACTCATAGCTTTTATCTAGATCAACCTCTAATCCACTAACACCAGGAATAATACTGTTATTTGAAAAAGTCGCATTAACGGGTTTTTGAGTATAAGTTTTACTAACATTAATAATTTTCTTCATTATAGGATCATTATTTTTAACTACTACAGTTGCAAGATGTGTATAATAAAAACTAAAACATATAAGTCCCATAACTCCTACTATAGAAAAAAATTTCTTAAACATATTCTTCACCTACGTAATTATATGTATAAGAAATCATTAATTTTCATTAATTTAGAGATTTAGCAAAAATAAATCAAAACCATAGTTATTAGGTGATACTCCCATCTTAGTATTAATATCTATTTGACCAAGGGCTTTAATATATCTTATTAGTTCCATATTAGTAAAGTTATATGATGCTTCCATCGCAAGTTTTACTCTATAAGGATGTATTTTTAGTATAGATGTAATCATATCTTTACTTTTACCTTCATTTATTAATAGTTTTACTTTGTAAATAAGTCTAAATTGATCAGTAGTCATTATTACTATCTTATTAATATCTTCGCCTCTAGAGGTTAATTCTTCATATATTTCAAAAGATTTTTTAATATTCTTTTTTACTATTGAATCTATTAGTGAAAAAACATTATCATCAAATTCTTTTAAAACTATTTCATCTATATCAGGAATAGTAATAACTTTTTCATCATATTTGTACATTTTTAGTTTTCTTAATTCAGTAATAATTCTTTGATTATCATTATTTAAATACCCTATAAGATAGTTAATTGTTTTAAAATCCATCTTATAATCTTCTAATTCTTTTTTTATCTTATCTTCTATAGAAAGATTGCTTTCTATAACAGTACATTTTTCTTTTAACAACTTATTAATTTTTTTTCTTTCATCTAATTTATCACAGATTATAATAAGTATATTTAGTGGATTTGGATTATTTATATAATCTTCAAGTAGTTTTTCATCTTGTGGTAATTGATTCTTTTTATTAGAACCGGTTAAAAATTCACAAGAAGATGCAATTACAACTTTATTATCAGTAAATAATCCGTATGTATTTAATTCTTCTATAACATTGTCTAAAAGTGTTTCCGACAAATCATATCTAATTACATTTTCTTCAGTAAGTTTTGCATCATTTAATATTTTCTTTATTTCTTCGTCTATTGTGACCGAGTCATTAGTTATTATTAAGTAATTTTTCATATGCTTCACCTACTTGTATTTATTGTATCAAAATATAGAAAAAAAAGACAGAAGAATTATAGTTAAACAATTTCTATTTTCTGTTGTTTTTTGCTTTCTTTTATTATAAGTATTACATATATTTATTTTTTTTCCTAAAA
>HF996846.1:0-113 GCA_000432595.1 Clostridium sp. CAG:710 | reverse complement strand
TTTTCCTAAAAAAGTTCAAAAAAAGAACCAAATTTTTTGATTCTTTTTTAATTATCTTTCATATACTACTGTTTTTCCATATACAGTAGAACCATTTGTCCAACCTTCTAAAT
>HF996845.1 GCA_000432595.1 Clostridium sp. CAG:710 | reverse complement strand
ATTGCATAACCAATTCCCATAAATACAAGCAAGCAGCATAATGAACCGATTATAATATTTCTTTTCTTTCTATCCCTCATTTCGCACCTTCCTTATTTTAATCTATACTCATTATACACCTCACCCCATTGAAAAATCAAGATAGAATGTTTGTTTGACAAAATGACAAACAAAAAAACAACCATAAGGTTGTTTTGGTTTATTAAATGGTGACCAGTACGGGATTCGGACCCGTGAATGCCGCCGTGAAAGGGCGGTGTGTTAAGCCACTTCACCAACTGGCCAAAAAAATGGCGCTCGATGCAGGACTCGGACCTGCGACCCAACGGTTAACAGCCGTTTGCTCTACCAACTGAGCTAATCGAGCACTCATGTAAGTCTTAACTAACTAAGACTTACTTAGTATATAATATTTTTTTAGTTATGACAATACTTTTTTTGAAGTTTTTGATTATTTTTTTCACTTTGTTCAATTATTTCATGCAAATAAGGTACATTTTTTATTATACCATCACTACTTTTTATGTCAAAAACCACTTCTTTAATATCTTTTAATACATCATGTTCTTCTATTTTTTTATCATAATTATATTCTCTTATACTTAATATATTATCTTCAAGTAAAATTCCAGCAAATTGCATTATAAGAGATATTTTATCATATTCTTTTATTGCTTTATCTGGGATAAGAATTCCTTTTTTCCTCAAATAATATGCACTTAGTGATGATATTGCCCCTATTGTACCATCTAGGCTTGCACTATCAAAATCACTAAAATAATATTCTAGGTTTTTATCAACTAAGATATTTGAAAAATTAAAGTCTGGCAACAATATACCTGCTTCATGTACTTCTTTTAGAGTTTTTGATATATTTATACACATATTAATATATACTTGTTCATCTTCATTATATTCTTTTAATCTATAAAATGGGATTGCATTATCTATATACTCCATTGTATTTCCAACTGTTTGATACTCAGTGTGATTAAATATATGTTTTTTGCTTAATACAATTTCATCTTTTGGCCAAATTACATTTTTTATTGGCTTCATTAATGATAATTTTTCTAGTGTATTGCCTCTTTTTTCTTTTTCATTATCATTTAATCCTGTATATATTTTATATGCAGTAACACCATCATGATATATAGTTGATTCTCTACTATCACTATTTATCTTATATAATTTATCTAAATTGATTTTATTAATTTCAAGCTTTTTAATACTACCTACCCCCTTAGGTCTTATTATCTATTAGATAACTCCTCAGTTAATATACTTCTTGTAAGTTCAGGGTTGGCTTGTCCTCTTGTTTGTTTCATTACTTGTCCTACAAAGAAGTCTAATACATTAGTTCTTCCACTTTTATATTTATTTACATTATCTAAATTATTATCCAAAATTTCTATAATTATTTTGCGAATTTCACCATCATCTGAATTTTGTTTCATTCCACCTTCTTCTACTATTGCTTTTGGATCTTTTCTATTATCTAACGCTTCATAGAAAACATCTTTTGCTTGTTTAGAAGAAATTTCCTTATTATCTACCATATCTATTAACTCTTTTAACATTTTAGGTGTTAAGTAAACATCGTTTATAGATATAAGTAATTTGTTTATATACCCTAAAAGCCTTGTAGTTATCCAGTTTGATGCACTTTTTGGATTTGCACCTTCTTCAACTACTTTATCGAAGTAATCTGAAACCATCTTTTCTTTTACTAATATATTTGCTTCTTTTTCTGTTAATTCATATTCTTTTATATATTTTTCTTTTCTTTCACTTGCTAGTTGTGGGATAGTTTTTCTTATTTCTTCTATCCATGAAGTAGGAATTCTAAATTTTGGAATGTTTGGCTCAACAAAGTATTTATAGTCAATTGCATCTACTTTGCTTCTCATATAAATAGTTGTTCCAGATTCTTCATCCCATCTACGTGTTTGTTGAACTAATTTATCATATTCTCCAGTCTCTTTTAATTCTATTTGACGAGATATTTCGTATTCGATTGCATCTCTTACTCCACTAAATGAATTAACGTTCTTAATTTCTACTTTTACTCCCCAGTTTTTTGGATCGTTTATGTCTAAGTCTTTATCCATTATTGATATATTTACATCACATCTTATTTGTCCTTTTTTACTATCTGCTTCACTTATTCCTGCATATTGATAGATTGATCTCATTACTTCAAGGAAAGCTACAGCTTCTTTTGAAGAAGTGAACGTTGGTTCAGTTACAAGTTCTAGAAGTGGAACTCCTGCCCTATTATAGTCTATTGTTGAAACATTAGTATAGTGATCCATTCCTGCGGAATCTTCTTCTAAGTGTAGATTATTTATCTTAGCTATTTTTTCTTCACCATCACAAGTATATTTTAATTCTCCATATATACCAATAGGATTTGGTTTTGTTTCTTGAGTAATTTGATATCCCTTTGGTAAATCTGGATAATAATAGTTCTTTCTTTCAAAACATAAAAATTCTGGCTGTTTACAATTTAATATTATACTTGCCATTAGTGCTTTTCTTACTGCTTCTTTATTTACAACTGGAAGTGTTCCAGGAAATGCCATATCTACTGGAGATACATTTGAATTAGGAAGTCCATTATATGAATTTCTTGCACTTGAGAATACTTTTGTATTAGTTTGACTAATCTCGCAATGCATTTCAAGTCCAATTAGTGCTTTATACTTATCCATTGTTTACCTCCTTAGCAGTTTGGTTTTTATATCCTAGCATAGATTCAATATGATATGCGATATTTAAAACGTTTTCGTCGTCATAACAATTACCTGTGATATTTAGCGCTACTGGTAGATCATTTATAAATCCATCTGGGATAGTAATCGATGGGAATCCACCAAAGTTACCTATTTGAAGATGTTCTTCTAATACTGTTGTTGCTTCATCTAATGAATCATCATTATTTTCTAATTTCTTTGCTGGTCCACTACTAACTGGTAATATTACTCCATCATATTCTTTAAATAATTCCTTCCATTTATCTACAAGTAATCTTCTTACTCTTTGTGCATTATGGAAATATCTATCTTTATTCTCTGCTTGTAATACATAAGATCCTATTACAAATCTTCTTTTAATTAGGGGAGAAAAGCCTTTAGTACGATAGTTTTTCATCATTTCTACATAGTTTTTGCCTTCAGCACGTGGTCCAAATATAATACCTGTTAGGTTTGACATATTTGATGTTGCTTCTGCACATGATATTACTACATAAACTGATGCAACTGCGTTAAGTAATTTTTGTTCTACTGATACTTCTTCTATTTCAAGGCCTAACTTTCTACACTTATCAATTACTTGCATAAAGTTTTTTAAATGGCTTTTTAACTCCTCGCTTGGATTTTCATACATTGATATATCACATATTTCTTTTATATAACATAGTTTTTTACCTTTTATATCTTTACCAAGTGATTCGTATAATTTTATGTCTTTTGAATCCCAGCTTGTCATATCGCGACTATCAATGCCTTTCATATTATCAACTACTATTGCGGCATCTTCAACACTTCTTGTTAAAACTCCTAAGTGGTCTAATGAAGAAGCAAATGGAAATAGTCCATATCTAGAAATCATTCCATATGTTGGTTTATATCCAACTATTCCACAGAATGCAGCTGGCTTTCTTATTGAATCTCCTGTATCTGATCCTGTTGCGAATGGATATACTCCTGCTGAGACTGCACATGCACTACCTGCAGATGAACCTGCAGTCATTCTTGTTTTGTCCCATGGGTTTTTTACAATTCCTGTATGTCCAGTTGTTCCTGTTCCTCCCATACCAAATTCATCCATAACTGTTTTATTTACACATACTGCACCTGCAGATTTTAACTTTTCAACTGCGGTTGCATCAAAAAATGGTACATAATCTTTTAATGTATTAGATGAACCAGTTGATAGAACTCCCTTTGTAGAATAATTGTCCTTAAGTCCATAAGGTATTCCAGATAAAAAGTTATCAGTTATAGGGCACTCTTTTGCATCATCTAATATAGTTACAAATGCATTACATTCTTCTTGTAACTCATGACTCTTTTTTAAAGCTTCATTTATTAATTCTTTTGATGTTACCTTTCCTTCTTTTAGGCTTTTATGAATTTCTATTATTCCTTTATCCATATATGTCATTATTCTTCCACCACCTTTGGAACTTCTATTTCACGATCTGTATAAGAATCACAATTTTGTAATAGTTCTTCAATTGGTGTTGAAGGTAGTACTACATCATCTCTTAATTCACAAACAAAATCATCTAAAGCATGAGTCATTGGTTCAACATTTTCTATATTTGGAATTTTATTTATTATATCAATATTTTTATCAATGATATCAAATTCTTTTAATACCATATCTTGTTCTTCATCAGTTAATCCGATTAATAATTTATCTGCGTAATCATTAACCATTTCTTTAGTAAACTTACCCATTTATAATGTCCTCCTAATAAATAAAAAAGTCATTCAACACTAGGGCATGAATAACTTTATAATTAAATTTTTGCTCTTCCCTAATCAATTGAAAGTATAGAATAATAAAGGGAAAATGTCAAGTCGCACTATAGTGATTTACGCCTATATTTGTAGCTTTTTTTACTTACTGACTCGCTACTTATAAATCCATTTTCTACAAGAGTATCTAAACTACTTTTTAAGGTTTTATTCGCTGATTTATCAAGGATCTCATCACCATCTATATATTTTAATAAAATTTCTTTTGAAGATGTAATATCTTTTGATATATCAATATTGCATTTTTGTGCTTCTTTATATAAGTCTATTATTTGATTAAACCTATTTTCTAATTCAGTTCTATATATTTCTAATTGCCTATTTAATATTTTATCATCATACTTAATACCACTTAGTGATACAAGTTTTTCTAATATATCAGTTAGTGAATTACTTCTTAATACTTCTATATTTATTGTACCTCTTATGTATTTATATGCATCTAATTTATTCTCTTCATCACTACTATTATTAATATAGTCAGATACTGAATCAATTATTAGTGGTATAGATTTTCTTGTACCATCTTCATTATATTCATATTTAAGTACACTATATTCTTCTATGTAAGTTGGATCATTTTTCATAAGATTATCTACCATATCAAAAAAGTTATCTTCTTTTTCATTTGTTTTTCTTTTTGAATCTAATAGAGTTTTATTTAGTTTTCTTATTTTTACTGAAGCTTTAGTATAAAACTCTTTTGCCTTATCTTTATCTATTTTAGAAAGTAATTTCAATGTTTCTATAACTCCAGTCATTTTAGCATATTTTTCAATTATTAAACTTTTATAATTTTTATGGTAGAATTCTTCATCATCTGACATTAATAATAATTCTTTTGTAATTAATGAGTTTTCAAATGATAGTTTGTTGTGGTCTACGTTATTATCATCTATTACATGTCTTGTTTCATGAAGAAGTGTTGTAAGTATTCCTTCTAAATAAGATTCTGCGGTTTTATCAGTATAAAAAGCATCAAATCTTAATAATGATAATCCAATTAGTGATTTAGATAGATATGCTTGTCCTACAGTTGTACCTTTTTCTTGCTTATTTTTAATTTCTCCAAATACATATTTCCAGTTGTTTATTCCTTCTTTTCTTAAGATGTTATTTGCATAGCTTATCATCGCAACTTTAAGAGCCGGTTTACTTACTGTATTCTCATCATTCATAATATGTGATGCAATTATTTTTAGTGCTAGGGGCTCATCTATTTCTTGTGCTAGGTAGTAAGCTTTAGAAGCATATTTATCAAGCTTTTTTATATCGGTTTCATCTATTTGTTTTAGATTTCGTTTATTTATAGTTCTTTCATTATTTATTTTTTTCATTATTCCTGAACTTGTTAATAAATTCATTATTCTACCTTTGGAATCTTTTTTTATTCCATTAGAATCAAGTATAGTAAGTATTTTTGTAAAGTCTTCATCTTCTAAAGTGCTTATTATAGTCTTCTTGTCTAACTTTGGTATTACAACACATCTTATATAGTCTTCACAATAGTTCGGATTATTTATTATATCATCAATATATTTAAGCTTTTTTCTTAACTCTTCCTTATAATTTTCTTTTGCCATATCAATTTCTAGTTTTGTAAGTAGAGATATATCTAATTTCTTTATATCTAATGTCATTAACCTTTTTAAAATGTTATTTGATAATAGAATGTCATTTTTATCAGTACTCATATAAAAAAACAATATTTTTTCAACATATTTTTCAAATAGTTTATTTAAAGTATCTTCTTCTACTTCTCCATTTGAAATTCTATCAAAGTAATCTAATAGTGTTATTTCTGTGTTCTGTTTAAAACTTGCACTTGCATCAAATAGTTCTAGTGCTTCTTTATTTAATACTGAATAAAACATTTTATCAATTACCTTAGTCATAAAAGCTGGTTCTAGAACTCCGCTTTCATTTACTAAGTCCATTATTACCTCACTATCAATATAGGCATTTTCTAATGTTGATATAAAACTTATTGTTTCTTTTAACTCATCAAAGCCTATTTCTTCATCAGATAATATTTTCTCCATTACTTTTTTTAAATCTTTTTCTATTTCTTCTTTTATATTATTATTTTCTAGAATTTGTTCTAGCTTTTCAAGTGAAGAGTTATCATAAAGTTTAAAAAAGAAAAGCGCATTTGTGATAACGCTAAGTCTAGTTCTTTCATATTTATATATGTATTTGAAATAGTTTATTATTTTTTCATTATCTAGTTCACCACTTGATTCTCCATTAATACTATTTTTAAAGCTATTATTAATTCTATTAAATAATTCATTCTCATCATTTAATCTTTTTTCTTTTGGAAGAATTTTAAATAGTTTTTCTATAAATTTAGTACCTTCTTCACTTTCTAATAAACCTAGCATGCTTTCAATTGGTAGTATCTTCATTTTCTGTTTCCTTTTTATTTAATAATTCTAGTATTATATTTTTTGTATATAACTCTTCTAAATCTTCTATTTGTTTTAAAGTTTCTTCTTCCATATTATCGTGCCTTTGCTGATATACCAGTTACATCAAAATTTGTATCTACTGTATTTCCTTTTATTCCTTCAAGTGTTGCATTTTGTGTTACTTGAACTACACCTACTTTTCCTAAATCACTAACATCTGGGATATGGTCTTTTGTTACTTCATCGTACCCTCTTTTATTGTCATATTTATATCTTGCTACCCATTTTTCATAATCTTTTAATGTTGGATCTGCATTAACCATACCTTTTAATAAAGAGTATGATGCATATATTCCAGAAGAATATCCGGCTTCATCAATCTCTTTACAGAATGCTTTCGCAAGGGTTGCGGAAAGTTCTGGATTATCAAAATGTTTTTTCATTTCTATATCATAATATATTGGAAGGTCTAGATTTTTGTCTATGCCTGTACCTTTAAGTCGTTTTATTAAAGCACTAGCCTCAGCTTTTGCTTCTGCTTCTGACTCTGCCTTGGTATAGCAATATATTCCATATGGAATTCCTAATCTTGTACATTCAGCAACATTTTCATAAAACTTATCATCTATATTAAGGTTACCATTTTCATGGAATCCTGAAAAAGCAGTAAATCTTATTATTGCGTAATTAACACCTTCTTCTTTTACTTTTTCCCAGTCAATATCTCCTTGGTATTGTGAAACATCTATTCCTTTTATTGCTGTTTGTGTTTCTTTACTTGAAGTAACTTCTTCATTTATATATACCGAATTATTTTGTTGTTTTTCTACTTCTTTACCATATGCTTCTTCTGAAAAATACTTACCAACTCTTTCAAAATAACATATAGAATAATCTTCTGAATTATTTATTTCCTTTCCATCTGAAATGGCCATTAGCTTTAACTCATTAGGAAGATCCTCTTTTATTTTATCTAATGTATCCTCTTTTGCACCTATTCCTACAGATGCTCCTCTACACATTTCATAAAATGCAGTACAGATTTCTATTAATTTTTCATCTGGTACTTTTCCAACTATTCCATCAATATTATAATAAATTGGACATTCTATTTTATCATCTTCTGTTAAGGCTAGTATACATGCTGCATCTGCGGTTGCCTCTTTTTCTGATGTTGCATCAGAATTTAGAAGTATTCCACATGGTACTCCTTTTTCATTACATTTTTTAATATTTTCTATAGATTTTTCACTTATTCCTTTTTTCCAACTATTAACTTCAATTAGTACAAAATCATCATTTATTTCATCAGGTAAACTTCTTGTAGAACTAATACTTGTTCCACTATAATCAAATCCAACTGGAACTTTAACATCACGATATATCTTTGTTGCGATTGCACCCGCTCCACTTAATACAAGAGCCGCTAAGGTAGCTGTTGCTGCTCTTTTTAATGCAAGGCGTGGATTTTTATTCTTTTTATTTTTCTTGGTTGCTTTTTTTACATTTTCTTCACGTACTTTAAGATTTTCTATATTTTTATTTTTAGAAGTTTGATTTGTTTTATTATTACGTTTAAAGGAATCTAATATAATTTCATCATCATATGCCATAATTATCACACCTATTCTATATAATATAGTATAACTTTTTTTATCTCTTTTTTAAAGTAAAAAACAAAAAAACTTCGAATAATCGAAGTTAATTTACATATGGCGGAGCAGAAGGGATTTGAACCCTTGCGCCAGTTGCCCGACCTACACCCTTAGCAGGGGCGCCTCTTCAGCCTCTTGAGTACTGCTCCACAGCCGACTACTACATTATAGCAATTCATAAAGTAATAGTCAAGAAATAAAATTTATTTTGTTCTAAAATCAAGATATGTTATAAATCCTGCAATGATTTGCTTATATTCTTCATTTATAAAAGTAATATTTGCTAATGTTTTTCTTGTTTCGTTAAACATCGATTTCATCATGTCAGTTGCATATTTTCTAGCACCTGTTCTTGTAAATATATCTTTTACGTTATTCATTTCTTCTTCTTTTAGGCCCTCTACTCCATAATATTTGTGTAGATTTTCTAATTCTTCAGGATTATTTTGCGCTATATATGAATAAAGTATAGTTTGCTTAAATTCACTAACATCTGAGGAAGCTGATTTTCCTAATTCTTTTTCATCGCCAAATATTCCTAATATGTCATCTTTAATTTGAAAACCTATTCCAAGGTTATATAGTAGTTCTTGCATTTTTTTAATTTCTTCATCACTATAATTAGCTAGTACCATTCCAAGACTGAATGGTCCAATTATTGAATACCATGCAGTTTTTAATCTATAGATTTCCATTACATCATCTTCTGTAGTTCTAGGAACATTACAATATTGTTCATTAAATGGAAGTAATACATCTATAATCTCACCTTTTATTGTATTAATTACTATTGTATTATATAGATTTAATAATCTATCAAAATTAGGATTATCTCTATAATTTGAAATAAGTATCTTACTTGCTAGATAAAAGCCTAAATCTCCAATGCATATTCCAAGTGAATTTGCGATATGAGTTTTTCTTTGATGAAAATCTTTAGAGTTGTTATTACTTTTTTCAAATTCATTTGAATATGACTTAGGTATAGTAATTTTACCTCTTCTTAAGTCTGCATTATCAATTATATCATCATGTATAAGAATAGAAGTTTGAAATGTTTCGTATGCAGTTGCTAGTGGCAAGTATTCTTTATTATCGTTACTTAGATTTTTACTGTAATATCCTAACGCAATTAATGCCGCTCTTATAAATTTTCCATCTTTATTCATTCGTATTAATTCTTTAGTGGCATCTACTACTAATTTGTTATCTGTATTATCTATAAAATTATTATTAACATCTGTGATACTTTCTTTACATTCTTCTAATATTTCAAAATAGAATTTGAAAAACGCAAATAAGTCTTCTGCTTCTTTATTTCCTTCTACTTTTGTATTATTAAGTGTTATACTATTTTCATTTTTAATCCATTTATATAATTCATTAATATTTTCTACTTCTATTTTATTTTTATCATTTATTATAGTTATCAAGTTAAATACCTCCATTCAACTGTATTACTATAGTATCAAATTTTGTCGATTTAATCAACAGTATTGGCTTTTTTGTAATTTAAAGTACTATTATTTCATTATCACTTATCAACAAAAAAAAGACTTTTGACAAGCCTTTTTAGTTTACATATGGTGGACCGCTAGGGATTCGAACCCTAGACCCACTGATTAAGAGTCAGTTGCTCTACCAACTGAGCTAGCGGTCCAAAAAATGTTAAATAGTCAACATGACCATTATAACATATTTTAAAGATTTGTGAATACTAAATTTCGTTTTTTTCTTCACTATTTACTATTTATTACAATTTGGACAAGTTTCACTGCCATTTTTTTCAACTAATGGTTCTCCACATTCCTTACAAAGATTACCTGTTGGCTTATCCCACGATGCATACTTACACTTTGGATAATTGTTACATCCATAGAATATTTTCCCTCTTTTTGTCTTTTTCTCTATAATCTTTCCGCCACATTTTGGACAATCCATTATTTCTTTTACTTGTTTTTCTTCTTTTTTTATGTATTTACATTCAGGATAATTACTACATGCAGTAAATTCACCATATCTTCCTTTTCTAATTACTAAACTACTTCCACAATTAGGACAAACCTCACCAGTTTCTTTAGGTGCTTTCTTTTCCATTTGACCGAATGCTTTTTCTACCTCTGGTTCAAACTTATCATAAAATTCTCTTAATACTTTTATTTCATCTAATTTACCAAGTGCTATTGTATCTAGGTCTGTTTCCATTGCGGCTGTATATTTAACGTTTATTAAATCACTAAAGAATTCTTGTAATCTATCTGTAGTTTCTATTCCTATTTCTGTTGGAACAAATTTTTTCTCTTCTATAGTTACATATCCTCTTTCTTTTATTGTATCCATTATTTTAGCATATGTAGAAGGTCTACCTATTCCTAATTCTTCTAGTTCTTTAATTAGTTTTGCTTCTGTATATCTTGGTGGTGGTGATGTGAAGTGTTGTTTTTTAGTTACATCTTTGGTTGTTAATATGCTTCCCTCATTTTTAAATTCATCCGGTAATACTTTATCTTCACTTGTTTCATATAAAGCATATGCTTTTAAATATCCATCATAAATAAGTATTTGCCCATTTATTTTAAACTGATAGTTATTATTATCTAATATTACACTAGTTGCTTCTACTTTAGCATCTGCCATTAAAGATGCTAGTGCCCTATAATAAATTATTTTGTAAAGTTTATATTCATCAGTTGATAAATATTTTTTTATATCTTCTGGGTTTCTATATACACTTGTAGGTCTTATTGCTTCATGCGCATCTTGTACATTTTCTGTTTTTTTAGATTTTTTTGCATAACCAATATAATCTTTGCCATAGTTTTCTTCTATGTATTTATAACTTGCTCCTATAAATTCATCTGATAGTCTTATTGAATCAGTTCTCATGTATGTAATTAAACCTACTGTTTCACTACCAATATCCATACCTTCATATAGTTTTTGCGCTATAGACATAGTTTTTTTTGCAGTAAATCCTAATTTAGTTGATGCCTCTTGTTGAAGTGTACTTGTAATAAACGGAGGTTTTGACTTTTTAGATTTTTTCTTTCTTTCAACGCTTTCTATTTTATATTTATCACTTAATTTAGATAAAATAGAATCAGCTTCTTCTTCGGTATTTATTTCTATATCTTTATGATTATAGTTAAATAAATCTGCTTCTATTTCATCAAATTTACTTGTTATAGTCCAATATTCTTCACTATTAAAACTAGATATTTCTCTTTCTCTATCTACAATTAGTTTAAGTGCTACGCTTTGTACTCTACCTGCACTTTTTCCACCGGTTTTTGATTGCATTAATTTAGAAAGTCTAAATCCTATAATTCTATCTAATATTCTTCTAGTTTCTTGACTTCTTACTAAATTGTAATCTATTTTAGTTGGATTTTTAATTGCTTCTAATACTTTATCTTTTGTAATTTCATGGAATAGAACTCTTTCATAATTAGTATCTTTTATACCTAATGTATCTAATAAATGCCATGATATAGCTTCTCCTTCACGGTCAGGGTCGGTTGCAAGGATTACTTCATCACTATCTTTTACTAGTTTTTTTAATTCTGAAATCAGCTTTTTTTTGCCAGCAACAGGAATATAATTAGGTTTAAAATCATTATCTACATCTACTCCTAGTCCATATTTTCCGGTTGTTGCTAGATCTCTAATATGTCCTTTAGATGATACTACCTTATAATCTTTTCCTAAATATTTTTCTATTGTTTTACTTTTACTTGGTGATTCGACTATTACTAAATTTTTAGTCATTATATCACACCCCTTCACTTTTATACTTATACTAAATAAATATGATGTTTGTCAAGAAAAAGACATTAAAAAAGGAATGATATACATTCCCTATTCTACTCCATTATAATTAGAGGAGTTTATTGTTCCCACCGTTTTAGCATGTTTTCTTTGAATTGTCCAACGATTTATTTCAGTTATTTCTTTATTTCTATATGGTCTAACTGCAAAACAATAATATTGTCTTTGGTATTTCATATATAGTTTTTCAGTTGTTGGAGTGGTAATTGTTTTTCTTTTATTTATTAAATCTTTTGTTAAATTACATTTGTTTGTTTGCGAACTTTGTTTGTTTTCAGTATCATTAGTAGCTACTGCACCCCAATAAATATATTCATATTTACCATTAGTCACTCCGCTTGGATTATTCGGAAGTGTAAATTTAAGTTTGAAATATGTTCCTTCTAGAGCATTTGGCGTTACCCATACCCCATCTTTATTACAATATCCTGTTGCCTCAGAAGTTTCAGATTTTGTTGTTGTACCCTTTACATATGCATATACCTTTCTACTTCCAGTCCAATTTATAAGTAATATATTTCCATTTGGATATTCTACCCAATTCTCTTTGTCAAAACTATAATATAATGTTCCTGTATTGTTTGGATTAGTCAGACTAAACGTTACATCAGAAGATGTTTGGGAAGCCGAACTTAAAGTAATTATAGGTTTTGATAAATCTTCTTTTGGTGAGGTAGTACTATTATTCCCTTTTGTCGTTATTTGACAGACACTTGTATTATTTGCTCCATCCTGTACAGTTAACGTATACATATCCGCTTTTGTATATTTATAGCAAGTTTTTAAATTTAATATATTTAAAGCTCCATCAAAAACGTTCTCAAAAATTGAATTTCCTTCACTGCATTTTTCTTCATTTAAAGAAGGAGTAATTCCTTTTGATGCAATGCCACTTCCACCCAAATCAACAATTGTAGCCTTAAGTTTGTTATTGTTAGAATCATTTGTAATAGAACACTGTGGCTTTAATTTATCAATTTTGACATTAATAGTTTTTCCTGCGGTGTTACCTGCATTATCAGTAGCTTCTATTCTTACAGATGAGGTAGATGAATTAAGTAATGTAGTATATATTCTACTATTATTATCCCCTTCGTACTCATCAAAATCTCCAAAAAGATTATAGCTTACTTTTTTAATTCCGCTGTGTTTGTCTTCTACCTTTGCCACAAGGACTAGATCCTTATTCGTCCAAGATCCTGTTTTATGCTCATTTCCGTTTGTATCATAAATTTTAACTTCTATGGTAGGTTTGATTTTATCAATTTTGACAGAATATTCTAGTGGATTCTCCTTAGAGTGCTCGCTTTTACCACTTGCATCTGCAAACTGATATGTTGTATTTAAAACTTTGTCTTTTTTTACTGTTGCCTTTATACTTTCTGGTATTGATTTTTCTTCTTTCCAATTACCATTTAAACTGGTTCTGTATGCAAGTTTTATGTTTTTTCCTTCTATTTGAAAGTATACATCTTTGTTTATCCATTCTCCGTTGTAATTTGAACCTTTGATACTCCCTATATGTGGTGTAACAGAAAGTTCCGAGGTTGTTAGATTTATTGTATAAATCTCGCTTTCATTACTTATATTACCATAATCTCTTGATCCTGTAAGTCTATAATTTCCAGGTATGTCACTGTCAATAAATCTATATTTAACTTCTAGGGTGCCTGTTTCTCTATATGATATTGTACATTCTTCCTTTTTTGTTCCTTCGCAACTTATATCTTCCCACTCACCATTTACATACTGTTGATATTTAGATGTTGTTAAGGCAAGTTTATTCATTAGGCTTTTGTTATTTTCATTAACTTTTAATGTTACTTTATTTCCCTCAGTTGATACAACTGGTGCATCATATTTAAACACATTAAGTTCCCTTGTTCCATTTGAATATTCCAATTTAAACGTTCTTTTTTCATTTAATGCAACTGCGGTTACATTTTCAGGATATACCTTGTTATCTTTTCCATCTGCAATCGTGATTGCTTTTAATGTATTGTCTTCACTATCTGTAACGCTTGCTACTTTGGAGGTTCCTAATTTCTTTCTTAATTCATTAGAATTATTTTCATTCATCTCATAGTCTTCATCAACATATAGGTATACTTGATCAGCTGTAATTGTATTATAATTCACGGTATAATTATTTTTCCATATCTCATTGCAATAATTGTTTATATTGTCAAACACTGTTTCCTTGGATGTATCCCAGCTACTCCAATTTTGGGCATTTTTTATGCATGTTTTATAATCATATTTACCATTACCTACATTAATTATGATAATATACCCTTCAAGACCTTTTTTACTTCTATATTCGGTTACATTCTCTATATGTTTTTTCTTGATTAAATCGTCTAGCATAATATGATCAGACTTTAATAATTCTTTTGGTCTCTTATCAGGATTATCTTTCCAATATGACTTTGCTGCTGCTAAAACGGACTTGTCTAATTTGTCATAATATTCCTTTTCAAATTTTTTACTTAAAGCATTATAACTCGGTACTGCAATTGCTAAAATTACTCCTAGTATTACAATAGTTGCTAATATCTCAGTTAATGTAAATCCTTTTTTATTTTTCATATTACATATGCTCCTTTTATTATTAATTACATTATATCACGTATGTGGCTAATCTAAAATAAGGTTAAAAAATAAAATAATTATTTTACGTAAAAAAAAGTAAATGATTTGGTTCATTTACTTTCCAGTTAATTTTGCATTATTAATTTTGTAATCATATGAATCTATAATTCTATAAAGTGTAGTTTCACTAATTGTTTTTTCTTCTTGTTGTTTAAGTGATGGAATAGTTATTATAAATGAACTAATTTCTTCACCTTTTTTATTATAGAATTTAAATTCTAGATTAACGTCTTCTAATGTTGCATCTGAGATATTTTTTACCTTTACACTCATCGATGCTTCATTGTAGTTTTTTCTTTCTGATGTTATTTGCATATTTGAAGTTTGCAATCCAACTATTTTATGTGTCTCTTTTATTTTTTTAGAATTATTTGTTCTTTTTCCCAAAAAACTTGTATCACAGACATCACATTTTTTTATATTATTTGTGTCAAACGCATATGTTTTGTCTGAGGTGTAACTGATGTAGTTAATTACCCCTGCGGTTATTAATACTACTAAGGCCACTAAAACTATTATTATCTTAATCTTTTTATTTTTCATATTCATCACTACCAATCTACCCAATCTCCAGGTACCCAACAACTTGTACATACTTTACCTACTCCAAGGGAACCTCCACCACATAAATTACTAGGATTCACATTACCAACAAACCACATTTTTCCTCCAGTATATTGCCAGTTTGTACTGTTATAGTATGCAGCAGTAGAAGTATTAGTTAAAATCATTCCTTTAAAGTTTTGTTTTGCATATGCTTGACCTGCGGCCTTACGACAGTATAATCCATAATCTTCATTTGGGAAAGCATAGAATCTTGTTTTATTAATTTTTACTATAGCATAATATGTTGTGTTTGCAGAAAGTGTAATTGTTCCTCTCGATTTATGTTGTGCAGAAGTCGCATTTTTATTAGTTGACCACCCAACAACAGTAAACAATGTACGAAATGGATTATTTCCTTTATTTCTAACAGAAGCAGATGTAGATTGATCTCTTCTATTTGTTCCTGGAGCATTTGGTATTTCTGGAGCGGTTACTGTACATGATGTTGCTCCGTTATATAAATTACATGAAGCTGTTGTATCTTTAGCCCATGTGGCTTTATTATATTTAAATGTTGCTACTAAGCCTTTTTTCCATACTGCATATAATGTTATTGAACTACCACTTGTTATTCCCGCTACTTCTTGCTGATCATAGTATGCAATTGTTGAAGAATTTTTACTAGTTGCCCACCCCATAAAATTATATCCACTTTTAGTAAATGCATTTTTAGTTAATGTTACTTTCGCGTTCCTAGAAATATTTTTCATTGGACTCATAGAACCACTACCGCCATTACTATCAAAATAAATTGTATATTTTGATTCGGTTTCTTCTTTTACATAATTTTTTGATGTTGGGGCACTCTCATTTCCTGCTCTATCGATACTCTTAGCATAGTATGTTCCTGTTTCAGCAGTTAAATGTATTATAGAAGAATATGTTTTCCATTCATTACTGCCCGGTTTTTTATATTGATCTTCAGAAACTCCTGATAAATTATCTTTACCACTTATTATATAAAACTTATCTGTTGATATTCCAAAGAAATATATACTTGGTGGAGATGGAGGCGTTTTATCAAGTTTTATTTTTACTTCCTTTGTATATTTGTTTCCAGCTGAGTCGGTCGCATTTATTATTACATCATCCTCAATATCTTCATAAAAATGTAGTATATATCTACTATAACCATTACTTGCATAATTTCTATATCTCTTAGTAAGTGAATTTAATATGCTTCCTGCAGTAATATCTTTGTAATCATCGGGTTCTTGCACCCAATGCACAGGAATTGTAGCACCCGTTGATTTTAATTTAAATGTTACATTTTCAATTCCACTTAATTCATCCTTCACAAAGGCATTAAACCATAAATCTTTATTTGTCCAACTCATAGTTAGATTTACATCAGAATCATACTTTTTGTTATAACTGCTATCTGTAATAATGGTTGCAACTAGAGGTGATGTTTTATCAATTTTGACTGTTTTTCTGACTTTTACATCATTATCACCATTTTTTACAGGATTACTAGTATCCTTTTCCTTTAGAGAGAAAATATATGTTGAACTTGCTGTTTCTTCTGTTATTTTATAGTTATAGGTTCCTTCACCACCAGTGTTAAACTTTGTATCAGTACCTGAGTCTTTCTTAGAATACAAGTCAACATCCCTCTTTATACCAGTAACATTTAAAGTTGCATCTATATCTTTATTTGTCCATTGTCCTAGTTCATATATTTTTCCGCCAGATTCTAATTTAACCTCTAATTTTGGATTTTCTTCTATCAAGTCCATAGTATATGGTTCCTTTGTTTCTCGGCTTATATTATCTTGTTCATCTTTCCAACGATATTTTATTTTAATAGAAGAAGCATCACAGTCAACACTATTTTTTGTATATATTTTTTTCCCATTTGATACTTCGGTCCAATCACGCCAAGTTCCGCCACAATAAATTTTTTCTTCAAATATTGTTTTTTCTGTGGCATTGTCATTTTTCAAGTTTTTGTGCCTTGTTGCATCATCATCACTTATACTAAGGTTTATTTCAGTATTATATGGCAATGTTTTACCATTAATCTCTTCATCTCCCACTTTAACAATTGGTGCATCATATCTAACTACATGTAACTTTTTTTCTACCACCTTTCCTGTTTTTATTCGATAAGTTAAATTATATTCTTTTTCAGTTCTTAAATCAATCGCAGTAATATTTTCTGGATAATACTTAGTGTTCCCTAACTCTACTTCTTCTAAATATTCTTTCGAAGAATAAGAAGCCTTTTTTTTGAGTGTTTTTGTTACTCCAAGCTTTTCCTTTATAGTTTTCGGATTGTTTGTTTCTGAATAATATAAGTATATGGGTTTATCATCTACATACTCTGTTTCAAAGGTATCTGCATCATTATTCAACCAGTTAGCATCACAATTATTAGTATTTGTATCCTTATTTATACCTAAAGTTTTCAATGAAGCATCATTTAATTTTTGTGCTTCTGTAGATGATTCATCATTAGTACCAGGTGCTAAATAACACATTTTATAGTCGTAACCTTCCACTTTTTTTACTATTATAATACGTCCTTTTAATTCACTTTCTGATTTATAACCTTTTATGTCATCTATATTTTTGTTGTCTATAAGTTCACTAAAAGTTACTACACTAGAATATAAAAGTTCTGCAGGTCTTGACTCTGCATTTTCTTTATAATATGATTTAGCAGCTGCTAAAACAGAGCCCTCTAGTTTTTCATAATATGCCTTTTCAAATTTTTTACTTAAAGAATTATAGCTTGGTACTGCAATTGCTAGAATCACTCCTAGAATAGCAATAACTGCAAGTATTTCAGTTAGAGTAAAGCCTTTTTTGTTTATCTTTCTATTCATAACTATCCTCCCTACTATTTAATTTATTGTAACAAATTCACTAGCTTTTTTCAAGCATTCAGGTCATATATAGTAGCATTTTTTTATTTTACTAATAAACTATATTAGAAAACGTAAAAAAGGAGGAATGTTTATGTATTATTACGGTGGAGGCAGTTCATGTTGCCAAAACACTGGTTATCCTTCATATGGCTATCCAGCTTATCCTTATTATGGAAATAATACTTCTTCATATGCAATTATATTAGTATTATTTATCCTATTAGTAATTGTAATTGGTTCTAGATGGTCTCACTAACAAAGAGCTAAAAGAGTGTTAGCTCTTTTTCTTTGCAAAAATACATCTTTGTGTTATAATACCCATGTTGGAAGTGATTATATATGTTAAGAAATAAAGACATTTTAGATGAAAAAAATAAATTATTAAGACAAACTAGTAAAGAAGTTACATTTCCTATGGAACAAGACGATCTTGTTGCGATTGATAAAATGATTGAATATTTAAAAAATAGTCAAATTGAAGAAATAGCTGAAAAGTATAACTTAAGACCTGGTATGGGTATGGCCGCTGTACAAATTGGTATACTAAAAAGATTCTTTACTGTTGTATACGAAAAAGATGAGGGAGAATTTGATGTTTATGTTGTTATTAATCCTAAAATAACATCAACTTCTACTGAAAAAATATATGTTGAAGATGGCGAAGGTTGTTTAAGTATTAACCGTCCTACTGAAGGAATTGTTCCAAGATTTGCTAGGATTACAGTTGAAGGATATGATACAAAGGGAAATAAAATTAAACTTCGACTTAGAGAGGATTTAGCAATTGCCTTTCAACATGAAATAGATCATTTAAATGGAATATTATTTATAGATCATATAGATAAAAATAATCCTTTTAAGGATGCTAATAAATATAGAGCAATATAAAAGTAAGTTTGCAAATTACACAAACTTACTTTTTTTCTTTTAATCTAACTTTTATAGTTTCACCTGGTTTAAATTTATCTCCTGCTTTTATACTTTGCTCATATACGTAACCAGTTCCACTAAATTCTACTTTTATATTAAGAAGTTTTTGTAATATAATTACTTCACTTTTACTATAACCTGTTATATCTGGCATAATATCAGTATTAGAATTAGTTACTAAGAATACCTTATCTATTTCTGAGGCAGTTGCACCTGCTTTTGGATATTGAATGGTTATTCTATTTCCATTTCCTATTACTACTACATTTATTTTATTTTTAGTAAGAGTATCTTTTACTGTATCAACATTATTATTTATATATGAATCTAATGTATACTTAGTTAGGTTTTTATTTTCTTCTTTCTTACCATTATATATTCCTAAATAATTACTTGTATTTTTAACTATTTCTTTTACAACTTCTGACATTAATTTAGTACTACTAGGGTTTTTAGCAGCAACATACATTATTACTTCTGGATTATCTTTTGGAAACATACCAGCAAATCCTCTTATTACTTGATTATTGTAGTATCCTTTTCCTGATTCCCTAGCAACTTGTGCAGTACCAGTTTTTGCGATTATATCATATCCATCCATATAATAGTAATATCCAGTTGAGGTTCTACTATTACCATTTATTACACTTTCCATCAAATCTTTTATTTTTGATACTGTCTCAGTAGAGGCAACTTTTTCTAATTCTTTCTTTTTACCTTTATATATAACTTTTCCAGTATTTTGATCTACTATTTTATCAATTATATATGGTTGTAATAAGGTACCATTATTAGATATTGATGTTAATGCTTTTATATTTTGAATAGGTGTTGTTGTAATTCCTTGTCCAAATCCTGCATTAAATACTTCTGTTTCATATTTGAATGCTAATTTACCACTTACTTCGTTTGCTAATTCAATATTTGTTTTAGAACCAAATCCAAGTTTTTTGTAATAATCCATAAGTAGATTTCCATTTAAATGCTTATTTATTAAATTAATTACACCAACATTACTAGAAAGTGCAAATCCTTGATCATAAGTTATTTTACCCCAACCACTTCTCAACCAGTCACCTATTTCTGTACCATCTTTTGTTTTATATACACCTGATGTATATTTTTCGCTTCCATTATACTCTCCATTTTCCATAGTTGCCATATAAGAGAATATTTTCATAGTACTACCAGGTTCATATGCATATGATATGTTATAGTCTAAGTAATTTGTCATATCTCTTAAATTAGGGTCAAATGTTGGATATGTAGAAGAAGCTAGTATAGCCCCTGTTTTAGCATTAGCAACCATTATTGTCATCCAGTCTGCATCATATTTGTCTAATGCTTTAGATATTGCTTGTTCTACAAATAATTGGATACTTGCATCTATTGTTAAATATATATTATTTCCATCTTTAGCAGGTTCAGTTAATTCTTTTGTTCCTGCTATTTTATATCCATTTCTATCCTTCTGATAATAATTATATCCATCAGTACCACTTAATTCTTTATCAAACTTAGCTTCTATTCCTAGTTCTCCTACTATTTTTTCTTCTGGTTTACCATTTTCATTTTCTTCAGTTCTAAGTTTTGCATATCCAAGTGTATAAGATAAGAATCTTCCATATGGATAATTTCTTTTTTGTGTTTCAATAAAATCTATTCCAGGAAGTTTTAGCTCTTCTATTTTTTCCTTTGTTAATTCACTTATTCCCTTTGCTTTATTACCAAGTTCAGTTTGATATATATTTTCTTTTGAAAGATATGCTAATGTTTTATCATAGTCCATATCTAATATTTCTGATAACTTCTTTGCAGTATATTCTTTATCAACAACATGTTTTGGATTCTCTGGGTTAGTTGTTCTAGATGGATCAAGATATGCAATTACTGTATATGATGAAACATTTTGTGCAAGCACATTTTCATTTACATCATAAATTGAACCACGTTTAGCGTACAATACATCTGTTTTTGTTGTTCTTTTTTTAGCAAATTCTTGTAGATTAATTCCATCTATATTTTTAGATAGTGATAAATAACTTATTCTTGCAATTATTACAATAAAAAAAAGAATAGTGCCTAATATAACGAAAGCATTTAACTTTATTGTATTAGTACTTTTCTTTTTCATACATGACTCCTTTATTCATCACCAATAGTTTTGATGTTATCATTATTATAACTCAAACCTTTAGAATCTGCAACCTCTTGTATCTTATCAAGAGAGGCAAGTTCATTTATTTTCATTACTAAACTTTCATTTTTCTTTTCTTGCTTAGTTAATTCTTTTTTTGATTTTTCTACTTCATAATTGATTTTTGATAGTGTTGCTTGAGAAAATACAATTACAAATGGTGAAGCAAGCACTAAAACAAAAGTGAATGTATAAATTAACTTTTCAAACTTGCCCATTTTAACTTTTTTCTTTAAAAGCTTTTTCTTTTTCATATTTTCCCCTTTCACTACCTTATTTTATTCTTTCTATTACTCTTAGTTTAGATGATCTAGCTCTGTTATTGTTTTCTAGTTCTTCTAAACTAGGAACAATTGCTTTATTATTTACTAGCCTAAAATCTGGTAAATATTCATCTGGTATATTAGGTAGGCCTTTTACTCTTGAATCAATTTTTGTTTTCTCCTTGAATATGTTTTTTACAATTCTATCTTCTAATGAATGGAATGTTATTACCACTACTCTTCCACCTACATCAACTATATCCAATGCTTGATTTAGAGCTTGTTTTAATACTTCTAATTCATTATTTACTTCTATTCTTATTGCTTGAAATACTTTGCGTGCTGGATGTTTATCTCTTTTTGCTTTTTCTGGCATAGCAGATTTAATTATTTCAACTAATTCTAATGTAGTTTCAATTTTCTTTTCCGCTCTTGCTTTTACAATTGCACGTGCTATACTTTTTGAATACTTTTCTTCTCCATATTCAAAAAATATCTTAGCTAATTTTGCTTCATCATAGGAATTTACGACTTCATATGCAGATAATTCTTGTTCTGTATTCATTCTCATATCTAATCTTGCATCCAAGTGATAACTAAATCCTCGCTCTTTTTCATCTAATTGAGGACTTGATACTCCAAGATCAAATAATATTCCATCTACTTTAGTTACATTTCGTTTTTTTAATTCTTCTTTTAAATTACAAAAATTACTTTTTATAATTTCATAATTGTTTCCGATACTAGATAGTTTGTTTTTACTAAAATTAATTGCTTCACTATCTTGATCAAAGGCAAAAAGACAACCCCTTCTTACTCGCTTTAATATTTCGCTGGAATGTCCAGCATAACCTAATGTAGCGTCTACGTAGATACCGTCTTCTTTCAAATTAAGTGCGGCTATAGACTCTTGTAACAAAACACTTATATGCATATTAATCACCATCTACCCAATTTGAATCAAATAAATTTTCTGCAATGTCTGATAGGTCTTCCTTATTAGTATTATAGAATTTGTTCCAGTTCTCTTCTGACCATATTTCAAGTCGATCTCCCACGCCGACTATAACGCAATTCTTTTCTAAGCCGGCGTAAGAAATCAATGGAGAGGTAATATTGATTCGACCTTGTTTGTCAAATTCCATTGCAGTAGCGCCAGAGAGAAAGAAGCGCATAAAACTACGTGCATCTTTCTTTGTGAAAGGTAGTTGATTTAATTTATTTACTATTTTATCCCAGTGAGGTTTAGGATATACAAATAGGCACTGTTCTAGGCCGCGGGTTATGATAAATGCACGTCCTAGTTCTTCTCTAAACTTTGCGGGTATTATAATTCTACCCTTGTCATCAATTGTATGGTTATATTCTCCCATCAACATATTAATCCCCCACTTTTCACCACTTTCGTCCACTGCTACCCTAATATTACTATCAAAGTTATATTTTGTAAACATTTTTTTATAAAAAATAAAAAAAGACTGTCAAATTGACAGTCTCAAATTAACTTAGTGTTATTTTTCCTTTTTATTGGAATTTAATACAAATATTAGACCAGCACCAATTAATACACATATAACTCCACAAGTGATTGCTATTACCGAATATGTAGCTGCAGTATTTTTCACACTTACTTTTGTTTCACTTGGCTTTGTATTATTCTTATTATCATTATTTGGAGTATCTGGATCATCCTCTGGAATATATTCCATTGCTTCTATTATACTTTTTAAAACTTCTGTCGCTTCTTTTCCAGTTTTTGTTAGATTTAATTTTAAACTTTTTAATGTTTCTCCATCTAATTTTTCTGCTTCTATTCCATTATCATTTATTTTTGAATTATAAATATCAACTGTATCGTAATCAAGTTCTAATTTCATAATATAATGCGTGATAAAGTTTTCTGCGATATATAATGTTAATTTTTCTTTATTGGACTTAGGAGTAATTGTCATTACACCATTTTCTATTTCATATTTAAGCTTAGTACCTTGGTAGTTTATTTCTTGAAATTCTGAGTTAAATACTATTATTGAATCTTGACCAGGGGTATCACCAATACCACCTATGTCTATTCCTTTAACAAGTGCTGTTTTTAATGAGTTCCAACTTTCTTCTTTGTCTCTTCCATTATATGATAAATTAATTTTAAGTAATTTTGGTATCTCGTTATTCTCATCTCCAGTTACTTCTAATGCTAGGCCATCTTTTGAAATATCATATTTATTATAATCCGGATTATACATTAATATATTAAAAGCATTATTACGAGCCCAGATTATTGAATTATTTAATACTTGTGCGGAAAATATTTCACTCTCTTTTGGTTCTTTAAATGTTACCTCAAATATATTATCTTTTATCTCATATGATGTTGTATAATTTTCACATTCTTCGCAAAATTCTTTACTAGCTATATACGTTATTTCTTTTTTCTCTTCATCAAGTTTAATTTCTGCATTAACATCTACAGCTGCAGTAAGAAATAATGTAATAGTCATTAATAGACCAAACAAAATTTTAAATATCTTTTTCATAATATAAGCCTTTCTTGTACTATCTTATCATAATTTAAGTATATTAATTTATATCTTTCTGTGCAAGTTAAATTATGTCTTTTTTATATTTCTTTACGTTTTAAATGTAAAGAAAAAGAAATAGAAGTTGTTGAACTTGTCAATAAAAAGTAGACACTAAAA
>HF996844.1 GCA_000432595.1 Clostridium sp. CAG:710 | reverse complement strand
AAAGCATCTAAGCGGGAAGCCAACTTCAAGATGAGTTTTCCCATTTGTATAAAGTAAGATCCCAGGAAGACTACCTGGTTGATAGGCTGGAGATGGAAGCATAGTGATATGTTGAGTTGACCAGTACTAATAGATCGAGGATTTAATCATATTTGTTTATTAATTTGATTGAGTCAATCACGTTATCTAAGTTTTCAGAGAATTATTTCTCTATAGTTTCATTGGTGATTATTGCTGAGAGGGTACACCTGTTCCCATCCCGAACACAGAAGTTAAGCTCTCATGTGCCGAAGATAGTGTATGCGAAAATAGGTCATTGCCAATGATTTTTTTTGTTTATTAGACTGTTTTACAGTCTTTTTTAATTTTTTGAAAATTTGTAGTATTATATATTGTTTTTAAACTTAGTATTTTGCTATAATAATAATGGTGATAGAAATGGAGAATAAAATTACTACATATAGTGAGAAAGAAACAATTGAAATAGCGCAGAATCTTGAATCGGAGAAATTTCCTAATATGGTAATATGCCTTGAAGGTGATTTAGGAAGTGGTAAGACAGTATTTACTAAGGGTTTTGCACAAGCACTTGGAATAGAAGAGACTGTTACTTCTCCTACATTTAATATTATTAAAGAATATCCAAATGGTGAGTTACCACTTTATCATATGGATGTATATAGATTAGATGGTAAAGTTGATGATCTTGGTATTGAAGATTATTATACTAGAGGTGGAGTTACAATAATCGAATGGTCAGACATGATAAAAGATTATTTGCCTGAAGAAAGACTAGATATTAAATTTAAAGTAATAGATGAAGATACTAGAACATTAACATTTATTCCTCATGGAAGAATATATGAAGATATTTGTGAGGCGGTTTTATGAGAATTTTATATCTAGATACTTCATCTAGTTTTTTATATTGTGGAGTAGTTGATGATGATAAATTAATTGATAAAATTACATTAGAACTAAAACAAGATTTATCTACTGAAACACTTTATAATATTCAATTAATGTTTAACAAAAATAATATTGATGTTCATTCTATTGATAAAATTATGGCTGTAAATGGGCCTGGTTCTTTCACTGGTGTTAGAATTGGCCTTACAATTGCTAAGACATATGCATGGGCTTTAAATATTCCTATATCAGTTATATCTAGCCTTGAAGCAATGGCAATATCTAGTAGTGCTAATTGTGACTTTTTAGTGCCTCTTATAGACGCTAGAAGGGGTTATGTTTACTCTGCTATATTTGATAGTAAAACTTATAATCAGGTTTTAAAAGAACAATATATAAGCTTAGAAGCACTTAAAGTTGCTATTAAAAGCTTAGGTGAGAGTCATACGCTTATTTCTAATGATAAATTTCCTTTTGATACAGAAAGTTACTCACCTGATATTTTGAAAATTGTAACTAATTTAAAAGATAGAGAAACTATTAATCCACATTCTGTTGATGCAAATTATTTAAAATTAACAGAAGCTGAGGAAAAGTTAAATGCTAACTAGTAAAATAGATTTTTTAATACTTCAGGAGTTTTATAATCATTATAATAGTGAGACTAACTCTTATATTGATATTTTGAAAGAAGAAAAAACAAATCCTTATTTAAAATATTGCTTTTATGTAGGAAATAATAAGATACTTGGTTATATTACTTATCTTGATATATATGATAGATTTGAAATTTCTAATATTTATGTATTAAGAGAATTTAGAGGTAATGGTATTGCAAGCAAAATGCTTCAGTTTGTTATAGATGAGGGTTTAAATAAAAAGATTAATAATATAACATTAGAGGTTAATAGTAAAAACACTAGTGCAATTGCTTTATATCATAAATATGGATTTAAAGAAGTTGCTATTAGGAGTGGATATTATTCTGGAACTGATGGAATACTTATGGAAAAAGAGATGATTTAAATGAAAGATACTTATATTTTTGCAATTGAATCTAGTTGTGATGAAACTGCATGTTCAATAGTTAAAAATGGACACGAAATAATATCCAGTGTTGTTTTATCACAAATAGATATACATACTAATTATGGTGGAGTAGTTCCTGAAATAGCTAGTCGTAATCATGTTAGAAATATAACAATTGTAATTGAAGAATGCTTAAAAAAAGTGAATATGACTATTAATGACGTTGATGCAATTGCTGTTACATATGGTCCTGGTTTAATTGGTTCACTTTTGGTGGGTTTAGAAGCTGCTAAGACACTTTCATTTGTTTATAATAAACCATTGGTACCGGTTCATCATATCGCAGGGCATATATATGCAAGTAATTTAGTAAGTGAAATTAAATATCCTGCTCTTGCTTTAGTTATCAGTGGAGGACATACAGAACTTGTATATTTGAAGGAAGAATATACATTTGAGGTTCTTGGAAGAACATTAGATGATGCTGTTGGTGAGTGTTATGATAAAGTCGCTAGAGTAATAGGTGTTGATTATCCAGGGGGGCCTATTATAGATAAAATGGCTAAGGTGGGTAAGCCTAGATATACTCTTCCACTACCACTTAATGATAATTCTTATAACTTTAGTTTTAGTGGATTAAAAAGTGCTGTTATTAATTTGGCACATAATGAGGAGCAACGTGGTAATTTGATTAATAAGGAAGATCTTTCATATGCATTTCAAGATGTTGTTTCTACCATTTTAGCTAAAAAGACAAAAAAAGCTTTAGAAGAAGTTCCTGTTAAGAGTTTCCTAATAGCTGGTGGTGTTGCTGCTAATAGTGGTATAAGAGGCAAATTAGAGGATGTATGTAAAGAAAAAAATGTTGAATTTATATTTCCTAATATAGAATGTTGTACTGATAATGCCGCTATGATAGGGGCTGCTGGATATTACGCATATAAAAAGGGGATTACATCATCATTAGAAATAAATGCTAAATCTACTCTTCCTCTTTAAATTTATTAAAGATTGTTAATTTATTTTATCTATGATATACTTTACTTGTAGTAAATATAATGCGAAAGCGAAGTGAATATTATGAAAGCTTTAATTACTGGTGCTTCTTCTGGAATTGGTCTTGAAATGGCAAGAATACTATCTAGAGAAGGATTTGAACTTATTTTAGTTGCAAGAGAAAAAGAAAAACTTCAAAAAGTACAAGAAGAATTAGGTAAAAATGTAAAAATAGTAGTAGCTGATTTATCTAATGAGAGTAAACTAAAAGAGTTGTATGTCTTATGTAAGAATGACAAGATCGATGTATTAATTAATAATGCCGGATTTGGTGACTGTGGAAAATTTACTGAAACTGACTTATCTAAAGAACTTGAAATGATAGATGTAAATATTAAAGCTGTACATGTACTTACTAAGTTATTCCTAAAAGATATGAAAAAGAGAAATTCTGGTTATATATTGAATGTTGCTTCGATGGCTGCATTTGCACCTGGCCCATTAATGGCTACATACTATTCAACAAAAGCTTATGTTTTGAGACTTACAACTTCAATATATGAGGAGTTAAGAAGGGATAAATCTAAAGTTGTTGTTTCCTGCTTATGTCCTGGTCCTGTTAAAACTAACTTTAACAGTGTTGCTAATGTTAAGTTTTCAGTTAAACCATTAGATAGCAAGTTTGTTGCGGAATGTGCATTGGTTGGGTTATTTAATAAAAAATTAATAATCATTCCTGGATTTAAGATGAGGGTTACTAATTTCTTTACAAGATTGGTTCCAACTAAGTTAGCTGCATCTATTGCATATAATATACAAAAGAAAAAATTATATTAACATCAATATGATGTTTTTTTTTTCGTTTTATTGTATAATATAGAGACGAGGTGATATGATGGACAATATTTTATGTGTAGAAAACTTAAATTATTCATATCACGACAAGTTTAATTTTACAAATTTGACATTTTCTATTAAGCAAAACTCTATAAATGCTGTGATAGGTCCAAATAATTGTGGTAAGACAACATTAATCAAACTTTTATGTGGAATTTTACAAACACAGAACTCTATTAGTGTTGATAGTGTTGCTTTGAATAGTAATAATATGCGTAATTATTCTTCTCTTATTGGATATAACAGAATAATTCTAAATTCTAGAAATATGTCTATGAAAGTATATGATTTACTTGCCTCTTTGAAAATTGATGGAATTTTAAAGAAAGATCTTTTGAATAGAATTAATTATTTGTTGGAATTTTTTGATGTATCATCTTTTAAGCAAAAACGTATGAGAGAACTTTCAAATATTGATAGAGTAAAGGTATATATTATTTCATCTCTTATCAACAGTCCTAAAATTATCTTTTTAGATGATATATTTGATTGTCTTACCTATTCTGAGGCTTCAATTATATTTGCATTTATTAAAAAGTACTTAGATTTATATAGCTTATCTGTTCTTTTTACAACTAATAAATTAGAGAATATATTATTTAGTTCGTATGCTATATTTATAAACAATGGGTACGTGCAATTAGATGGTACTCCATCAAAAATATTAGAACATGACAATGTTTTAGCAAGAGAAGGAATATATATTCCGATAATGATGGATTTATCTTTAAAACTTAAATTCTATAATCTTGTAGATGATGTAATAATGGATACTGGTAGGATGGTTGATGAATTATGGAAATAAGATTTGATGATGTTACATATAAAAATAAATATAAAGATATGGATTTTTCTATTTATTCTAAATATATTTATGGAATTTGTTTAGAGCATTCAATTACATTTGAAAAATTATTAACTAAAGAATTATCTGTATCAAAGGGGAAAATAACTTTTAAGGGTATGAAAAGAAAAAAGCCAATTGTAACTGTTGTTGATTCTAATTATATTCATTTTTTTACTGATACCGTTAAATCTGAAATCAATTATTATTGTAAGAAAAATAAAGTAACTGATAAATCATTTAAAGAGTTTTTAGAAAAGTATTTAGAAAATATTGGGTTAGAAATTAGTATATTAAATAAAAAAATTAGTGAATTATCAACTAGTGAGAAATATCTATTTTATGTATTTTTAAAAACATTATTTAAGTTTGATGTTGTTATTTTTAGAAATTTATATTTTAATCTTGATAAAAATAACAGAAGAAATCTTAAAAATATTTTATCCATTTTTTCTTCTAATGGTAAGGTGGTTATTATAGAAGATAACTTGGATGTATTATATGAAGTTACTGACAAGGTTTTAGTTATTAAAAATGGTAGTGTTTTATTAAATGGTGATACAAAAGAGGAATTAATTAATGTATCTTTGTTATTGAATAATAGTATTGTTCCTCCTACATTACCTTACATTACATATCTTGCTAAGGAAAATAAGAATGTTAAGTTATTTTATCACACTGATATTAGAGATATAATTAAAGATATATATAAACACGTATAAGGAGGGTGTATGAGATATTTAATTAGGTTTTCATACGATGGAACTGGTTTTTCCGGATATCAAAAGCAACCTGGAGAGAGAACTGTTGAAGGTATGTTAGAGAATGCTTTATATAATATTAATAATCATACAGAAACTAGAATATTTTCTTCTGGTAGAACTGATAGAGGAGTTCATGCGTTAGGACAGGTTGCGCACTTTGATATTGATGTTAATATAACTCTTTACAAACTAAAATGTGCATTAAATAGTTTGTTGCCAGAGGATATCCATGTTTTATCCACAGAAATTGTGGATAAAAATTTTCATGCAAGGTATAATGCTATTTCGAAAACATATATATATAAAATAAATGTAGGAGAATATTCACCTATTGATAGGAATCATGTTTATCAGTATTGTAAAGATTTAAATTTTGATAATATGCGCTTAGCTATTAATGATTTTTTAGGTGAACATGACTTTAAACCATTTGTTTCAGAAGAAGCTATTAAAAGTAGTTACGTTAGAACTATATATTCTGTTGATATGAAAAAAGAAGGGGATATTATTACAATTTCATTTACAGGAAATGGTTTTATGAAATATCAAGTAAGAAATATGGTAGGTGTTTTAATTAAAATTGGTAGTGATAAATTAACTACTGATTCAGTTAAAAATATATTAAATGGTACTATGGACAAAAGCAAAATTACAACTGTTAAAGGTTCTGGATTATATTTGAAAGAAGTCGTTTATTAACATATTTTTATTCTACAAAACCGGCTATTTTTTTCTATCTATTTTCGTTGACAAATAAAGAGATTTTTAGTATAATCTTAATCGGTACATTTGATATCCCCACATAAGTTTGATCCCGGGAAAATCAAACTTAAGTAAAAGGAGAAAAAATTATGACAAGCTATATGCAAAAAAAAGAAACAATTGAACGTAAGTGGTACGTAATTGATGCTGAGGGTAAACCTCTTGGTAGAGTAGCTAGTAAAGCTGCACATGTTTTACGTGGAAAACACAAAGCTACATTTACACCTCATATTGATTGTGGTGACAATGTTATCATTATCAATGCTGAGAAAGTTCTTTTAACTGGAAATAAATTAGAGGATAAAAAATATTATAATCACTCTATGTATCCAGGTGGATTAAGAGAAAGAACTGCTAAAGAAATGGTAGAAAAATATCCAGTTGAAATGGTTGAAAGAGCTGTTAAAGGAATGCTTCCTCATAACAGACTTGGAAGAGCTATGTATAAAAAATTATTTGTTTATACAGGTAATGAACATAAACATGCTGCTCAAAAACCAGAAGCAATGGAAATTTAATGGGAGGTAAATGATGGCAAAAGCAAAACAAAATGTTTATTATGGAACTGGTAAAAGAAAAACTAGTATCGCTAAAGTTAAGTTAATACCAGGAAAAGGTAATATAACTGTTAACGGTAAAGATGTTCATGAATATTTACCTTTTGAAACTTTAGTTATGGATTTAACTCAACCTCTTGAAATGACTAATACAAAGGAAATCTTTGATGTAGTTGTTGAAGTAAAAGGTGGAGGTTTCTCTGGACAAACAGGAGCAATTCGTTTAGGAATTACTAAAGCATTATTAGATTATGATAGTACTACTCCTGCTGATAGTGAAAATAGCTATAGAAAAACTTTAAAAGCTGCTGGATTCATTACTAGAGATTCTAGAATTAAAGAACGTAAAAAACCAGGTTTAAAGAAAGCAAGACGTGCACCACAATTCTCAAAAAGATAGGAACCTATTCAATGTGTTTCAAAAGTCCGTATTTTTACGGGCTTTTTTGTTTAAAAATATGATTCATATGATAATTCTAATCCAGGATATAACAACTTTAATATTTCATTATAGTTATATCCTATCTTTGCTAATGTATTAATGTTAAATATATTTCCACTATTTATATAAATTGGTTTATCCTTATACGTTAAATACATCATGTCTGTTTCTTTTATTGCATTATTTAGTTTATCTATGAAAAATTTGTATCTATTAGTTTTTTCTATATCAGATATTCCCTTTGTCATATAATTGTTTTCATCATTTATATATCCATATTTGTACAAATCTTTTATATAATTACTTCTTATTATTATAGCAACTACTTTCATCGCATCTTTTTCGAATATTAATGGTATTTTATTAAATAGTGCGTTTTCTAAATATTTTGTTAATGGTATTCTATAGTATGTCTTATTGTTTTTGATTAGGATTCTTTCCCTATTATTTATATTAGTAACATCTATTATTTCTAAATTATCATCACTATTTTTAATATCAATATACTCTTTTACTTTTGTAAATTCATCATTATTGTAATTTATTGATGCCGCTATTATATTATTAGTAACTAGATATATTGTTCCTTTATTAAAATTAATATTGTTTTTTTTAATATATGACTTAATTTTATTTTGTATAGAATCTTCTTTTATATCTTTTGAAAACTCACTTGATATTTCATATCTGTTGTCTAGAAATAAATATAAAACTTCTTTATCGCTTACATTTGATATTAAATATTTATAGAACATATTATCACCATTTTTATTATTGGCGAATATATTTTTCTAATACTAAAAAGAACTAAAATTCGAAATATTTTAGTTCTTGTTTTTGTTTTAGTGGTACTCCTGTTTTGTAGGATAAGTCTTTAAATAATTTTTCTAAATTCACTTTTTTGTTATCATAAATATATGCATCTACCTCTTTTATTATATGTAATGCATCTGATAGAGCTTTTATATATAAATCTCTAAATGACATATTATATTTTTTTCTTTTATTTGTTGGATAATACCATGTTTTATGTTCTTCATTTAGAAAATCCATATCTGTTTTATAATAATATGAAGCAAACTTTAATTTTAGTGTTTTTTTTGATGAAATTATATCTATTAATTTATAAAATCTATACTTAATTCCTATCTTATCATATCTTAACAGTTTGAATGCTAGTCTCATATCTTTAATTGAATGCAATAGAACTTTATCAAAGTCATTTATATGAAATGTTTCTCTATAGGTAAAATTAATGACGTCTTTTAAATCATTTGAAAGGGCACTTATATTGAATACTTCTTTGTATAATTTATATTTATACGGAATTACATTTTCTCTTAGTTTTATTAAATATCTATCAATTGCTGTTTCAAATTCATGATGTTTTGAATTATAGATGTATGTGTCTTTTACATTTTTTTTGAACTCTCCGGTTTTATAGTATACATATGGATGAAATGTTGTATCTAATACATAATGTGAAATCATTCCATATAAATATGCCATTACATCTGACTTTGATGCATAATAATTATATTTAATATAATTTGTAAGTGTTATTAAAAACTCTCCAGTTTTATGTGTGTGAAAGTATTCTGCAAAGGATCGTACTTTTTTGTTCTTTTTAAAATTTTTTGAAAAGTAAAAGTTTAATGGATCCATACTTTGTGCTGATACTTTTAAAAGCTCTTTATCATCTTTTAAAAATATTTTTCTTTCAATAGGTAGTTTATCATATATGTCCATTATAAAATATGCGTGTGTTGCGGTACTTGGCATAAACTCATCCTTTCTATATTACAAAATTATATCACATTATTTCACTATTTTTTCATACTTTTTATTAGAAACTATGTTATAATCAATAATAGGTGAGAATATGAGGGACAATAAGAGGTTTAAGAACCTTGATGAGCAAATTGAAATATTTAGATATAAGGGTCTTATTATAAATAATGAGGAATATGCAAGAGAGGTTTTATTAAGGGAAAATTACTTTTTTATAAATGGGTATAGACATCTATTTATGAAATCTTTTAACAATAAACAATATATTGAAGGTACTACATTTGAAGAACTTTATAGTTTATTCTTATTTGATAGAAGTTTTAGGAATATTATATTTAAATATTTACTTGTTATAGAAAATAATACTAAGTCTATTATTTCTTACCAATTATCTAAAAAGTATGGTTATAAGGAGAGTGACTATTTAAAGGCAAAGAATTTTGATACATCACCTCAAAAATCAAGACAAGTTAATGATCTTATAAAGAAAATGAAAAGACAAGTTAGAGTTAATGGTAATCAACATGCCGCAACAAAGCATTATATTACTAATTATGGTTATATACCTTTGTGGGTATTAGTAAAAGTATTATCTTTTGGTATAGTTAGTGAATTATATTGCATCCTAAAGAAAGAAGATAGAATTGCTATATGTGATTTTTATGGAATTAGTAGTGATGCATATGAATCTTATTTACCAATACTTGCAAATTATAGAAATCTTTGTGCACATGAAGATATACTTTTCTGTAACAAGACACAAAGATCAATTGATGATACTATATATCATAGAATTCTTAATATTGATAAAACTAATGATGAATACATATATGGAAAAAATGATTTGTTTGCGTTGATAATAATTTTGAGACAATTACTTACTCATAATGAAGTTAAAAATCTTGTTATTGAAATAAGTGATGTATTAGATAATCTTGAATATAATTTAAAATCAATTTCTATAGATAAAGTTTTAAATGAAATGGGATTTCCTAAAAATTGGAAGGAAATTGTTGATATAGAGAGGTGAAATAGATGAGAGAAAAATTTTTAAATTTTATAATAGCCTTGGTTGGTGTAATTGCAGGTGCTGCGGTTGCATATTTGATAATTGTAAATCCTTTTGCTAAGAATGAAACTAGTATTAGTGGAACTGGGATAATTAGAAATACTTATACTGGTGATTATAGTAAAGTAGTAGTTGATAATTCTGGAATTAGTACTGCGGTTAAAAAGGTCTACAATGCTGTTGTAATGGTACAAAATTATAAGAGTGGAAAATTACAAGGTAGTGGAAGTGGATTTGTATATAAAACAGATTCTAAATATGGTTATATAATGACTAATCAACATGTTGTTGAAGGATCTACTTCATTAAAGGTAATGCTTACTTCTAATAAGGTTGTTGATGCTGATTTACTTGGTGGAGATGAATATTTGGATATAGCAGTTATTAGAATTCCTGTTGGAGATGTTAAAGCAGTTGCAACTATTGGTAAAACTTCTGATATTCAATTAGGGGATTTTGTATTTACAATAGGTTCACCAGTAGGAGAAGAGTATTTTAATTCTGTAACAAGTGGAATTATTTCTGGTTTAAATAGACAAGTAACAGTTAGTGTTAAATCTCAAAATGATTGGTTAATGGATGTTATACAAGTAGATGCTGCTATAAATCCAGGTAATAGTGGGGGACCATTACTTAATTCAAATGGTGAAGTAATTGGTGTTAACTCTTTAAAACTTGTGGATAGTCAAATAGAAGGTATGGGATTTTCTATAAAGATTGAAGACGCTATGTCACATGTTAGTGAACTTGAGAATGGCAAATCAGTAGAAAGGCCTCTTCTTGGTATTAACTTATTAAGTGTAAGTGATAAATCAATGCTTTACAGATATGGAATATCAATTAGTGATGATATTGAAGATGGTGTTGTTGTAATATCAGTTGAGAAAAATACAGGTGCAGCTAAATCCGATTTAGAAAAAGGCGATGTAATTGTTGCAATAGATGGAAAAAAAGTTAAAAATGCTGCTAATTTGAAATATATACTTTATAAGTATAAACCAGGGGATAAAATTAAGGTTAAATACAATAGAGATGGTAAAGAGAAGACTACTTCAGTAACATTGACTAAGAATAGTGATTAGCTATTCTTTTTCTTTTAAGGGTTGGAGTATGCCAAAATTCGTGGTATACTATGGTTAGCGATAAATAGAATGGAGTAGTTAATATGTTTATAGGAAAATATAATAAGTCGTTAATAATAACTTATTTAGGAGTAGCTTTTGCAATAATTGGAATGTTTTTTGCACTTTCTAACAATTTACAATATGCAATGGTTTGTATGGTAATTGCTGGTGTTTGTGATATGTTTGATGGTAAGGTTGCAAGACTTTGCAAAAGAGATGAAGAAGAAAAGAAGTTTGGAGTTGAGATAGACTCACTTGCAGATATGGTAGCTTTTGTTACTTTTCCAGTAGTAATTGGATATTCAATGGGATTAAATAGTTGGTATAATATTCTTTCATATATTTTACTAGTTCTTGCAGGAATTACTAGATTAGGCTTCTTTAATATATCAGTTATGGATACAAATAAGGATGAACCAGTTAAAACTTATAGTGGGTTACCTGTTACATCTACATCAATTATTTTACCTGCTTTATGGTTCTTCTCATCAGTCTCACATAATGTTTCATTTAAGTCAATTTATACAGTTTTAATTTATCTAATAGCGTTTTTATTTGTATTTAATGCTAAGATTCCTAAGATTAAAGGTAAGGCATATATCTTTGTGACAGTAGCGGCTATTATAGGAATATTACTTATATTGTTCTTGGTATAATATGAAAACAGAAATAGTTAATAGAGAAGAGAAGAAGAAGTATACTGAAAAAAGCCCAATAAGTGCTACTGTATTATATAAAACTTTGTTGGGTGGAGTTGTGCTTGCTTTTGCTACTAGAAAAACAGTGTCAAAGGCTAGTTCAATATACATGAATAGTAAAGCTTCTACTAAAAGAATAGATAAATTTATTAAGAAAAATAATATTAATATGTCAGATTATCCAAAAAGAGAATATCTTTCTTTTAATGATTTTTTTACTAGGAAAATTAAGGCTGGGAAAAGGCCATTTTCTAAAAAAGCTGAAGATTTAAATGCAATCGCAGATTCAAAGTTACTTGTTTATCCTGTTAATGAAAAGACTGAGATGTTAATTAAGGGTAAAAAGTATACATTAAAGGATCTTCTACGTGATAAAAAATTAGCACAAGAATACAAAGGGGGTACTTGTTTAGTATTTAGACTTACTGTTGATGATTATCATAGATATTCTTTTGTTGATGATGGTATTTTAATTAGAAGTAAGAAAATAAATGGTATTCTTCATACTGTTGGACCGGTTGCGTTTAAGAAATACAAAGTATTTAAGGAAAATCAGAGAGAGTATTCTGTACTTAATACTAAAAATTTTGGTGATGTTATTCAAATGGAAATTGGAGCCTTAATGGTTGGGAAGATTGTTAACCATGATATTAAAAAGTTTAAAAGAGGCGATGAAAAAGGATATTTCTTATTTGGAGGTTCTACAGTTGTATTGCTGTTGAAGAAAGATGTTGTTGAAATTGATTCTGATATTGTTTTAAATTCTAAATTGGGAATAGAAACAAAAGTTAAATTAGGCGAAGTGATTGGAAGAAGAAAATAGGTGGAGTGTATGATATTATTTAGAAAAGCAGTATTAATTATTCATGGATTTGCAGGAGGAACTTATGATCAAGAAAGACTTGCAAATTATTTAGAAAGGCATGCTAAATTGGATGTTTATTCTTTTACATTGCCTGGTCATGAAAAGAGGACTTTTAAAACCGCTAAATATCAGGAATGGATAAAAGCTAGCGAAGAAATGATTGATTCTCTTATAAAAGATGGGTATAGAAGCATCTATTTAATTGGACATAGTATGGGTGGAGTAATCGCAACTTATTTATCTAGTAAGTATCCACAGGTAAAAAAGCTTGTTTTGGCGGCACCTGCATTTAATTATTTGGTAGTAGAGGGTGAGTCATCTACTATGGATAAGTTTAAAAGCGGTATTAACATGGTAATTAATAATGACAGGGATGAAGTTTTTACTAGATTTTTAAAACTACCTATAACTTCATTTAGCGAATTCACAAAACTTGTTGATAAATATAAGGACTCTTATAAAGATGTTAATGTACCTACATTGATTTTACAAGGAGATAAGGATACGCTTGTACCTATTAAAAGTTCTATGGAGTTATATGAAAATCTTCCTGTTAAGGAAAAAAATCTTGTTATACTTAATGGTTATACACATGATATTTTTAGAGAAAAAGATAATAAGGCTTTAATAGAGGTGGAAAGGTTTCTATTATAGCCTTTTTATAATATTGAAAAATTTGGTAATTTGTGGTATAATAAGCTCAATTTGAGGGGGAATGTACTATGGATAGTAAGTATTTAGTTGTAAATGGTGGTAGTTCATCATTAAAATTTTCTTTATTTGATAAAGATGAAAATGAGATGGTAAATGGATATGTTGAAAAAATTGGTAAGGAGGATAGTTCATATACTTTAAAGTTTGATGGACAAAAAATTGAAAAAAAGGTATTAATTCCTAATCATACTAAGGCAGTTGAAGTAATGATTAATGAATTACTTGAGAATAAGTTTGTTAATAATATTTCTGAGATAAAGGGCGTAGGACATAGGGTTTTACATGGTGGTGAAATTTATTCTTCTTCTGTAATAATTGATGAAGGAGTTTTAAATGATATTAAGGCATTAACTAAGCTAGGACCTCTACATCATCCTGGTCAAGTCGCAATTATTGAGAGTTTAGAGGGGCTTTTGCCTGATGTTCCTCAGGTTGCGGTTTTTGATACTGCATTTCATCATACAATGCCAATGGAGAATTATTTATATCCTGTTCCAATGGCTTGGTATAAAGAAAATGATGTTAGAAAATATGGATTTCATGGAACTAGCTATAGATATATAAATGAATATATGAAAAAATATTTGGATAAGGATGATCCAAATTTGATAGTTTGTCATATTGGCAGTGGTGCTAGTATTGCATGTATTAAGGATGGTAAGTGTTATGATACTTCTATGGGACTTACTCCACTTGATGGATTAATAATGGGTACTCGTAGTGGTTCGATTGATCCTTCTATAATTAATTATATATGCAAAGAAAGAAATTTGTCTGTTGAAGAGGTAAATCAAATTTTAAATAAAGAAAGCGGTCTTATTGCGATTGGTGGTAAAAATGACTTTAGAGATTTAACTGCTTTATCTAATGCAGGTGATAAGAATGCATCTCTTGCAATTGAAATGCTTAAAAATTCAGTTGTTAAGTATATTGCACAATATTATTTTGAATTAGAGGGTAATGTTGATTCTATTGTATTTACTGCTGGTATGGGTGAAAATGGTATTTTGATGAGAGAAAAAGTTGTAAATGCTATTTCTGGTGCTATGGGAGTTAAACTAAATAAAGAAGCAAATGATAATATCTCAAGGTTTAAGGCTAATCAAGAGGGTATAATATCAACACCAGATTCTAATGTATTAGTGATGGTTGTACCAACTAACGAGGAATTAATGATACTTAGAGATACTCATAGATTAGTGAATGAAAATAATAAAACTTACAAAAAAGTTTAATTAATAAAAAAAGGGGTGAAATACAATGAGTGATATTAAACTTGATAGATCTGATGTAGTTGATTATGTTAAGAATACTTTAGATAATAGTAAAACTAATTTTGATCATGTTACTGATGCAAAATATCATCATAATACTAAGTATTGTGATGCATCTTCTGTAATCAGATTTGGTATATTAACAATGTCGGAACTTAATAGATTAAAACTTAGACATGATTCACCTGAATCTTTAAAAGTTATGAATGATACACTATCTCAAGTTAATGGTTTGAATGGTGTGTCACTTGCGGTTACTGGTCTTGATGATTTGTATCCTGATGAAGATGAATTTGATCCATTCCTTTCTGATGCAGTTGACTTTAGAATAGCTGATACAATTTCTCCAAGACCTGGGAGAAATTCTACAAAATATGGAAATGAATTTATTTATCCAGGGGTAGTTAGGCCAGAAGAATTTAGGGCAATAGATATTAGAATTCTTGAATATATTGAACAATTAGAAAATAATGTATCTAATATGGGATCTAGATCTATTGAAGAATTAAAGAATAATTATAATAACTTATTAGATATGTTGAAAGTATTAAAGGATGCTAATCTTGATATTCCTGTTAGGGAAACGTTTGGTGAGTTTTCTATAGATAAAGAAAAGATGAGTGAGTGTCCTAGAATAGTTATTAAATAATTAAATGTAAGTAGCAATAAAAAATATGCTACTTTTTTTTTACAAAACTGTAGAGTAAGATATAAATTTTAAGTAACATAATGTTAATTCCTGTAAGAAAGTGGTATAGTAGTATATTTTTGTTCTATTAAACAAGTTGTTTTTTTGTTTCCATTTATAGATTTGTTATTTACAATTCTATTTGGTATGTATTTAAGATATTATTATAAATGTAGTTTGGATAAGATTGTTTTAATGTCATTTTTGATGTTATTATTTTTTGAAGTACTAACTTCCTGAATTATATTTTATATTGTAAGTATTATTTGGGCCTTGCGTAATAAAAATATGTGATATGCTGTTGTTAGAAAGACGAATATTATGAGCACAATAAAAGGTCATAGGAATTAATAATTATATTTTACTTTATTAATAATTAATGGTATACTCATGGTGTTTAGACATAGTGTGTAGTAGTATTGTGATAATATGTCTGGTTTGGAGGGCACTATGGCAAGAAGAAAAAAAGATCCTGATGTTACATATTATATGGTTCTAATGATTTTAGCTCCTATATTTATTATTAAATGGTTAATTGAGGCTTTGAGTGAAATAGGGAATGCTATTAATTCTTTTTCAAGATGGATTGACGAAAAGAAAAAACGTAATGAAATAAAATCTAAAAATAGGCGTATAAAAGAGTTACAAACTAAAAGAAATAATTACATACATGAGCAAGAGCAAATATATGAGCATGCATTTGGTGATTTAAAGCGACTTAATTCAATTAAATATGATTATGATGTCTTTGTACAAGAATTAGGGCTTGTTGATAAGAAGGTCTATGATGAATACTTTTTACCTCAAATAAGAGTAAGAGGTCAAAAATATTATCGTGATAACAAAGTAAGCATTATTGCCTCGGATGATGTAACTTACAAAGGTATTGCTTATGGTACTGATACATATGATGTATCTTTGACTTTTGATAAGAATAACTTGATAAAAGAGGCAAGTTGTACCTGTCCATATTTTGCAGATAGTGGTAAGTATTGTAAGCATTTGTATGCATTTCTTTTAGATGCAAAGTTTACTGATAATAGTGATAAAGTTTTTAATAGAGCATCTAAATTTATTAATGATTATATTGATTATATAAATTATGTTCAAGATTATATTGATATGCATAAAACAAAATTAAATATTTCAAACGAATTGGTTACTCTATTTACTGATTATATTATTCAATATAAAAAAGAAGCTAAAGATTATTATAAAAAACTTACTGATTATAATGATAAAAATTATACTCTTACTTTATTATCTATTTTTAGAGATGCAGTCAATAGTCAAAATAGGTTTATTGATAAAGTAAATAGATTTATTGAAAAATATAGTGTTGAGGCTCTGGAAAGGTTGAAGAGACTTAATCTAGGCAATAATGAAGTTAGTTATGTTGACTCTTATAATCCACCACCTTCTATTAATAGATCTCCAGCTAATTCAAAATCATCTGGTAATTTGGGTATACTTGCAGGATTATTATCAGATAATAATGATGATAGTAATGATGTTGATGAGAACTTAGAAAGAGAAATGAAAATGTATAATTTGGATGATTGGCAAAAAGAAGAAGTTAGAAAGGGTCATTATTCTCCATATAATTTTGAAGAGGATGATAGTGATGATGAGGACGACTATTACTCTGAAGATGATGAATAGGTTTTATAAACATAAAAATTTTGATGATTTTTATGTTTTTTTGTCATATTTTACATAGTATATACTAAGGAGGATAATTTAATGTATGATGATTTAAGAGCTACTAGAGGCGTTGTAGTTGATGCTGGACATGGAGGCGATGATCCGGGGGCAGTAAATGGAAATATTAAAGAAAAGGATTTCACACTTGCAGTTGCAGAATATATTTATAAGAGATTGCAGGAATTAGGAATACCTACTTATATAACTAGAAGTACTGATGAAACATTAGATAGAGATGAAAGAGTTAATAGAATACTATCGGCGTTTGGAAATAATTCTGATGTGATAGTTTTATCTAATCACATAAATGCAGGAGGTGGCGATAGTCATTGTGTAACAAAATATGTATAACAATTAAAGCCAAATAAATTAGAAAGGAATGGAGAACTGTTATGAACATTAGTTACACTAAGAAAGGTGATTATTTATTACCAGATTTAATATTAGAAGATAAAGAAAGATTTAGTATAGGAAAATATGGATTATTAAGATTAAATTATATTAAGAAATATAAATTAGGATTATATTTTGATTTACTTGTTAATGATAAATTAAATGAATATCTTTATAATATCGATACTACTGTTATGGAGATGGTGCAGAAGTTAATTAAAGAACTAACTGAAAAAGAAAATATTACTGAAGAATTAAAAAGTAGTAATCAAATGTTATGGATAAGTAAAATGAATAATATTAAAAATATAGCAGATGAAATAGCTTTAAAGGAATATATCTATGTGTGATATAACTGATAAAAAATTTAAAAAAATGTTTACCATTCTATAACAATGTTAATAATTATTTAAATAATTATGTTATACCTGATTTAGTAGCGTTTTATTTATCAAATGGATATAGTAGACATTGTTTATCAGATTGCCCTTTAACGAATCATATTAACTCTGTGATAGATGTATTTAACTGTAGGTGTGATATGAATAAACTTATACCTAAAGTAAAAGAAATATTAAAAATTAAATATAATTTAGTAGTAAAGAATACTAATCCATTAAGATTAAAAAGATATTATTAAAGAAATTAACACTATCAGAAATGGTAGTGTTTTTAATGTTATAATATATGCAAGGAGTTGATTGTTATGAGTCTTAGTGAATTGTTCGAAGAATACTATACTGAGCAAGGTTATGATACTAATGTGGTTAATAATTTTTATTATGATGAAACAAATAATTTTATTAAATTTCAGTTTAAAGATAACAAAATTTTAAATGTTGATAATTTTTTACAAAAATATAGATTAGGTGGATTAACTTTAGATAAAAATAAAGATGATATGGTTGATTGGGACGACTTATTAAAAAAATTAAATATACAAGGTGAATTAAAATTTAAACAAATAAATACAGGAAAAACAGATACATTTATAAATTGCCTGAGAGGGAAAAATTTAAATAAAATATTAGAATTTATGTATGATAATGATATATATTTACATTGTTCTACTTTTGATAATCTTTATGATGTAATAATAGAAATAGTTGATTCTTTGTTGTTAGATAAATATAAAGAAACATATTCTTTTTTAGCACCAATAATGAAAGATGAATTATATTTTTATGTAAAAACAGATATGAATAGGTTTATACATATTTTAGAAGAATCAAATTATCCCAATGTTACTGGAGATTGCATTGAGTTTTTTTGCAAAAAAATGTGTAATTGGATTAATGAAACAGATACTAATATGTTATTTGGTCTTGAAACTTGTAGACAATTATTTAAAGAATATTCAAAAAAGGAGCAATTAATCTTTTTAGAAAATAATTCTGAAAAAGTAGTAATTGATGGTTATTCAGGGTTGAATTTAGATATGTGTGTTAAATTTTATAAATCATTTCATTGTTTTGATGAGATTTCAGAAATTCAAGATAAATTAAAAAATAGTGATATAACTAATTATAATTTCGAAGATTCTAAGAAAAATATTCGATTACAATTATCTGATGTTGTGATTGGTTTTATGAATAAATTTTTTGATTTTTTGGATCAAAATTCTTATCAAAATATAATTTGTTTGTTAGAAAACATGACTGATTTTCAAAGAAAAAACTTAATTTTATTTTTGAAATTGTATAAAAAATCGGTTGATAAAAATGAAATGTTCATGTGTTTTTATGAACCAAAAAGTTTAGTTATTCACAGAAATCAGTTAATCTTTCAATTAATGGATGAATATATTTGTATTTAAAAATTAAAATGTACTAAAATGTGATTATAGGAGTATGTTTATTGTTTAGCCAGCACTGAATTTGTACTCCCGTACGAAATTCTTTTGTGGGACTACTCCCAAACCCTATATCTAAAAATTAAATTTTGCAAATATTTCAATGTCAAAATTATAAATTTGTCGAATTGTATGTTATAATAATATTGATTTAAAACTTTAGGAGTGAGAGAATATGAAAGAAAAATGTGGAGTAATTTATATATTAACTAATTCATCATTTCCAGAGTATATCAAAATTGGATATGCAGATGATGTTGAATTAAGAGTAAAACAATTAAATAACTCTGAAGCGGTTCCTTTTTCTTTTCATATTTATGCAACTTTTGATGTAACTGAGAGATTAACTGATATAAAATTACACAAATTCATAGATACTATAAATCCTGAACTTAGAAGCAAAGAAAAAATAGGAGATAAAATTAGAGTAAGAGAATTCTACCATATGAGTCCAGAAGAAATGTATTCTGCATTTGAAAGTATGGCTGAAATAAATGGAACAATTAATAGGCTTCATTTATGGAAAGAAACAAATGAAGAAATTGAAGATAAGAAAGAAGCATTAATGTTATCAAAGAATAGACATCATTTTAAAAATATAAGTTTTTATTCAAGTTTAACAGGAAAAAATTATTACTCAAAAACAAATGAGGATGGGACTTTAGGAATATATGAAAAAGATACAAATATTGAGGTTCCAAATAATTCAAATCCATCAAAACGTCAAATATTATATTCAGCGCTTGAAGATTTAGGTGAAGATGTGTCTAGTGGAAATACTTTATATCAATTAGAACATAAGTTAGAAAAAATTTTAGTTAACAGGAAGTGATTTAAATGGTTCAAAGTGAAAAACTTCATAAAGCAAAAAATGCAAAATTTGATGAATTTTACACACAGTATAGTGATATACAGAAAGAAATAAATGCGTATTTAGAATATAACCCTAATGTCTTTAGAGGTAAAATTATATTATTACCGTGTGATGATCCAGAATGGTCAAATTTTACAAAATTTTTCGCTCAAAACTTTGAAAGATTGGGTATAAAAAAGTTGATTAGCACTAGTTATGCATATGAAAGTAAAAAAGTTTCGCAACCATGTCAATTATCATTATTTGAAACAGAGTCACCAAAATTTGATAAAAGAAAAACTAATACACATGGCAAAATTTTTACGTTAGAAAAGGATACGAATAAATCTGGAAAAATAGATATAAACGATTTAGAATGGAATTATTTAAATGGAGATGGAGATTTTAGATCTGATGAAGTAAAAAAATTAAGAGATGATGCTGACATAATTGTTACTAATCCACCATTTAGTTTGTATAGGGATTTTGTAAAATGGTTAATTGAAAGTAATAAAAAATTTCTTATTATTGGCAATAAATTAAGTCCTAATAATAAAGAGATATTTCCTTTGTTTATGGAAAATAAAATGTGGTCAGGTAAAACTGAATGGAGTGGTGGTTTATGGTTTGAAACCAAAAATCCAGATGATGTGGATAAAGTAGTTGATGGTGTAAATATGAAAAATGTTGCAGCAGTTTGGTTCACAAATATGGAACACGGTAGGAGACATCAAGCTCTTCAATTGATGACTATGGAAGATAATATAAAATATAGCAAGCATAAAGAAGTGAGAGAAATAGGATATAAAAAATATGATAATTATAATGCAATAGAAGTTCCATATACGGATGCAATACCATCTGATTACAAAGGAATAATGGGAGTACCCGTATCTTTTCTAGAAAAATATAATCCTGATCAGTTTAGAATTTTGGGCTGCACACAGAGAGGATGTCATGATAAAGTGCCAGATCTAAAAAAATATAATGATTATATAGAAGTTAGACGAAATGGAAATCCAACAGGATCAACTGGAAATAAAACAAATGAAAATGCTAATTTGGAACAAAATGATGGTAAACATAATTATTTTATAAATAAAGATGGTCATATAGTTCAATCAGCACCTGGGAGAATATTTATTCAATTTAAGGAGGAAAACGATGAAAACAATATTGAAAACTGATTTAACTGTTAGAGATATAAATGAAGGATTTGTTTATAATGAATATGAAGGAAAAGGCTTATTTGGATGGGGTGGAAAATTAACAATTCAACCTGAATATCAAAGGAACTATATTTATGCTGATGGAAAAAGAGATGTTGCTGTAATTGATTCATTATTAAAAGGATATCCTCTGGGTTTATTATATTTTGTTAAAGTCGGAGAAGATAAATACGAAATTTTAGATGGGCAACAGAGAGTTACTAGCTTCGGAAGATTTATTACAGATAAATTTGCTATTAAAGATGAACATGGTATGGAGCAATATTTTGATGGACTTGCTAAAAATTTACAAGATAAGATTCTTGATTCACAATTAACAATTTATATTTGTGAAGGCGAAGAATCAGAAATTAAAGAATGGTTTAAAATTATTAATATTGCAGGTGTTCAACTTAAAAATCAAGAAATATTAAATGCAATTTATTCTGGACCTTTTGTAACTATGGCTCGTGAAGAATTTTCTAATTCCCAAAATGCAAATATTCAAAAATGGAGTGCATATATAAAAGGTGATGTAAATAGACAAGAGTATCTTGCAACTGCACTTAATTGGGTAAGCAAAGGCAATGTTGATAGTTATATGAGTCAACATAGATTTGATACTAATATTACAGAATTAAAAGCATATTTTAACTCTGTAATAACTTGGGCATCAACTGTATTCAAAGATGTTAAATCTGATATGAGAGGTTTAGAATGGGGAAGATTGTATGAAACATATCATAATAATTCATATGATCCTAATAAGGTTTCAGAAATATTATGTAAATTATATGCTGATCCTCAAGTACAAGATACTAAAGGTATATGCGAATATATTTTAGGTGGATGTAAAGATACTAAATTATTAAATATTAGAGTATTTGATGATAATACAAAGCGAGTTGTTTACGAAAAACAAACTCAGGAAGCAAAATTAAAAGATATTAGTAATTGTCCATTATGTGCAATAGGAAATGACAATAACAAAAATAGAATTTGGGAATTAAAAGAAATGGATGCAGATCATGTAACTGCATGGAGCAAAGGCGGTTCTACTGATATAGATAATTGTCAAATGTTATGTCAAACGCATAATAGAGCAAAAGGAAATAAATAGTATTAAAGCGCTAGTACAGGCTTAAATATATTTAAGCTTTGTATTGCGCTTTTTATGTAGTGGGAGGTAAAAATGAAAGATAAAAAATATGAAATAAAAAGAATATATTATTTATTGCAAGGTATTAAAGAAAGTATAATGTATAAAGAACATTGTATTCCACAAAAAGTAGCAAATCAGTTTAATGATTATGTCGATGAATTAGGTAATATTTTAAATGAAAATCTTCATGGTTATAAGATAGATTTTTCTGAGAGATATGAGAGTGGCTCGTATAATCCATATAGTTTTTTGTTTCAACTTAATCAGATATTAACATATTTAGAAAATATGCATATAAATTCTTCGAATTATCAAATTAGCAAGGTTGGTTATTTATATAATTCTATAGAAGATAAAGAATTGCATGATAGATGTGGTGATATTTTACTAGGAGAAACCGCTTTTGATAGAGCAATAAATCAAGCTACTCAAATCTTGGAGGATAGAATAAAAAAGAAAGCAAATTTAGAAAAAACAAATTTAATTGGAATTCCTCTAGTATCTAAGGTAATACATGCAAAAATTGATCAAACAATTTTAAAGTTTAGTGATGAGGCTGATATACAAGAAGGATATTCTTTCATGTTTAAAGGTATAATAAGTATTTATAGAAATCAAACGCATCATTCATTAAATTTTAAATGTAATAGAGAATATGCTTTGAAGTTTTGTTCATACATTGATGAGTTGTTAAAAGAAGTTGATAGGAGTGTAGTTGTAAATGAAAAATAATTTGTTTATTCCAATGTATATTGATAAAGTTAAATTATTCGATTTGAATTCGATAATAAATGGAGGATTTAATGAATTTAATGAAATAAGTTTATGCACAGATAATAATGCAAATGCAGAATTAAAGGGGAAAATGGGATTTAATTTATTTAAATTAAATGGAAATATAGAATCAGGAATTTCAAAATTTAGAAATAAAAAAGTAAGTGAGAATGCTAAATATATTCAAACTTCTGCCTCTATGCTTTCTAATATATATTCGTATTTAAAAGAAAATAAGAAAATAAAATCTATTAGAGATTGTAAGATTGGTGATTTTGTGGAATTGAATCTGGCATTTAATAGTAATTCAATTGTTGAATTTTTAAAAGAATGTCACACTTTAATGGATTTTGCTAACAAAACAATGAAATTAGAAAAAAGTAAAAAACAAAATACTAATCTTGATAGTGAGTTGAAAATAATTGATTCATTGATAAATTTAGTAGATGATAAGACTAATGTAGTTGAATATGTTGGTGAAGATGAAAATGCGATATATGTAGTATATTTAAATAAAGATTATTTATATCATACACAATTAGAAAGGTTAGATAATCAAAAATTAAAATATTTAGCTCAAGTTATTAATATTACAAATCAATATAATTTTTGTAGTGATACAGTGTTATCAAAGATAAATGCAAAACAAATTAAAGATTTTATTGATGCTATAAAAAATATAGGTAATCAAGATATATTTTCTAAAAATTTTGACTTAAAAACCGAAAACAATGGCAAGAAAGTAATAATATTAGATGTTATTAGTATTTTAAGGGTAGAAAACCAACTAAAATGAGAGTACAATGATGTACTCCTTTTGCATGTTTTGTACAATTCCTTTTTATTTTAATTTGTTATAAGATGAAATTACCTAGGGAAAATACTGTTTAAAAGTGCACTTTTATTATCTCAAGATATATCTTATGTATTGATTATTATGGATAAAGAAGAATTCATAAATGTATTTATTTTAAAATCCGTATTAAGAGATAATAGATTAACATTTTTAGAAAGATTATTATTAATTCATATAATAAGTCTTTGTAAGAAAAATGGTTATTGTTGGGCTACTAATAGATATTTTTGTGATATTTATAATGTAACACAAGTAACAATATCAAAAAGTATAAGTAATTTAGCCACCTTTGGTTATATTAAGGCTCAATATGATAAGAAAGGTATAAATAATTCTAAGCGTATAATTAAATTATCAGAGGTCTTAAATTTAAAATTAAAAAGTATTAAAGATAATTATAATACAGGCTATAAACAAAACTTTAAACAATATAATAATAAATTAAATAAAAAAGAAGATAGTATTTATTATAAAGATGAAGATGGTAATGAATACTGGCATGGTAAGTTAATAACTAAAAATGAAGCAACTATTGAAGAACAAGAAGAATTAAAAAAACTATTAAGTGATATATACGAGGAGGAATAAGAAATAAAATGAAACAGACACTCATAAAATTTTATGAGGTGGCTTATGTTTAAAATTACGGAAACTTTTAATAAAAATGATAATGCTCTTAATTTGGTTGATTTGTTAAATAAATATATAAAAAGTGTGCTAATTAAAAATTAGTACATTCGCGAGATTTAAATTAAAGTGTTATGCTTTAATTGGCTTTGATTGTTATACAAAAAAGAAAGGAGCAGTAAATGTATAACGGACTAGCGCAAATGCCAAATAATATTTATAGAGCGGTCATATATATAAGATTATCTGAAGCAGATGAAGGAAAATCTTATGAATCAGAAAGTGAAAGTATTACTAATCAAAGAAATTTATTAATGACCTTTGTAAAAGAAAAAGATTTTATATTTGTTGGAGAATATGTTGATGATGGATATTCTGGTACTAATTTTGAAAGACCTGGGTTTACTAAAATGATTGAAGATATCAAAAATAAAATGGCAAATTTAGTTATAGTAAAAGATTTATCAAGATTAGGTAGAGATCATGTTATGACAGGATATTATATCGAAAACTTTTTCCCAGAAAATAATATAAGATTTATATCATTACAAGAAAATTATGATAGTGCAATCAATCAAGCAAGTAATGATTCATCAACATTTATAATTGCTTGTAATGATTATTATAGTAGACAAAATTCTATTAAAATTAGAAGTGTTTTAAATGATAAAAGAAAAAAAGGAAAGTTTATTGGAAGTAATCCAAGTTATGGTTATATGAAAGACCCAGAAGAAAAGGGACATTTAATACCAGATCCAGAATATGCGCCAGTAGTAAAAAAAATATTTGAAATGGCTGCAAATGGTGTAGGATTATCTGATATAACTTCATACCTAAATGATAATAAAATTAAAACACCTAGTAGTTTAAAACGAAAAAATCCTAATTCTAAAATGAGATACAATGAAGAGTGGACTATATCATCAGTTAAGAAGATACTAAAAAATAGAATGTATACAGGAGATATGGTTCAAAGCGTGCAAACTAATGTAAATTATAAATCAAAAAAGAAAAAAACTCTTCCAAAGAGTAATTGGGATATAGTTTCTGATACACATGAACCTTTAGTAGATAAATTAACTTTTGAAAGAATCCAAGGTAATGTTAAAAGAACTAATAAAAGTATAAGTAAAAGAGATAAAAGATTATTTGAAAATTTATTATTTTGTAAAGAATGTGGAAATGCTTTAACTATTACTTATAGAAAAAATCAAGATTATTGGACTATCAATTGTAATAAATATGCAAGAGATCCAAGAAGAAGATTATGTGAACCACATTTTATGCCATATGATAAATTAGAAGAAGCTTTACTTGAAGTAGTAAGAACAACCTGTAAAGATTATATTAATAAAATTGATTCTAAAGTCTTATCAAAGGAAATAGCAGATAAAAATAGTAGTAAGAATGATAATAAGGAAAAGATAAGATATTTAGAAAATAAGATAAAAGAATATATCTCAAAAATAGATATGTTATATGAAGATAAGTTTAGAGGTAATATTTCAGAGGCTACTTATAAAAGGTTATCACAGGAAACAGAAAGACTTTTGAATAAGTCGCAGTTAGATTTAGAAAGATATAAAAATATTAAAAAAGAAAGTATCAAAACAAAAGAATTAGAAGAATATGAAAAAAGAATAAGAGAATTAATTGATATAAAGAAACCTACTAGAGAACTTTTACAAACATTAATTGATAAAATTGAAATTGATAAGAACAAAAATATTGAAATTTTCTATAAATTCATGATTTAAAAATTCTGTGCATTATGCACAGAATAGTACATAAAATTAAAACTCGTATATATCACAATTATAACTTCGGCCCAAATTGGTCCGAAGCCTAAAGATAAATAACCTTGTCCCAATTTGGGACAAGGTTACATACGACCGTGTTGGTCGGAAGTTATAACTTCGTCGCATATCGCTACGAGGTTAAAAAAATGACAAATTAACATGTAATATAATTTTTTGTAAGCCAAATTATAACTTGTGTTCAACTTGGACACAAGTTAAAACTTCTACCCAAGATGGGCAGAAGTTGAATAATTTATAGACGATCATAATTATTTGTTAGATTTTATACTATCATAAATTAAAGGCAATAGAATAACAGTTGATAAATAAGTAAATATATCAATTATTTGCGGAAAAAATTGTTCTTTAAATAATACCATAATTATATAAACAATAATAAATGCAATAATTATTGAAATGTTTGTTGATTTCTTAATAATTAAATTCCATTTATCTTTATTTTCTAATTGTTTAAATAAATTAAATAACTTGTTTTTAATTATTTTAATTGCATTAAGGCAAATAATTATAATTAGGTTTAATGTAATTGTAGGAATACTAAGTATAGAAAATATTATTATATCTATAATTTTAGTAAGTTTATTATTGTACTTTCTGTATAAATAAAAATCATAATTAATGAAAGTAAAATCCTTTTCTTTATAAATAAAATAATCACTAATTGATTTTGATATTTTTTGTTTAAGAGTAGTGTTAATATTAGAAATAAGTACAAAAATATTTGTTGAAGTTAAAAATACAAATAAAATGATTTTAATTATTAAGTACAGTATTAATAATATTTCTTTATGCATGTGTGGTATATTAGCAAAAATGTCTAAATAAACAGGTGTTACATATCCTGAAAAAAATATAATAAAAATAATTGTAGATGTTACATTTATATACTTGGTATCTAATGTAAAATCATTTTTATTGCTATAGATGTTTGAAACAGATTTTATTAAAGTAAATAGTGGTAATATAAAAATTAATATTGTTAAAATGATATTTTTAAAATTGGAAACTATGTATATTGTAGCAAGAATTGATGCTAAAAATAATATTGTTACTTTGTAATGACGTATTTTGTCAAATTTTTCTTTTGCTTGTACCTTTGTTTTGGTTTGCATATTATCTAAATATTCAATAAATAAGAAATTTGCAATAAATGGTATTCCAACTATTAATTCAAATATGTGATTATATAGAAAAAAATTTAAATGTTCTATCATAATGACACCTCCATAATTTAGTTATATATTTTAACACGTTATGAAAATATAGGCAATTAATTGAGCTTTATTTTAATAACTTCGAGTCAACTTGGCGAGATGCAAAAAATCTCAATATATTGGTGATGATTCATGAATTATTATGCCGAGAACGGA
>HF996843.1 GCA_000432595.1 Clostridium sp. CAG:710 | reverse complement strand
TTATTAATGTCTACTTTAAGGGGTGCATTTCAATTATTGAACTCTTTTTACATCTAAAATTATAGGTAATATTATTGGCTTTCTGCCGGTTGTTTCATAAACATAATTGAATAAATCTGAAGTTATTTGACTCTTGATGTCATTAAAATTTGCACAAGGGTCTTTTAACTTTTCATGTATTGAATTAGCGGCTATAGATTCTAACTTTCTTATTACAGCTTCATTTTCATTTATTAATATGAATCCTCTTGTTGTGATATTTGGTTTAATTAATAATTCTCTATTTTTTATATCAATGTTTGCAATCACAACCAATATACCATCGCTTGCCATTATTTTTCTATCTCTTAATACGGCACCGTTTATTTCTCCAAGTCTATTTCCATCTACATATATGTCATTTGCTATAACTGGTGTTGATTTTGTTATTACATGATTTTTAAGTGATAAAACATCACCATTTTTTAACACAAATGTATTTTCTTTTGGAATGCCACATTCTATACCAACGTTTGCGTGATTTTTAAGCATTCTGTAATCGCCATGGAATGGCATTAAATACTTAGGCATTATTAATCTAATCATTAATTTTAGCTCTTCTATATTTGCGTGTCCAGATGTATGAATGTCACTAAATGAAGTATTAGTAAATACTTTAACTCCTTGTAGATAAAGTTTATTTATTGTTCTACCAATAGATAATGCATTTCCTGGAATAGGTGATGATGAGAATACAACTATGTCATCAGGTCTTAATTTTATTTGTTTATGTACACCATCTGCAATTCTTGATAGGGCAGCTAGGGGTTCTCCTTGAGATCCAGTACATAGGATAGTGACTTCTCCTGGTTTTAAATTGTTTGCCTCTTCAGGAGTTATTATAATATCTTTATGATTTATATATCCTCCTTTTAAGGAAATTTCTATGTTGTTCTCCATGCTTCTACCAAATACACATATTTTTCTATTATGTTTATAACATGTTTCTACAATGTGTTTTAAACGATATATATTTGATGCAAACGTTGCAATTATTATACGTCTTGTTTTATATTTTTCAAATATTACATTTAAAGCACTATCAACTTTTGATTCACTACTTGACATACCTTCATTTAAGGCATTAGTTGAATCACTTATAAGTAAATCTACTCCCTTTTTTCCTATTTCAGCCATCTTATGTAGATCTGCCATTGGACCAATTGGAGTTAAATCGAATTTAAAGTCTCCAGTTGTTACAATTCTACCATCAGGTGTTGATATAGATATTCCGTGTGAATCAGGAATAGAGTGGGTGGTTCTAAAAAATTCAACCTCTATTTTATTAAATTTTAATTTGGTTTGATCGGTATATGTATATAAATTGTCATATCTAATATTTTTGTCTTGTAATTTTAATGCAATTAACTCTTTAGCTTGATTAGGTGCATATATGGCAGGAATATTCACTGATTGTAATAAAAATGGAATACCACCAATATGATCTTCATGACCATGAGTTATAAGTAACGCTTTAATTTTATCCTGATTTTGTTTTAAAAAAGTAAAATCAGGAAGAATATAATCTATTCCTAGAAGTCCCCCCTCTGGGAAACAAATACCCGCATCAATAATAACAATAGCATTTTCATGCATTACACAATACATGTTTTTTCCGACTTCACCTAGACCACCTAAAACTATAATTTTAGTTTCAGATTCTGGTTTCATTAATTTTTTTCTCCTTTCATGATTAATTTTCATCAAGAACTGACTAGCAAATTATACTACAAAAGTTTGATTTTGTCCATAGTGGCTCAATAATTTATAAAAAAAGGAAGGAATTATTATACATTAAATTCCTTCTTTTACTATTGTAACAGTAATTGATTTATTAGGTATTTTATCGACTCTTTTTCTAAATGGATATTCTTGTGCAATTATTTTTCCGACAGGGTAATTTGGCTTTTCTACTTCATTAAAATTAATTGTCACTCCATTTCTACTAGCCCATGATAGTGCTTGAGTTTTAGTATATCTTGTTAGGTCAGGTACTAATTCATATGTCGTATAGATTTTATAAGGACCTTTTCCAATTACCTTTTTTGTATAAGGCTTATCTGCAGAGTAGGTAAAGCTTTTTTCCATTTCATATTTTTCTATACCTAAGTTTATTTTCATTTCCTTTGTTACATCTTGTATACTTTGTTTATTAAGAATATAATTCCAAAGATTTAATTTTGTACTTTCATCATAAATTGTTTGACCAGTACCTGCAAGATATAATTGCTCAAAAGTTATTAAATCTTCAGATCCACTTGATTCTAGTAATATGTTTTTTCCTACTTCATAAAAAGATAAAATTGTTTCAGTAGACATATTAGTATCTATGTTTTTGGATATAACATCTAATATTTTTGATACTTCTGTTGTGCTGTTTATATTTTTTGCACTATCTAGTATTCCTTGTAAAACCTTTTGTTGATTTAGTCCTCTATCTATATCTCCATTGGCGAGTTGTTTTCTGTTTCTAGCTAGAACTAATGCTTCTTCACCATTTAACTTTTGTGTTCCTTTTTTTATACAAACTTTGCCACTTCTATTGCTGTTGTCTGTACATAAATCTTTTGGTACTTCTACTGTTATACCGCCTAGAGCATTTACTAGTCCTACTAAACCTTTGAAGTTTATTTTTGCATAATAGTCTATTTTAATTCCTGTGAAATCTTGTATTGTATTTATAACACAGTTTGTTCCTTTCCAAGCAGCATGAGTAATTTTATTTTCATATTTACCTGGAAAACATGAAATAGGGACATAACTATCTCTTGGAATACTAAGTATTGTTGTATTTAATGTATTTGGGTTAAATGTAACTAATATTAGTGAATCTCCATTAAATGAATCAGAATTGCTTAATCCATCTTTTGTTGAATCTATTCCCATTAAAAGCATTGTGAATGGTTCTGTTATTTTTTTTGTCCCATATTTTTTAGTATTTGAGGATGCTTTTTGTAACTTGGTTTTTATTATTTTTACTTCTTTATCTATTTTTTTGTATTTTTCAATACTAGAGAACATATTATGATAATTTGTTGGTAAAAAAATTGCATCACATTCTTTATTGTATAGTCCATCAAGCAAATCTGGATAATCTTCTTTTCTAATTATTTTATTATCTTTAGATAGTTTGTAGTCTTTAATCATTCCTTCTGGAATTATATAACCTTCTTCTGAGGTTGTATCTTTTATAATACAAATTTTTTTGTTTTTAATACTATCAATACTTTTAATATTACTATTTTTTAATGTTACTAGACTACTTGAATATACTGTTTTATTTTTAGATACGGTAGCTAAGGAAGAATAAATTTTATTTACTGCACCACCTGCGATAAAGTTAAATATTACTATTAATATTATTATAATTGATAGGGCAGTACCACCACTTTTTTTACTAAAGCTTTTAAGTATTATTAGTAAGTCTATTAATGCAATTATTCCTATTATTAAATATCTTATCATTTTTTCAATTGGTCCAAGTAATAGAATATTATATATTAAATAGACCGCGGATATTATTAATATTAAGCTTAGGAATTTGTTTATTTTGAATTTTCTTTTTATTTGTTTTGACATTCTATCCTCCCTCTAGTATACATTAATTGTTTTTGTCATAATTAAGTTTTATCTTTTTAGGTTTTTTCTTTACTAGTGATATTATTATTACTAGGTATGTTACAACTAGTAGTGCACCTAAACCAAATGATGCATATAAATATATATTATCATTAGTTTTTGTTTTTATATCATCTTTTTTGTATCTTTGTATTGTGTTTTCTTTACTATCGTATTCATATATATTCTTTTCTCCTGTTTCAATATTTATTCCCATAAATATTGAAAAGTCTTTATTTTTACTGTCTGTATATAATAATACGGGTATATCACCAATGTTTTTAGTTTCTTTTACAAAGTTAGATGATACACTAAATTCTTCATTAGTAGGGTATATAGTTAATTTGTTAGATGAAATTTCATTATATGGAGTATATTTCTCAGCAGTCTCATCATATACGTATAATTTAATGTTTCCTTTTTCATCTTTTAAGCCGACTAATGTATATTTAGTTATATCGCTTTTAAATGCTGGGATTTCATTATCTTTAATTTTTATTGTTGTTTCTTCATAGGTTGAACTAGGTTTTGGAAGGTCATCTTTTTTTCTTATTACTGTATAGGCTTCATTGTTTACTTTAACCTCTATTGGGTCATATTCTTTTACAGTAGCGTTAATTATATATTCTTTTGTATTACCATTTTCTGCGGTTACTTTAATTGTTATTTTATTTGTTCCTTCACTAACTTCTATTTCACCATCACCATCTATTTTTGCCTTTTTATTTTCTGTATCGGCATTGATGTTAATCTTTGTAGTTCCTGCAGGAAGTGTAGTAGAGTATTCAGTTTTATTTTTACTAAATTCAGGATCAAGTTCTGCATCAGATATTGATAATGCTTTTAAGTTATTATTTGAACTATATGTTTTTACAACTTTTTCTTTTATGCTTATCGTTTTAGATGCTTTTTTGTATGAGATGTTTTCACTATTGTAATTTATGTTGTTATCTGCATCTCCCATTGCAATTGCAACCCAAGCAGAACCAGTTTTCTTTGCTTTAAATTTTAATGTTCTTTTATTTGAAGCTGCATCTTTGTCACCTTGAAATGTAGTTGAACCACTTATTAGCTCAAGTTTATTTGTATCATAAGTTATGTATGCTTGCCAATAATATAGATTCTTTGCTGATATAGTAAATGTTACTGATATAGTATTTCCAACTTCTACAGATGAATTTGATGAAATACTGTAGCTACCTCTTGCAGCATATGTTCTAAATGGTAGAATTAGTACTGTAAGAAATAGTACTATTAATAAATTAAACTTCTTTTTCATATTTCCTCCATTATAATTGACTTATTTTTTCTTCACCTAATAGGTATTTTCTTAAAGCAAGTAAATCTTTTGCAGTTACTTTACTATTTCTAGTAATACTTGCTGCTTTTAAATATGGACCATTTAATTTTTGTTCATTTAATAAGTATTTTCTTAATGCAAGTAAATCTTTTGCATTTATTTTAGCGTCTCCATTAAGGTCTCCATATATTACTATATAGTATGTTTTTGTTTCTTTATTACTTGTTATTGATATTTTATCTCCTGTTGATAGGGCATTAGTTGTTTTTGCTTTACCATTATTATTTGTGATTTTAACTATACCATTTGGATTTTGATTTAATATTTTTTTTGTTATGTCTGTAGAAGTTGTTCCAAGTGCAAATCCGTAAACTAAATCATTTGTATTTTTAATTGATAGGTTAGATAAAATTTTTGTAACTGTAATTTCTTCTTTTTCAGGTTCAGGGTCTGGTGTAGGAGTTATTTCCTTTTCTCTTGTAATATTTAATGTATAAGTCTTTTTAGCACCATTTTGTGCAGTTACTATTATGTTTATTTTATTTGTACCTACATTTAATGATACTGTGCCATCTCCATCAACACTAGCATTTTTATTAACTGTAGTTGTATCAATTTTAATTGATGATAATTTTGTTGTTCCTAAATTATAATTTGTAGTAGAGCCTTTAAATGATTGTACTGTTTTTCCTTCTACTTTTAAATCTTTTAACCAGTTATTTGGATTACCTGTTGAAGGAAGTGAGGTTGATGTAGGCATTCCTATATATATTGGGATAGAGAATACTATTTCTTCATTTATTATTCCCATGCTGTTGTATGAAGCTGATGTTGTTATTGAAGGAGATACAAGTGCTTTAATATCTGTCATATATTGATGCCAAATTCCTGTTGATGTAGTAGGGGATACATTCCATTTTTGGAAGTATCTTGTATATTGTCCTTTACTTATATATCCATGTACTATCCATTCTGCACCACCAACTATTGCTTTTTGTTGAGTGTTCCATCCTTTTTCTTTTGAAAATTTAAGGCCATTATAAACTGGATTTTTTCCTGATGAAGCACCTATGTTGTAAAAGTTATAATATCCATTGTAATTAACACCATTATATGTTCCTGCTTTTCCACTTGTTGCTGTGCTACTATTAAGTCCTACTTCTTGTCTTGATAGTGCTGCTAAATAGACTGGTGAAACATTACTTTTTTCAGCACCTTCTATATAGTATTTAATTAGGTCACTATAGAAATCTGTGTATAATATTTTTTTAACAACTTTATCAGTTTGATATGATTTATAGTAAGTTAAATCTTCAAACATAAATATTCCAGTTTCTGTTAAGAAGTTTCTAGGATCCATATAGTAAGAAATTGTTTGGTTATTTGCTTGATACCAAGTTGAACCATCATATGCTTTAAAAGTATCAGTTTCATAATTATAGTAATCACTACCTGTATTTAAGTATCCTTGTAATCCGTTTTTAACTCCAGTTGAGGTTACTTGATATAGGCTTCTTCCTTTATACGACTCTTGGTCTAATGTGTTTGACCATGTATATTTTGATTTAACTCCTTTAAATACCCAATTTGGATGTGCCTTATGAAGTGCTTTTAATTTATCCCGATAACTTGATGGAAATTCTTGTCGCTTTAGATATTCTTCAAATTCTTTTTCTGTTAGTTTTGACATTTCTCCTGGAGTTGTTTCTCCTGTATCAGTTATTTCTATAAAATCACTACAAGCATACCCTTGTGTATTTCCAGTTTTTACATAGTACCATCTACCACTACCGCAACCAGTTGATTTATCAGTTGTTTTTTTACTATTTAGAACATCAACTATTGTATTGTGTGCAAGCGTGGTTATTTTAGAATAAGTTGTACCTGCATCTTTTCTTAATTTAAGTCCAGTAGTTGAAGATACACGCCCTTTTTGAACAGTGGCATATGCATTTATATTAAAAGTTATAATCATAATAAATATTAGTATTAATGCTACCATATTTTTCTTTTTCATAAGTTACCTCCATTCTATTCTTAATATAATTATACCTTAGAGAGAGTTAAAAGTCCAATTTTTGGACAATATTCAACATGGAATTTCAAATTATACATCTTTTTACATTTACTTTTGTTTGAATAATATTTTATTTGTGTGAAAAAATAAAAATGTGGTATTAAATAGTAATTAATTTAATACATTTTGTTATAAAAATGTAAACAAAGTGTATAATTATGTGTAAACTCTTGAATTCTTATTTAAATGAGTTTATTCTTAAATTAGGGAGTGTGATAGAGTGATATATCCATCTATTGATAAATTATTAAATATCGTAGATTCTAAGTATGAATTAGTTCATATTGCGGCAAGAAGAAGCAAAGAAATGTTTAAAACCGGTCATTATCAAATGCCAGAATCTAAATATGTTTCTACTTCAAATATAGGACGTGCTTTGGAAGAAGTTGCTGAGGGGTTAATAATTGTAACTAGTGATAAAAATAGGAATAAATAGACTACTTTTTGTAGTTTTTTATTTTGCTTAAAAATTGGGGTTGACTAACAAACAAATGTATTATATATTTTATTTGATGTTTTATAATGTTGACTACTGGAGGTTACAATGAAAATAGAAAAATTTGTTAAAAAAAGCAGTGGCATGTATAAACTTTTTCTTGATAATGATGAAGTTATAGAGTTACATGAAGACTTAATTTTAAAAGAAGATTTATTATTAAAAAGAGAAATAAATGGGGAAGATATTGTAGCTTTATTGGAAAAAAATAGGGATTATTTAGCTTACTCTATGGCACTTAAATATTTAGGTGTAAAGATGAGAAGTATTAAAGAGGTTAAAAACTATTTGGCTAAAAAAGATGTATCTTCATCTACAATAGATGATGTTATATCTAGACTTATTAGAGAAGGGTATTTAAATGATTCAGTTTATGCTTCTTCTTATGCAAATGATAGAATTGCCCTAAGTAATGATGGACCTTTGAAAGTTAGGAAATCTTTAGAAGAATTGGGGGTTGATTCTGATAGTATTTCTAATGCACTTGTAGTATTTAATGATGAAGTGGAGTTAGAAAAAATAAAAAAATTAGTTTTAAAGCAAATTAAAACTAATTCTAATAAGGGAGAATATTTATTAAAACAAAAGATTTTTTATAATTTATCTAATCTTGGATATAGTAAATCTCTTATTCAAAGTGTGTTAGATGATGTATCTTTTAATGATTCTAGTTTAAGAGAGAAAGAGTATAATAAACTTTATAATAAGTTATCAAAAAAATATAGTGATAGGGAACTTGAATATAAAATAAAGCAAGGACTTTATCAAAAAGGATTTAGAACATAAAAAAATTTCTCAAGTGAGAAATTTTATTTTGTATTTTTTTCTACATAAGCTTCATAAAGTTTTTTAATATCTTTATCTTGTATTTCAACTTTATGTTTTTTTCTTAATTCAACTAAAGCAGTAACTTCAAGAGATGAATCACTTTTTAATTTTTCATCTGTTAAATCAGAGATAATATCATCTTTAACTTCTTTTAATGCTGGTTTGTCCTTTTGAGCAGTTTTTAAAATTATGTGATATCCAAATTCTGTTTTAACTGGTGTAGTTGTATAAGAACCAACTTTTAATTCTTTAGCAGCATCTTCAAAAGCTTCTACCATTTGTCCATGGTTGAAATCTGCAAGTTTACCACCTGATTTACTATTTGAAGAGTCGTCAGAGTATTCTTTTGCAAGTTCAGCAAAATCTTCTCCTTTTTTAAGTTTAGCAATAACTTCTTTTGCTTCTTTAAGTGCTTTCTTTTCGGCTTCTTTTTTCTCTTTATCACTTGCGTTGTCATCATATTCAGGTTTAATTAAGATATGACTTGCGCTTATATCACCAAATATTTCTTCATCATAATATTTTTCAATTTCTTTATCAGTAATTATTGATTTAACATAATCTTTAACAGCTTTATTTCTTTTATATGTTAATCTTATGTTTTCTTTTAGTTCATCTTCACTTTCAACACCGTTTTGAGTTAAGTATTCTTGGAATGATTTATATTGACTTTTATAATAAGTTTCGTAGTAATATTTGATTGTTTCTAATTGTTTGTCAATATAATTTTTCTCTTCATCATCAGTTTTGTATACGTTATTTAGTATTGCTGTGTCTATTTTAGTGATTAACATATCAAGCGCATATTTTTCTTTCATTTCACTATATAGCTTTTCAACTGAAATATCTCCATCTTTCATGGTTACAACTGCTTCATCACCATTTTTTAGTTTTGGTACTTTTCCACAACTGGTTACTAATAAAAGTACTGCCAAAATACATATTAATTTCTTTTTCATTTTATGTTCCCTCCATTAATGTACAAATTAATGATAACAAAAATCCCTATAAAATACAATTGTTTTAAGAAAAAAATAATATTAGATGTGAACACTTTTTATATTCTTACCATACAATACTGTGAGTAAAGAAAAAAGGAGGAATAAATTATGGGTAATTGCACATCAAACTACGCAATCGTTTTAGTATTATTTATCTTACTAGTAATAATTCTAGGTGCTTGTATATAATTTAAGGAGGTGTAGATATGTCTTGTGCTAATAATGAACCAGTTCGTAGTGGCTCAGGTTATGTAATAATAATTGTTTTATATATATTACTTGCTATTATACTAGGATCTTGGTTTTCATTTTAAAAAAGAAGGTTAACCTTCTTTTTTTACTTTGTTATAGATTTCTTCAAGTGGTATTAATAAATCTTTGTTGAAGTTATGATTTAACTTGTCAGAAGTATACCTTGGTGTTACGTGCAAGTGGTAATGTTTTATATCTTGTCCGTAGTCATTGTTTTGTACTAATGTAATACCTTCGCAATTTAATTTTTCTTTTAATAGTTTTCCTATAGTTCTTGCAGTTTTATTTATATGTAATAGTGTATTATCATCAATATCATACATATTAGTAAAATGTTTTTTTGGAACTATTAAGCAATCCCCATTTGTAGAAGGGTTAATATCTAAAAACACTTTTACTATATCATCTTCATATATAGTATAACTTGGAATCTCTCCATTAATTATTTTACAAAATAAACAATCATTCATTTTAAACTTTCCTTTCTTTAAAATTATATCAAATAAAAGAGCCTTAAAAAAGACTCTTTTTGTGAATACAGCAAATATTCAATATTATATTGATTAAAAATGTTTATTTTTATACAAAATTCGTTATTAATTCTTACAATTGTGTTATAATATTTAGGTGTTTGGAGGTGTTGTTATGCTTGAAGTTAAAAAACTAACTGCAGTCGCAGGAGATAAGAAAATATTAGATGATTTTAATCTTTCTATAATGGATGGAGAAGTACATGCGATAATGGGACCTAATGGTACAGGAAAATCTACATTATCAAAGGTTATTATGGGAAGCGATGAATATAACATAATTTATGGAGATATTATTTTTAATGGAGAAAGTATTAAGGGCCTTTCTACTGATTCTATAGCTAGACGTGGTATATTTTTGTCAATGCAATCTCCCGTTAGTATAGATGGTATTACAAATGCTGAATTTGTTAAATCTGCAATAAACGCTAGAAGAGATACTCCTATTGGGCTTTATGATTTTATTAAAATGGTTGATGTTGCTTCTAGTGATTTATCTATTAGTAAGGAAGCTGTTCATAGAAATTTAAATGTGGGTGCTTCTGGTGGAGAAAGAAAGAAAAATGAAATATTTCAAATGAAATTATTAAAACCTAAATTAATTATATTAGATGAATTGGATTCTGGGCTTGATGTAGATAGTTTAAGAATAGTATGTGAAAATATTAATTCTTATCTAAAAGAGAATAAAGATACCTCTGTTCTTATGATTACTCATTATCCTAGAATACTACAATATATTAAACCTAAATATGTTCATATAATGATGAATGGTAAAATTGTTAAAACAGGTGACTATAATTTGGCACTAGAAGTAGAAAAAAATGGTTATAGCAAGATAAATAATATGAGTGAGATTGAAACTTATGAATAAATTATTAGTGAATAGCGAAGAAGAGATAAATAATTTAGTAATAGAAGAAGATACAGAATTAGTTTTAAATTTTAATGATACTTCTAGGGATATATATATAGTAGTAGAGGATAATATTTGTTTAAACATAGTTGATATAAGCTTTAATACATCTAATAAGATAAATATTACTTTGAAAAATGATAGTAGAGTAATTTATAATAAGTTTTCCATTAATTCAGGCGATTATATTTATACTTTGTTAGATGGAGAATATTCAAATGTTGTAATTAATAATAGTGTTGTTAATAATGATGATACTAAAATGAAGTTTGTTATAGAACATAATAATACTAATACATCTAGTAATCTATCTAATCATGGTGTTAATAATTCTAGTGGAACGCTTTATTTTAATGTAGATTCTAAGATTAATCGATCTGCCTCTTTAGCGTGTGCTGACCAAGAAAATAAAATAATTAATTTAGTTAAAGGAGATTCTAAAATACTTCCTAATTTACTTGTTGATAATTATGATGTATCTGCTTCGCATTCAGCATATATTAGTGATTTTGATAAGGAAAGTATGTTTTATCTAAAGTCTCGTGGAATATCTGATAATGAAGCAAGAAGGTTATTACTAGAAGGATTTTTAATTGGTAATTTAGATGTTGATGATGAGACTAAAAAAAATCTTTTAAGTTATATTAAAATTTAGAGAAGTGGAGGTGAATACTATGAATAGGGAAGACTTTCCAATTTTAAGTATTAATAAGGATTTAATATATTTTGATAATGGGGCAACCACATTGAAACCTAAATGTGTTGTTGATGAAGTTACTAAATATTATACGGTTTATACTTCAAATGCACATAGAGGAGATTATGATAATAGTCTTTTGGTTGATAAGAAATATGAAGAAGTTAGAGATAGGGTTAAAGATTTTATTAATGCAGATAATAATGAAGAGATTGTCTTTACTAGTGGTGCGACTGACTCATTAAATATGGTAGCATTTGGATTCATGAAGTATTACTTGCATGAGGGTGATGAGGTATTAATTAGTAAGAGTGAACATGCATCAAATATTCTTCCTTGGATGGAGCTTGCTAATTCAATAGGAATTATTGTTAAGTTTGTAGAACTTGATAAGGATTATGTAGTAAGCCGTGAAAAATTAGAAGAAGCGATTACACCAAAGACTAAAGTTGTTTCTTTAGCACATGTAACAAATGTTATTGGAGATGTTAGAGACATTGAAATGATTGGTCAGGTTTGTCATGAAAATAACATAATATTTGTTGTTGATGCAGCACAAAGTATTGGTCATATTAAAATTGATGTTAAAAAGAGTAATATTGACTTTTTAGCTTTTTCAGCTCATAAAATGATGGGACCAACTGGTGTAGGTGTATTATATGGTAAGATAGAATTGTTAGATAAACTTGTGCCTTTAAGATATGGAGGAGGAATGAATTCATTTTTTGAAAGTACTGGTGAGGTAGAATATAAACCTCTTCCATTTAGATTGGAAGCTGGAACCCAAAATATCGCAGGTGTTATTGGAATGGGCGCTGCGATAGATTATATAAATAGTGTTGGAATAGAACGCATTCATGAACATGAATTAATGCTTAAAGAGTATGCACTAAAAAAATTAGAAAAAATAGATGGAGTTACTATATATAATAAAAATACACCATCTGGTATTATTGTATTTAATATAGATAAAATCTTTAGTCAAGATCTAGCAGTTTATTTAAATCATTATAAAATTTGTGTTAGATCTGGAAATCATTGTGCTAAAATTTTAAAAGAAGAAATTAAAGCAACTAATACTTGTAGGGCAAGTTTTTATATATATAATACAAAAGAAGAAATAGATAAATTAATTTATGTTTTAGAACACAGAGATAATATATTTGATATCATTTTATAAAGAGGTGTAATAATGGATCCAAAATTAAAACGAGATATTATATTAGATCATTATCAAAATCCAGTTAACAGGGGTCTTATTGATGAAGAAGGGTATATAAGGGTTAATACTAGAAATTCTTCATGTGTTGATAATATTGATATGATGGTTAAGATAGAAAATGGTGTAGTAGTTGATGCTAGATTTGATGGAGAAGCATGCGCTATATGTACATCCGCAACTTCTATGCTTGTTAGAGCCATTTTAGGTAAGAGTATAGATGAGGTTGTTAAAATAGTTGATAATTTTTCTCGTATGATTAATGAGAAAGAATATGATAAGAGTGTACTTGGAGAGCTTATTGTATATGATGATATATATAAACAGCCAAGTAGAAAAAGATGTGCATTATTGCCTTGTGAATCGATTGAAAAGGTTGTAGAAAAAAATAGGGAGTTTTAGGATGAGAAGTAAAAAAACAAAAGTTAACAACAGTGAAAAAATATATAGTAGTGATGAACTTAATCTTGCGATGGAAATTGAATTTCATGGTGGACATAGATTAAATTCTACATTTAAAACTTATAGAATTGTTAGTAAAAGTAGGGAGTTTGGCAAGTTCTATGATGTTTTAGAAGAAGATAATGTTTTAGAAGATTTGGAACAAAGCGTTAGAAATTTAAAGGTTGGGCAAAGTTATTTTGATATAATTGGGTCTGCAGGTATTGTTTTTATAAAGTCTTATGATATTAATAAAAAGAAATATTATACAGAAGATGAAATAAGAGCTGCGATAGAAGCAGTTCACCCTGATATGTATTTTGAAAATGCTAAGAAGCCATTAATGTTAATAAAGAAATAGGAGGCATAGTATGGAAATCGTTGGAATAAATTCAGAAAATATAAAAAAAATATCTGATTATAAAAAGGAAGCAGAATGGATTAGGCAATATAGGCTTGATAGTTACAAATTTTTCAACGAACTTCCTATGCCTGAATTTGGACCTAAATATGATTTGGATTTTAATAAAATTATATATTACAAAAGTAATGATAGTGATATGAAATCTGATTGGAACAAAATAGATAAAAACATTAAAAATGAATTTGATGATTTGGGTGTAATTAAGGGTGAATGTAATCTTGATGGTATTGGTGTTCAATATGAGAGTGAAGTTATATACCATAACATGATAGAGGAAGCAAAAGAAAAAAATGTAATATTTACTTCTATTGAGGTTGCGATGAAGGAATACCCAGAGCTTGTTAAAAAGTATTTTGGTAAAATTGTTAAAAATAATGAAAATAAATTTGCAGCACTCAATTCTAGCGTTTTTAGTGGAGGTAGTTTTATATATATACCGCCTAATACTACATTAGATAGACCCCTACATAGTTATTTTAGAATTAATTCTAAAGGAATGGGTCAATTTGAGAGAACACTTATTATAGTTGATGATAATAGTTCTGTGCATTATGTAGAAGGTTGTACAGCGCCAACTTATAGTGATTCATCACTTCATGCCGCAGTTGTTGAAATTTATGTTGGAAAGAATAGTAAATGTAGATATTCTACTGTTCAGAATTGGTCAACTGATGTACTAAATTTAGTTACAAAACGTGCACTTGTTGATACAAATGGCATTATGGAATGGATTGATGGAAATATTGGTAGTAAAGTTACTATGAAATATCCAGCCTGTGTTTTAAAAGGGGATAATGCTAGTGGAACTTGTATTACTATTAGTGTTGCAGACTCTTTTCAACAACAAGATAGTGGTGCTAGAATGATTCATGTTGGTAAGAATACAAAGAGTAACATTATTTCAAAAAGTATTTCAAAAAATGGTGGAAATGCAACTTATAGAGGTGAAGTTAGAATTTGTGAAGATGCAAGTTCTAGTTTAGCTTTTGTTAAATGTGATTCTCTTATACTAGATGATAAGTCAAAGAGTGATACATTTCCTATAAATAAAGTTATGAATAATAATTCGTCGATAATTCACGAGGCAACTGTTTCTAAGATTAGCGAAGATAATATATTTTATATGATGAGTAGAGGGATACCTAGAGAAAAAGCAATTGAACTTATTATGCTTGGATTTATTGAAAGATTTAGAGAAGAGCTTCCTATGGAGTATGCAGTTGAGTTAAACCAACTTATTAAAAAAGCTATTTAGTTTACAAAAAATGTGTAAAATTCTGTAAAAATATGTCAAATACTTGGCCTTTAATAAAAAAATCAAAAAACTTATAAAACTATATTTGATGTTTGTATTTAGATATGAATTTTGAATAATCTTTTAAAAGATATTAGAATTCATCTCTTTTTTTATGTATGAATTTATTAAAATGGTCATTTGTTTGTCTTTTTTTACTATGTTAGAGTACCTTCCTGAAAGGAGGGATAATAGTGCTTAATCAAGTAATTGTAGTAGGCAGAATAGTTAGAGAACCTACTTTACAGGTTTCTGAGAATAACAAAAAATATATGAATATTACTCTTGCTGTTCCTAGAAGTTTTAAAAATTCTGAGGGAGTATATGAAACTGATTATGTTGATTGTATTTTATGGGACGGGGTTGCTTCTTCGACTTCTGATTATTGTAATAAAGGAGATGTTATTGGGATAAGGGGAAGAATCCAAACTAGAGTTTCTGAGGATAAGGATGGTAATAAAAAATATTATACAGATGTTGTTGGTGAAAAGGTTACTTTTTTCTCAAAAATTACGAATAATGATGAATCTAAAAAGGTTTCTAATTAGTTAACTTAACCCTAGATGGTCAAACATTTAATTATAATGAGGTTGACTTGGAGGGAATTTTATGAATTTGTTTGGCGCAAGACTTAAAGATCTTAGACTTACTAATCATATGACTCAAAGTGATTTGGGAAAGGCAATAAATGTAACTAAGGTTAGTATTTGTTGTTATGAGAAAGGAACAAGGTTACCATCACTTGAAACCTTGGTTGATTTATCAGAGGTCTTTAAAGTTAGTATTGATTATTTACTTGGTAGCGATGAATTAATAGTTTCTGATAATGATGAGAGTTATGGTGCTAAGATGGCAACTGAAGAAATTACTTTTATAAAAGAAATAAGAAAATACGATAAATTGTATGAACAAATGATAGCGGACCCTAAGAGATTTGTTGAACTAATTAATATAAAACTGAAATAATTATCTGATTATTTTCAGTTTTTTTATGTTTAAATAATAAAATATTTTAACTAAGTTATTTTTTTCTTTCAAAAATTGATTTAATTGTGATATTTAGATATAATTATAATGAAGGTGATATAATGAGTTACAATATTATAGATATTATTAATAAAAAGAGATTAAAGCAAAAGTTAAATAGGGAAGAATTATATTTTGCATTTGATGGATATTTAAAAGGTGAAATTCCAGATTATCAAATGTCTTCACTTCTTATGGCAATATGTATAAATGATATGAGTGATGAAGAAATATTTGATCTTACTGATATTTTTATAAATAGTGGTGAACAACTTGATTTGTCTTTAGTTGAAGGTGTCAAAGTTGATAAACACTCAACTGGTGGTGTTGGAGATAAAACAACTTTGATAGTTGCTCCTATAGTTGCGGCTTGTGGTGTGAAAATTGCAAAAATGAGTGGTAGAGGCCTTGGATTTACAGGTGGTACTATTGATAAACTAGAGAGTATAAGTGGATTTAATGTTTCTTTAACTGATCAAGAATTTATCAACCAGCTTAATGATATAAATGTTGCAATATCTTCTCAAACTGCTAATTTAACTCCAATGGATAAAGTAGTTTATGCGTTAAGGGATGTAACTGCGACTGTTGAATCTATTCCATTAATAGCTGTTAGTATCATGAGTAAAAAAATTGCATCTAATGCTGATAAAATACTTATTGATATAAAGCTTGGTAGTGGTGCTCTTATTAAAACTAGAGAAGATGCTGAAAGATTAAGTGAAATTATGATTAAAATAGGTAATGCTTACAAAAGAGAAGTAAGAACTGTTATTACTAATATGGAAGCTCCTCTAGGTAATAATATAGGAAATAGTCTTGAAGTGTTGGAAGCTATTAATATTCTTGATGGTAGGGAACAAAATTATTTATCTGAGTTGTGTATTTTACTTTCTTCTAAACTAATTAGTATGGCTAAAGGAGTAGAAGAACAAACGGCTAAAATGATGGTACTTGATGCGATAAGCACTAAAGCAGCTTTGAATAAATTTTATGAATTAGTAAAAAGACAGGGTGGCGATATATCATCTTTGAAAACTAGTGATGATATAGTAGAAATAAGAAGTGTTACAAGTGGAGAAATAAAAGAAATTAATGCATATGATATTGGCATTCTTGCAAGAAATTTAGGTGCAGGAAGACTTAGCAAGGAAGATGAAATAGATCATAGTGTTGGAATTGTTCTTGAAAAGTCAGTTGGTGATAAAGTAAATATTGGTGATATTTTGTGCAAATTATATGTAAATAAAAAATCTATATATACAGTAAAAGAAGTTTTAGATAGCTTCATTATAGAGTAGGTTTGATATGAAATATTTATATTTATTTTTATTATCATTAATTCCATCTGTTATAATACTTGCCTTTGTATATTTAACAGATAAAGAAAAAGAACCAAAAGGGCTCTTAGTTAAATTGTTTCTTGGTGGAATAGGTGCTTGTTTTTTAACAGTTCTTGTTACTTTTTTACTTGAAGCAATCATTCCGTTTTTAAATGTTGAACCAGAAAAATTAGTTAAAACTCCTATTTTACAATTTCTTTATTGTTTTATTTTAATAGGTGTTATTGAGGAGACATCTAAATGGGTTTTTGATCATGAACTTGTTTGGAATGGTAAAGAGTTTGACGAGTTGTATGATTCAATTGTGTATGCAGTATTCGTCTCACTAGGATTTGCCACTTTTGAAAATATTTTTTATGTATTACAGGGTGGTACTTCTACTGCGATTGCTAGAAGTCTAACCTCTGTACCTGCACATGCCTCATTTGGAATAATAATGGGATACTATATGGGAATGTCAAAATTAACTTCTCTAAATGGAAATCATAAACTATCTAGTAAATACAAATTCTTAAGTATTTTCTTACCTTCGCTAGTGCATGGATTTTATGACTTTTGTCTGTATTCTCAAAACTTATTCCTATTATTTATATTTGTTGGATTTTTAATTTTTATTTATGTGGGTGCAATTCAAAAGATAAAACAGTTTAAAAGAGTTAAAATTAATTTATAAATCTATAAACATAGTATAATATTCATCATATGTTATATTATGTTTTTTTATGTATGTTGCAATCTCTGTTCCTACAAATCTATAGTGCCATGCCTCATACATATATCCTGTTATTTTTTCTTTATCTTTTGGATATCTTAGTATAAACCCATATTTATGTGCATTATTTTTCATCCATTCAAATTCTTTTGTTGACTCAAAATCCATATATGTTGATTTATTATTGCTTATATCTAGTGCTAGGCCTGTTTGATGTTCTGAATATCCTGCTCTTGCTGAATATCTATCTGCATTTTCTTTTCCATCTGATGTTACATATTTATTATATAGGCTGTCTTGGTAATTATAGCTTCTATATCCAGATACTCCTCTTATATAATAGTCTTCTTCTTTGGCGGCATTAACTAATTCTGTAAATGCATCTGCGGCACATTTTACTAATCTGATTCTTCCTAAATTAACTAAATTATCTGGTGTGTATTCTTTATCTAAGTAGTTATACTTGTTTACAAGAACATATTTTGTTTGGGCAACTTTTATTTTTTTTGATTCTTCATAAAAAGGTTTATCTAGTCCAATATTTACTTGTGTAATTATTTCTTCTATTTTTAAATTTTTATTTTTTTCTTTGTATACTTTGTATCTTTCTAGATTATCTTCTTTATAATATGGTATTCTTGTTTTTATATCTTCCCAGTAGTTATTATTTTTATTTGTTTTAGGTTTTATAATTGGAAATATGAGTAAAAAAATTAAAAATATAATTATTAATATTAAAAGTGTTTTTTTCATAATCTCACCTAATTAATAATATGTCAAAAATTGTTATATATTTTATAAAATTCACATAATAGTTATTAGGTGATAAAGTTGAAAAAATTGTTTTTGTTTATATTTGTTTTTATAACGTTGATATCTAATGTGTACGCAGAAGATAAAACAGATCTTATTAAAAATGCACGTAGTGGAGTACTTATGGATTCTTCATCTGGGAAAATCTTGTTTGAAAAAGATAAGGATGAAAGAGTTGCACCTGCATCAATGACTAAAATGGTGGCACAGATACTTATTCTTGAAAACATAGAAAATGGTAATTTAAGCTGGGATGAAAAAGTTAGAGCAAGTAAAAATGCGGCAGGTATGGGTGGATCTCAAATTTGGTTACAAGAGGGAGAAGAAATGAGCGTAAGGGATCTTATGAAGGGTATAACTATGGCGAGTGCTAATGATGCGACTGTTGCGCTTGCAGAAAGAATTGGTGGAACTGAAGAAAAATTTGTTCAAATGATGAATGATAAGATTAAAGAGTTAGGACTTAAAAATACTAATTTTGTTAATCCAACTGGACTTGATGAGGATAACCATTATTCTAGTGCATATGATATGGCAATGATCGCAAAAGAATTATTAAATCATGAACAGATATTGGAGTTTTCAAGTGTTTATGAAGACTATATAAGAGTAGGTACTCCTAATAAATTTTGGGTTGTTAATACAAATAAATTAGTTCGTTTTTATCAGGGTGCAGATGGATTAAAAACGGGGTTTACTGATAATGCCAAATACTGTATGGCGGTAACAGCGAAAAGAGATAATATGAGATTAATTGCAGTAGTATTGGGGGAAGATAGTGGTAAGGTTAGAAATGCCGAGACCATGGAAATGCTTGATTATGGATTTAATTTATATAAGGTTGATTTAATAAAAAGTAAAAATGATGTTGTTACTAATTTAAAAATAAATAAAGCAGATAAAGAAAGCATTAATATTTATCCTAAGAAAGATATAACTATATTAGGTAAAAAATCGGATGCTAGTTTAAAGTATGATATAGAATTTGAAAAAGGAAAAATAGAGTTACCTTTAAAAAAAGGTGATGTAGTGGGAAATATTATTATTAAAAATGGTAATAATGTGGTAGGCAAGATGGATGCGGTTGTAAATGAAAATATTAAAACTATTGGATTTTTTAAACTCCTTTTAAATAACTTTAAAGACATAGTATCTGGTAATTTAATTTAAAAAGCACTTAAATCAAGTGCTTTTAGTATTTTTTTTGCTTTTTTATAAGCTTTGCATGAACTACCATTTTTTCACTATCATTATAACAAGTAGATAATGTAAGTATAGTATCGTTAGAAGTAATGCTGGTATTAAAGTTGTGATTACTTCTATTTTTAAGTATATTTAGAAACCTTTGATATTCTCTCTCATCTTTAAACTCAGTTTGTAAGTAATCATTAGTAGTTGGTATATGATAAATACTAAAGATTTGCCACAAGCTGTTTTCTTTTTCTGTAGATATTTTAATAACATAATTATTTGTGTTGTTAATCCATCCATTATTTAAAACTTTTCTTAATGTTCCAAACATAGTTTTGTCAGTTCTTCCGTGTGCATAGATAATAGTGTTTCTATTATTAATATTATTATTTCTATAATCTAAAAAGACCCAACCAGCATTATTATATGATTTGTTAAAACTATGGGTAAGATAGTACTTATTATCTTTACTTTGAACAAATGGGTAATTAATATTTGTTCCATTTACTTTAATCCAACCAACAACATCACTATTAATCTTTTTTAAGTTGTCAAAATTAACATCTATCATATTCATTTTTATATAATCCCAGTAAGGATTTTCTTTTGGGATTTTTTTGGCTTGTTTTATTATTTCAGTACCTTTATTATCTTTGACTTCTTCTATGTTCGTATTTTCTTGAATAGTATTTATTTCTTCATTTGTTTTGTTTGAGTCTAATTTCCATTTTATTATATTATAGATAGATATATTCAATGTTATAAAGAGTATTAAAAATATTAAAATAAGTATTATATTTTTCCATTTCAGCTTAATTTTCTTAATTTTATTATTCATTTTTTCTTTCATTGTATTATTCCTTTAGCAATATTATACTATAAATTTTAAATATAAAAAATACTTGTCATAAAAAGTATTGCTTTTGTTGGTAAGCAAGTTGTAATGCAAGTTAATTAATTTAACGTATTAATTTTTAAACAATTCATGCTATAATTAATGTAGGAGGGAAAAATATGAAAGATTTATTAAAGAAAGTATTCTTAATGTCACTGGTATCATCAATTTTGTTTTTTGTATTTGGACTATTATTATTCTTACAAGCAGATGCAGTTATTAAAACAGTATCAGTTATGATTGGAATTATATTAGTTGGACTTGGAGTAGTTCCTATTGTTAATTATTTCAAGACAAGAAATGCAGGATTCTTTTCTAGTACTGGACTTTTATATGGAATCTTTAGTGTAGTTGCTGGATTTATCATACTATTTAATAGTGATATCTTAGCTACTATTATTCCTATATTATCTGGTGTTTGGGTAATAGTTAATAGTGTAAACAAAATTCAAATATCAATGGAGCTAAGAGATGAAAAAGTTGATTTTTGGATAGTTAGCTTTATATTTTCATTGCTTATGCTAGTTGTAGGTGCATTCTTAATTATAAATCCGTTAAAGAGTTCATTATATGTTACTCAAACTATTGGTATAGTAATAATGGTTTATGCTGCACTTGATATAATTGATACTATTGTTATTAAAGTAAAAGCTAAAAAAGTTGCTAAAGATATTTCTGATAGTATAATTGAAGTAGAGATTAAATAATATGAAGCTAGTAGTATCTTCTAAATTAAATAAGAATGCTATAGATATTAATAATTATAATAAAAAAGAATTAACCTCAAATACGAGTGTTAATCTTTTTATATCTTCTTCAATTAATTCTAAAAAGGATATTATACTCTCTTTTAAAAAAATTAGGTCTATAAAGAAATATACTGATAAGAAAAATATTGTAATAAAAAATATATATGTTTTTGATAATCCTTTAATAGATGAGTTAAGAGCTGTTATAACGGCACTTGATATAGATGATATAGAAAAACGATATAGGTTTATTTATGACTATGTATGTTCTTATCTTGATAATGAATTTAGAAATAAAAATATATGTGATTTTAAAAATGGTGTTTGTGTTTCTAAAAGAAATTTTAAGAAGAATCCTAAAAGTTATTCACTCATTTATGGCTGCTGTTTTACTAAGGGTAGGGTATGTCCTAACTTAATTAATTATAGTTGTAGTATTAAGTGTTTATCTTGTAAGTTATTTACTTGTAGATATCTTACTAAAAAGCATATTAAATATAGGATAAATGATATATTACTTTTAAAGTTATTCTTTAACTTAAGACAAAAAGAGGTAATATCTAATCAACTTTTTACTGATGAAGATGAATTTATTAAAATACTTATGAAAAAAAAGAGTCTCGTTTAAATGAGACTCTATTTAATTGTGAATGGATTTGATAATGTTCCATCACCTGAAGAATATTCTACTGTACTATTTATGTATGCACTTGGTAATGCAATATAATTATATGAAACATTCTCAATTGTTTCTGTTGTTAGCTTTGCAGCTTTAGGTGTTGGAATTAAGTCTTTACCAATTACCCATACACTACTTGAATTATTGTTAAGTGCATTTGCTGTCCATAAAAATTTTCCTGATGCATAGTTTAATAAATAGTTATTACTGTATGCAGTAGTACCTATAGTTATATCTTGTGTAGAAGTTGAAATAGTAGATGGGTATAAAAATTCGCTTAGAGTTAAAAGACCAATTTTTCCAGACCAGATGTATTCATTTTCTTGCACTAATGCTTCTGTATATTTAGCATTTGTTTTAACAGTTCCTACATTAAAATTGTGCTCAACTATTATATTTTTTAATTCATCATTTAGTGAATTGTAGAAATCATTATTTAAATAGGTTAATAAGGTACTATCATTTTCTACCCTTCCTGTTATGTCTCCATTTGTAAATGATTCTTTTGTATTCCATGCATTACAACCATTAGTTAAATCTGTACAATATGTACTATTTTCTGCTGTTCTATTTGAATTTGTATCAAATTCTTTATTAATTGAAGTATCAAGTTTTACAATTTTAATTGTATGATCAGCTTCTACCGATACAATTCTCCATGTATCATTACCTATTTTTATGTAATTACTTGCACCATCTCCTATATAAGAGTATTTTTTAGATTCAGTAGTGTTTTCATAAAAACCACTTCCACTAGTTGATAAGTAATCTGTTGTTATTTTGTGCCATAAATATTTATCTGCGGCTCTTAAATTTGCCTTACCTTGTAAAGTAATCTTTTGTGATAGAATTGAATAACCAACTGCCATAAATAAACTTGCTACTACTAGGGTAGATAAAACAACAATTTTTTTCTTACTGATACTTTTTCTTCGTCTCATATAAACACCTCTATTTTTATTTACATTATTATATTAACATATTTTAATCCTTTTTAGCAAAAAAAAGCATATTTTTTAGGAAAATTTATTTATATATGTAAATATATTTATATACAAAATTTGTCGAAATATGTTGAACGAAAAAAATGAAAGGTTTTGTCGAATTTGTATAAAAGTTAAAAAATATAGTCTATATTAAATATGCGAGGTGATTAGTTGTTGAATATCGATATAGAATACAAAAGGGGGATATTATTCGTAAGACTTGATGGAATACTTAATGAAAAGACCTCATGTATACTAGAGGATGCATTAAAAAGTGTTGTTCATAAAGCTGGGATAAAATATGTACTTATTAATTTTGAAAAACTTTATGAACTTGATAAAAGTGGAATATCTACAATAATTAAAAGCTATAATGAATGTTTAAAGGATAATGGTAAATTAATGATATGTGGCTGTAATAACGTTATTAAATTAAAAATAGAACATAGTGAATTAATTAAGTATGCACAATCTACTGCGAATGAATTATGTGCATTTAATATAGTAAATATTTAAGGAGGCAATATGAAAGAGTCTATTTTAGATTATGAAAAAATGGTTTATAGTATTATTTCTAAGTATAGTTATAATAAAAATGATTTAGAAGATTTATATCAAGTTGGGATGATTGCGCTATCTCACGCTTGTGATAACTTTAAGGAAGGCTATAATACTAAATTTTCTAGTTATGCACATTTGTATATTAAAGGAGAAGTTTTAAAATATATAAGAGAAAATAGATTAGTTAAGGTTAATAAAGATTATATAAAGTTAAATAGTCTTATTTCAAAAACTAGAGAAGCTTTAACTCAAAAGTATATGAGAGAACCAACTATTTCTGAGATTTCTTTGTTTTTAGAAGTACCTGTTGAGGTTTTAAATGATGCAATACTTGCAAATGATTATGTAAAAAGTCTTGATTATACCCTAAATGATGAAGGAAAGGAAATGGATTTATATGATTCGGTTGGCTATAACGAAAAAGAATATGATCCTATGATACTTGATTTAAGAAATGAAATAGAAAAATTAGATCCAGAAGATAGAAAATTAATTAATCTAAGATATTATCAAGATAAGAGTCAACAAGAAACTTCTAGGGAACTTGGTATAAATCAAGTTCAGGTATCGCGTAGGGAAAATAAAATTTTGGTAAAACTAAATCAAAAACTTGCTTCTTAAAGAATTAATTTAAATATTGGTTCTTTTTTTGTATAAAATTTTAATTTCTTCTAAAAATATAATTGGGTGATTATATGGACAAAAAGAAATATCAGAAAATAGTTGATAAGCATAAAGCAACAGAGTCTAGAGGGCTTAATTTATTAATAGCTTTTGTAGTTGGTGGTATAGTTGGAGCTTTGGGACAATTTTTAATTGAATTTTATTCTTATTATTTAAATATATCTACTAAGAATGCTTCTGTTTTTATGATAGTTACACTTATATTTTTTGCGACTTTGTTTACTGCACTTGGATTCTTTGATAAATGGGTTACATTCGCAAAATGTGGGCTTATAATTCCAATTACTGGTTTTGCTCATTCTATGGCAAGTGCTGGTATTGAATATAAAAAAGATGGTCCTATATATGGACTTGGTTCTAACTTATTTAAATTATCGGGTTCAGTTATATTATATGGTATTGTTTCTGCTTGGGCATTTGGACTTATAAGATACTTATTATTAGGAGGTGCATAATGACTTATAAATATAATAATGTCTATTTAGATGAAGTATCAACTGTAGTTGGACCATATGAGGCAAGAGGACTACTTGGTGATAAATTTGATAAGAGTTATAAAGATTTATATAATGGTGAAAAAACTTGGGAACAGGCAGAGGCTCATCTTTTAGAGGAGAGTATAGATATATTACTTAATAAAAGTAATAAGAAATCTTCTGAAATTGATTTAATAATATCGGGGGATTTACTTAATCAAATTACTTCTTCTAGTTATGGAGTTTTAAAATATAATAGACCTTTTCTTGGCGTTTATAGTGCATGTGCATCTAGTGTTGAAGGTATTATTATAGCATCATCTATGATTGACTCTAAAAAAATAGATAATTGTGTTGTTTCTACTTCATCTCATAATATGTCAAGTGAGAAACAATTTAGAAATCCTACTGAGTATGGAGCACCTAAACCTAAAACTGCGACTTTTACTTCTACGGGTGGTGCTAGTGTATTATTAACTAATAAAAAAACTAAAATAAAGGTTGAATCCTCTACAATAGGAACAGTTGTTGATATGGAACAAAATGATCCTTTAAATATGGGTGCGGTAATGGCAGGAGCAGCTGCACTTACAATTTATAAGCATTTAACAGATTTAAATAGAGATCCTTCTTATTACGATTTAATATTAACGGGGGATCTTGGAATGTATGGAAAAGAGATACTTATTGATTATATGAAGAGTGAGTACAATATAGATATTAGTAAAAACTATAATGATACAGGTACAATGTTATATGATTTTAAAAATCAAAAAGAAGTAAATGCGGGTGGATCTGGTCCTGTTTGTTGTCCTTTGGTATGTTATTCAAGTATTATTCCTATGTTAAAAAGTAAAAAAATAAATAGGGTTTTGATAGTCGCAACAGGAGCACTTTTTTCTCCTATTAATGTTTTTCAACATAAAAATATAAATTCAATCAGTCATGCAGTTGTTTTGGAGGCTTTAAAATGATATATGTATATTCTTTTATATTTTGTGGATTAATTTGTTTGATAGGTCAAATAATTCTTGATAATACTAAACTATCAGCGGGACATATTACTTCTATATTTGTAGTAGTTGGCGCATTCCTTGATTCATTTAGCTTATATGATAAGATTATTTCTGTTGTTGGTGGAGGAGCATTAGTTCCAATTACTAGTTTTGGGCATTCACTTATACATGGAGCACTAGAGAAAGCACAAGACTTTGGGGTAATTGGACTTTTAATGGGAATGTTTGATTTAACTGCATCTGGTATTACTTCAGCTATTATTTTTACTTTTATATTTAGCTTGTTTTTTCAAGCAAGAGATTAAGAGCTTAGGCTCTTTTTTTCTTTGATTTTCAAAATAGACAAGAACTTTTATTCATGATATACTATAGAGGAAATAATGGATGTGATTATATGGAATATACATTAAAAATAAATGACTTTGAAGGTCCACTAGATTTACTTCTTCATTTGATTAAAGAAGCAAAAATGAGTATATTTGATTTTAGTGTTGAACAAATAGTAAAAAGTTATTTGGATTATATAAATAAAATGCAAGAAATTAATTTAACTGTTGCGAGTAGTTATTTAGTAATGGCAAGTGAATTAATAGAATTAAAATCTAGAGAGTTACTTCCTAAACATGAGGAAGAGGAAGAAGAAGAGGATTTAAAAGAAAATTTGGTTAATCGACTAGCTGAATATCAAAGGTATAAAGAAATTACTAGTGAGTTTAAAACATTAGAAGCATTAAGACAAGAGGTTTATACTAAACTTCCTGAAGATTATAATTCTTATAAAGATGATGTTATAATAGAAGAATCTAATTATACTGTAGATGATTTAGTTGAAGCATTTGAAAAATTTTTGGAAAGACAAAAAGAAAATGTTGTTTTAGAAACCAAAGTTACAAAAAAAGAAATATCTATTGAAGATAGAAGAGTCGAGATAAGAAAGATTTTAAAGAATAAAAAAAGAGCAAGTTTTTTTGAATTTTTTGAAGTTATGAATAGGGAGTATTTAGTAGTTACTTTTTTAGCTATATTAGAGATGGTAAGAAAGCATGAAATAAATATTACTCAAGAAAATAATTTCGATGATATTATTTGCGAGGTGGCATAATGAATAATGAAAATATGAAAACTAATGAAGCTAATGAAATTAACGAAATTAATGAAATTAATGAAATTAATGAAGCTGTATTAGAAGGTATGTTGTTTGTAGTTGGTGAAGATGGACTTACTATAAATCAAATAGAAGATGTATTAGGTTTGGATAATGAGGAAGCAAAAAGACTTATTATTTCTTTAAAAGAAAAATATGAGTCTAATGATAGGGGTATTAGAATAAACTATCTTGGGAATACTTTTAAACTTACTACTAAAAGTGAACACAAAGAATATTATCAGAAACTTATAGAAAATCCTGAGACCAATACATTATCCCAAGCTGCATTAGAGACTTTAGCTATTATTGTTTATAATGAACCTATTACTAGACTTATGGTTGATGAGATAAGAGGGGTAAGCAGTAGAGATATGATTAGAAAATTGGTTGCTAAAGGATTTGTAAAGGAAGTAGGTAGAAGCGATATGCCTGGTAGACCAATACTTTATAAGACTACTAGTGAGTTTTTAGATTACTTTGGACTTGCTTCACGTGATGATTTACCTAAATTTGAAATGGCTCTAGAAAAAACAGTAGAGAATGTTGATTTATATAATTCAAAATATACTGAAGAAGAGTCAAATGTTAGCTAAATAAAGTAGTGTTTTGAGGGTGTGTTAGTATGAAAAAGAAGGTTTTCGCAGAAGGCTTATGTGGTAAAAAATTATTTATAATTTATGTTATTGGTAGTATTTTTGGTTGTTATTATGAACAAATACTAAATTTCGTGAGGCATCTTATAAGAAATGGAGATATTTTTTGGGAAGCAAGAAGAGGAGTAATTTATGGTCCTTTTTCTCCAATATATGGAGCAGGGGCAGTTATTATGTGCTATCTTCTTTTAAGAAAAAAGCTTAGTAATGCACAGGTATTTTTATATAGTGCTTTAATAGGTGGAGGGTTTGAATATTTAATAAGTCTTTGTCAGGAAGTTTTTACTCATACAAAATCTTGGGATTATTCGGGTAAATTTTTAAATATTGATGGAAGAACTACTATACCATTTATGTTAGTATGGGGACTTTTAGGATTTCTAATTGTAAAGGTTGTTTATCCGTTTTTATCGAAACAAATTGAGAAAATTCCATATGAAATTGGTGAAAAATGTTTTGTTGTTTTACTTGTATTTATGTGTTTAAATATGTTTGTTTCTTGGACCGCCATAATTAGACAGTCTCTTAGAAGAGATGGTGTTCCTCCTTATACTATATTAGATAAGGTTTATGATAAGTATTATACAGATGAGAGGCTTGCGAGGGCTTTTCCTAATATGAGGTTTAAATAATATGATAGGAATAATTGGTATAGTTTTAATTTTTACGGGTTTTTTAATTTCAATGATATTATGGTTTACATCAAAAAAAAATCATAACACGCCATCTTCTAAGAAAAATAATGGAAAATATGCAATACTTATACCAGCAAGAAATGAATCTAAAGTTATTGAGGATTTACTTATAAGTATTGAAAATCAAACAAGAAAGATTAAAGCAGGAGATGTTTATGTAATTGTTGAGGATAAAAATGATCCTACTATTTCAATTGTTCATAAGCATAAAATGAAAATTGTTTTTAAAAAGGATTTGTCTCTTAGACGAAAAGGATATGCTTTAAATGATGCGGTTGTAGAAATTTTAGATAGTGGAAAAAAATATGATGCTTATTTTATAATGGATGCGGATAATGTTTTGGATGTTGATTTTGTTAAAAATATGGAAAAGAGCATTAATGCTGGATATGATATTGGAATAGGGTATAGAAATTGTAAAAATGGAAATGATTCTGTGGTGGCTGCTTCTTCAGCACTTACTTTTTCAATGATTAATGAACTTAGTAATAGAAAAAAACTAAGTGATACTAGAACACTAACTATTTCCGGAACTGGTTTTTATATTAGAGGAGAAGTGTTAGAAAATTTAGGTGGATATCCATTTCATTCTTTAACAGAAGATTATGAACTTACTTTGTATGCTGTTTTAAATAACCTTACAACTACTTATAATTGTGATGCTAAATTTTATGATGAACAACCTATTTTATATTCTAAGAGTATTACTCAAAGGACTAGATGGATAAAGGGATACTTTGAGGCCAGAAGAAAGTATGTTAGAAGTATTAGGGGCTCTATTACAAAAAATGATAAGAATTTTGCTTCTAAGCTTACTGAAGTAATTGGTGTAAGACAATATATTTTAATGGTAATAGGTGCTGTTTTATATTTGATATCTAAATTTGCTGATATTGTAATTAAGGCAGATGTTGTTAGTAATATTATTAGGATAGTTCTCTTTAGCTTGTTAATATATATGGCTCTTGTTATATTTACAGCAATATTATTTATTTTAGAAGATGGTAAATTAAATTTATCGCGAAAGATGAAAATTAAGGCATTATTTTTTAATCCAATATTTTTAGCAGGATATGTTAGATGTGCTGTTATAGCGTTATTTAATAAAAATTTGGGTTGGGAAGTAATTGAACATAATAGGAATTTAGAAAAAAAGTAATGTACAATTATAACACAATTGTGTTATAATTGATTCATGCCTGCGTGGTGGAATGGTAGACGCGTTGGACTCAAAATCCAATGGTAGCAATACCGTGTCGGTTCAAGTCCGACCGCAGGCACCATAGGGAAATTAGTCGAACTAATCGACTTAAATATATGAAAGGTTAATTTCGGTTAACCTTTTTTATATGCTCGAAAGGAGTTGATTAGCTATGCAAATAATAAAGAAAAAATTAGATATTGAAGAAACACTAAATAAGAGGATTAAGAATATGTTAAAATTTCTAAATATCAAAGCAAAAGTAATTAAAGGTAATATTATAAGTATTAGTAAAACAAATCTTGCTTATATAGAACCACATAAGTTAGAAATAAATAACATAACTTATCTATTCTTTAATGAATGTGAGAATGTTTATATTAATACTTTAGAGAAATATATACCTTTTAGCAAACTAGAAAATTATATTAAAACTCATAAAAACTAATACCTATTCCACGAATGGGGAATTGACAAACGAAAAATAAGTGATAGAATAAATAACCAATAAAAGCAAGCAGTATCTAGTCTTTTATTAGAAAGAGAGGTACTTCTATGATTAAACGAGAAACACATAAAATTTATAATTGTTATTTAAGGAGTCAAAGGTATTAGTTTGGTGCTAGTGCTTTTGACTCCCTTTTTTATGGAAAAAGGAGTTGATGAAATATGAAAAAGAATGCAGCAATATACTGTCGTGTAAGTACAGAAGATCAAGCCCGAGAGGGTTATTCACTTGGAGAACAATTAGAAAAATTAAAAGATTTATGTAAATTTAGAGATTATAATATTTATGATGTTTATGAAGATGCTGGGATTAGTGCTAAAGATATGGAACATAGACCAGAGTTTAAAAGAATGTTAGAAGATGTTAAAAAACATAATGTAAATGTAATAGTTGCTTATAAACTTGATAGATTAACAAGAAGTGTTAGAGATTTAGAAGTTTTAATTACTGAACTTGAAAAGCATGGTTGTAGTTTGGAATGTGCTATGGATGATATAAATACTTCTACTGCTAACGGAAGATTCTTTGTTAGAATGTTAACTGTCTTATCACAACTAGAAATAGAAAGAGTATCAGAAAGAACAAAGTTTGGTATGGTTGGAGCAATTAAAGATGGACATATTCCTGTAAGAAAAACTTTAGGATTTATGAGAGATAATAAGAAACTAATCATAAATCCTGCTGAAAGTGAAATAGTTGAGAGAATCTTTGATTTATATTTAAAAGGAAATAGTTATCAAAAAATCGCTAATATAATGAATAATGAAAATATATTAAATAAAAAATGGTATGATTCTACAATTTTAAAAATATTATCTAATCCACTTTATAAAGGAGATTTTATAAGTGGTGGTAGAAACGGAACACCTGTACTTTATGAAAATGTAGTAGAACCAATTATATCTAAAAAATTATGGGAAGATTGCCAAGAACAATCAAGAAAAAATACTAGAAATTATACGAGAAGAAATGATTATATCTTTTTCCAAAAAATTATATGTCCACATTGTAAAAGAGTTATGGCTTGTAAAGCACCAGGTGGAAAGAAAAAGAAATATATTTACTATCAATGTAATGAATGTAAAACTTATATTAGAGAAGATAAACTAATTGAACTTTTAATAGAACAAATTACAACGATTATTGAATATGACATAACAGTTAGACAATTCTTTGCTCCACTTTTAAAACACAAAGTAGAAAATACAAATGAACTTCTAATTAAAGAAATCAATACTTTAAAAGATAAAATTACTAGATTAAAAGATGCTTACCTTAATAAAATAATTGATATGGAAGAATATAAACAAGACAAGGAATATTTAGAAACCAGAATCAAAGATATTGAAAAGAAACAACAAGAAGAACAAGAACTAGAACAATATAACTTTACCTTTGAAGATATAATGTTAAAACGAGATTTAGAAAGTATTAAATGTCTAATAAATCCACTTTATCAAAGTAGTTTTGAAATTAAATGGAATGAGTTATCTATAACTGAAAAACAAGATCTAATTATGAGTTTTATTGAATCTATTGAAGTAATTAAGAAAGATGATGAACTAGAAATTAAAACTATTAACTTTAGAAAAACATTTATTGAAGAATATGCTAATTTGTTTAATAAAGGTGCAATAAATCGTTTTCAAGATATTAGTGTTAATGGAGAAACTATGCAAGTTGAAGTATGTGCTCCTATGACTAGAAAAGAAGTTGAAACGCATATTAAAAGATTACAAGTTAATTACCCAATAGACTATCAAGAAATTCAAAAAGAAAAATATAACGACCATCAATTTTGCCTAAAATATACAAGAGAAAATATATTCAATGAACCTTTAAAACTAATACCTTTAATCAATAAAAAAGGATTAAATAAAGTTACGCATTATGGAATTATTGAAGTGCCTGTTCCACCTATAACCTATATTTATGCTGATAAGGTGGCGATTGAAGAATGAGTTATGCCATATTTAGAGTTGAACCCATAAATAAATTAAAAGATTTAGGACAAATTGGTGCTCATAATACAAGAACAAAAGAAGCATATAAATCTAATCCAGATATTGATAAAAGTAAATCGCATAACAATATAAATCTAGTTCCTATTACTCATAAAGACTATTACAATTCTTATATGAATTTAGTTAAAGATTATAAAAAGCAACATGATGAAAAGCAAAAAACTGAACGTGAAAATAGAAAGAAAACTTTTAATCAAATGTTAGATGATTCTAATAGTGTTGTTGCAGATGAGTTATTGTTTACAAGTGATAAAGAGTTCTTTAAAGATATGACAAGAGATGAAATAGTTAACTGGGCACATTGTTGTATGAACTTTGTTTATGAAGATATTGGCTATGAGAAATGGCAAATATTAAATGCAACAATTCATTTAGATGAAAAAACACCACACTTGCATTGTGTAGTAGTTCCTTTGATTAAGAAATTTGATAAAAGAAGTAATAAAGATAAGTGGACTATCTCTAAAAAACACTACATGAAAGATAAAAACTATTTATCTACATTACAAGATAAATACCATGAACGAATGATAAATAATGGTTATGATTTAGATCGTGGGATTAAAAATTCAGATAATGAACATATTGATATTAAGCAGTATAAAAAGATTACTAGAAAATTAAATATAGAACTAACTTCTAAAAATGAAAAGTTAAATAAGTCTATGAAAGAACTAGAAACTAAAATGACTTCTAATAAAGAAACTATTTTTGATAAAGAATATGTAAAAATTAAAAAAGATACTTTTGACTCAATGAATAAAGTTATTGAAGAAACTAAAAAAATTATGGAGATACAACCTAAAATACAAAAAGTTTATAATGAAGTTGATACTTACGCTAAATCTTATAAATATCTTGAAAAAGAAAATGAGAATATTCAAAAAGAAGTTAAATATTTGAAAATTAAGAATCAGAAGTTAGAACAAGAAAATAATAACCTTGTTTCCTATATAAAAGCCATTTTAAAAGCAATAAAGAACTTTTTCAGGGAACTATTACAAATTGGTAATGACAAAGTAAAAGAAGCCACAACAAACGAAATAAAAGACTATTATGACAGTGAAGATTTTGATAAAGATGATGTTTACGATATAGCAATAGACACTGATAAAGAAAATGAGTTATTTAATTATGCAGATATTGATAAATATTACTCTAAAGATGATTTAGAATTATGAAAAATATGTTAAAATATATACAAGGAAGTGATCAAACTTATGAAAGAAAAAATACAAAAAGATTTGGAAAAATTATTTGATGATGGTTCTAAATTAGTTCCATTAATTGCCACAGGCAAAAACGATATTATAATTATGAATAAATATCAAAAATGGTATAGCCAATCTTTACTGGTTATAAAACAATTGCTGCCTGAACGCTTTGAAGAATTTAAAGAGTGCTATAAATTGGATAAAAGGAAAACAATTGATCCGAGCACATATAAATTATTTGATTACTTTTCTGGTATATCAGTTAGCAGAGCTGGAAATTCTTGTTTTAATGTAAAATCAGTAGCATATACTCAAATGTCTATTCAACTAAACATTTTAGATTCAGTAAAAACGGTAATTGATAGTTCGTTATCAGATGTCAGAGGAATTTTAGAGTCAGAATTGTTTGATAATGAATTAGATTCAGCAAGACATTTATTAAAAAATGGATATTTGAGAGCTTCCGGAGCAATATGTGGTGTTATATTGGAAACTCATTTCTCTAATATAGTTAAAAATCATAATTTGAAAATTACTAAAAAAGATCCAAGTATAAATGATTATAATGAATTGTTTAAACAAGAAAAAATTTATGATATTATTAATTGGAGATTTATCCAGCATTTAGGTGATATAAGAAACTTTTGTGATCATAAAAAACAAAGAGAACCATTAAAGGAAGAAATAGAAGAATTGATAAATGGTACTGATAAAGTTATAAAAACTATTTTTTGATAATCCAAAAGAGTAACACACTACGCTATTGGCAGAGCCAATAACGGTGTGCAAAAGAGCTATGCTCTTTTGAATCCTTTAGACTAATTTTAATAAAAAATAAAATGAGAGGAAGATTACAATGAAAATAATATATTTTATGAGGCACTCGGAAGCACTAAAACCTGTTAATATGAATAATTCAGATTCCTTACAAATTCAAAATGAAAAATGGGGGTTAACAATAGAAGGAGAAAAATTAGCAAAAGAAAAAAGCAAGCAAGTAGAGTTTAATAGTTTTGATGTAGTTATTTCATCCAATTATGTAAGAGCAATAGCAACAGCTAAATATTTTACGAAAGATGAAATTTATATTGATGAGAGATTTGGTGAAAGAAAATTTGGAATAAATAGTTGGAACGAAAAGCCAAAGGATTTTGGAGAGAGACAATTTAATGATTTTAATTATAAAATGCCAAATGGGGAATCTTTAAATGATGTTATTTGCAGGGAAAGTGAAGCTTTAACAGAAGTTTTAAATAATTTTTCTGATAAAAAAATATTAATAGTAGGTCACTCTACAGCTTTGGCTAGTTTGTTTAGTAAATGGTGTGAAATTGGTTATACTGATGGCTATAAGTTTAAAGGAAAGGTTTTCTTTGATGGTGTATGGGAACATTGTGAAACTTTTAAGTTAACTTTTGATGATAATAATAATTTAGTTAACATAGAAAATATCAAAAATAACTAGTGTAGTAAATAAAAAAGGAGCGAAATACTGATGATTAATAATATAACTGATAAAATCTATTATCATATTAATACAGGACTAAAATTAAAAGTTGGAGATACTTTGAAAATTGGTGAAAAATTTAATAATTTTTATTATGATATTTATAATATAGAACATTTAGAAAAGGAAAAAGATGCTAATCAATATTTAATTGATATGAAAAAGGAACAAAACTTGATATTTGATAATAGTATTGCTAATCTTGTTTTTAGAACAGTAAATGATGATGCTATGGTTACTAGAGAGTTAATGTTTGAAGAAGTTAGAAAGGAAATAAACTTTAATTTGCCATCCAGACTAAAATGTTTATATGTCTGTAAAACGAAAAAAGAAATTAAAGATTGGATCAGCATTTTCAAAAGAACAAATAAAAGAAATTTTCAAATTTTAAAATTAAAATTAACTGGGAAAATTTTTGTTGGGGATGCCTCTTTTATATTAAGACAAAACATTTCTTTAAATAAAAAAAAGGAACAAGCAAAAATGTATTGGAATGGAGAAAGAAAAGATAATATAAATGAGTATTTATTTGTAGGAGATGCTATAGTTGAAGAAGTTATAAATAGTACAAATTTTTGAGGGATGAGTATATGGATATAGATTTCAAAAAAGATGAATATAGGTTCCTGGTTAGGTGTTCAGCAATTATAACTAATAAAGAAAAAACAAAACTGATTCTTTTTAGGGTTGCTGGAAGAGATTTTTGGCTATTACCAGGAGGCAGGGTTAACTATTTGGAAAGTAGTAAAGATGCTATTAAAAGAGAAATGTTAGAGGAATTAGGAATTAATTCTGAATATAACTTAATATGTATAGAAGAAAATTTTTTGTTAGATAAAAAAATTCAAAATATAGAATTTATTTATCATACTGAAGTAAATAATATAGACGATGTTAAAGCATTGGAAGATAAGGGACAGGAATTTAAAGTGGTTGAATTAAAAAACTTGAATGATTATATATTAAAACCGGATTCTCTAAAAAGCATAATCAAGGAATACGATAAAAATAATATTTGTCATGAAATTAATTATGAATAGTTGTTTTTTTGTAAAATAAGAAAAATATGGTATACTTGTTATAGAAATTAGCCTTAATAAAAATTTCCAAACGTCCTTACCTAAGGCACCATTGACGAATCTGTTCGAACTATTCGGACTTTGATATATAGGAATCAATTGAAATGATTGATTTTTTTTCTTGAAAAAAATCATAAAAAGGATTGGTACCTATGTAAATATTATCGGGAAAGAAATTGACGTAGAAGAATTGTTAAGATTATATGCGCTTTTTGTAATATTACTTCAGCTATTATGAGTGGTAATATTAAAATAGTTGAAGATAAACTAAGGTATACTTATTAACAATAATGTAATATTTGATGGATATCTTGATTATTGTGAAACTTTTAAATTAGAGTTTGATAATAACTTTAATTTGATAAATATTAAAAATATTAGAAAGAAAATTTAGAATGGGTAAAAGCGAATTTAATCAGCATATTCATAATAAATCTCCAGTATCGATTATAGTAAATTTTTTAGGGATTGATTATATGATTTTGACAGTGGTTTCAGAATAGAAAGTACAATTGAAAGAATAACTGATGAAGATGTTTTGAAGAGTAAAAAATATTATGATTTAGAAAAATTTTTATGGTAAATGTCATCAGTGAAATTTTAATACTTATAGAGCTTATGGAGAAATGACTCCAATAAATTCTGATATTATAAACAATATGCCAATACTGAAATTATATTAAATGAACAGGCATATCTAACATTGTTAACGTGACAAGATATATTAATGAAACTAATCAGGAATTTCCGTTTTTCTTATATGGTAAGATAATATCAGGTAATCGAATTTATGTCTGCAAGTAATAATAAGCAAAATGCAGAAGTAAATTTTAATCAAGCAATGATAGATAATCTTCAAATTAAGATAACATAAACATTTTATGTGTAAATAATGTAAACATTTGACAAATAACTATTGTTGCACTAAAAAATATGATACAATACAATTATAGGAGGTATTCAAAATGGAAAAAGAATCAAAAGATTACTCAAGATTAATTGCAGCACAAAATGAATCTACCAGAAGACTAAAAATTAAAAGTATAAATAATACATTATCAGAGGAGCATAAAAAGAAAAGTATGTATGCTATTGCATCGGGGGTATGTTTAGTTGGATTAATAGTAGCAACACATTTTTCTGGGATTGATATGGATCAAGCCATTCAAACTGAAATTCAAGCATTAAATTCATTTGATGCTTTAAAGGAGTATTTTAGAACAATTACACCTGCTATGTGGGGTACAATGATTGCAACTGCAACAAGTTATTCTAAATATATTAAACATAATAGGGAATATAAAAAAGCTAATAAAGAATTTTATGATATGATGGATAATCAACCAGAGGATTATCAGGATATTGTGGAACATCAAGCAAAAGGTAGATAGGAGAAATAAAATGTTTGGAAAAGGGAATATATTAACACTTGCTGATGATAATGAGTATAGTGTTGTAGATCAATTTAATGATAATGGAACTAACTATGTTTATTTAGTAGATATAAATAATACTTCTAATGTTATATATGGTAGATTAGAAAATGATGAGATTGTTGAAATTTCTGATCCTGAAGAATTAGAAAAAGTTATAAAAATTATTTACAATAATACACATGGAAATAAGGAATAATTTTTATTTTGCTTATTTTAAAATGATTAGTATTACAAGGATTGCAAACTATAATTTATTGGAACAATCCTTTTTTCTTTTAATAAAATAAATTTACTATAATGCTTTTACATTAAATGTTTTTTTGAATATAAGGCAATCAAAAATTATAAAACATTATCATAAAGATTTTAATAAAAATTTGATAAATTGTAAGATGGTTTAATATAAAATATAGGCTGCTATATATGTAATTGATAGCAATATTAATAATAAATATTTTGAAATAGTTAATAATAATAATGGTGAATTACTATGTATTACATTAATTATTTTTTTATATATTCTTTTTTAGGTTATTTATATGAATGTTTTTTAGGACTTATTAAAGATGATAAGGTGGGTAGTGGTATATTATATGGACCAGTTACTCCTGTTTATGGAGTTGGTGCTTTACTTATACTAATTGTGTCTAAGTTTATATTTGACTTTTTTAAATTATCTATTCTTATAGAATCCATTATTATAGCAATTATTATGGCAATTATTCTTACTGTTGTTGAACTTGTTGCGGGTTTATTAATTGAGAGAATATTTAAGGTTGTTTTTTGGGACTACAATAAATTTAAATTTCATATAGGAAAGTATATAGCACTTGAAGTTACACTTGTTTGGATTATTGGAGCATTTTTAGCTATATATCTTATAAATCCTATTATTGATAGTTTTGTTTATTATATACCTAGTATAGTTACGTATTTTTTTATAATTCTTTTTATAATTGATTTTTTTGTTACTCTTAAACGTGGAAAGGTACATAGATAGTTTTACAAAAAATATTAAATATGTTATCATTTTTTTAGGAAGAGTGTTAGTATGAAAAAATGTGTTATTGTTTATAATCCAAATAGTGGTAAAAAAATTAAAAAAGATTTTTTAGCTGCTTTTATAGATATTTTATTAGAACGTGAATATGTACCAGAAATTATTTTTTCAAAATACAAAGGACATATTACAAAAATTGTGAGCGAACTTGATAATCCTGATTTAGTTATATCTATTGGTGGTGATGGAACTTTTAATGAATCTATGACTGGTAATTTAAAAAGGGCTAATAGACTTTTACTTGCACATATACCTGTTGGTACTACTAATGATATAGGCGCGATGTTTGGATATGGTAAGGATATTATTGAAAACTTGAAAATGCTTTTAGATGGAGAAGAAAAAAACATTGATATTTGTACTATAAATGATAGACCATTTGTGTATGTTGCGGGTTTTGGAAAGTTTATGAATGTACCTTATGAAACTAGTAGGGACTTAAAGAAAAGGTATGGGCATATGGCATACTTAATGGAGGGATTTAAAGAGTTAAATCAGTCTACTAAATTATATGATATTACTTATTGGGTTGATGGCGAAGAGTATAATGGATTGTATTCATTTGTTAGTATTTCTAATGCAACTAGAATTGCTGGATTTAATGATTTTATAAAAGATGTTAAATTAGATGATGATAGGTTTGAGGTTTTACTTTGTAATATAACAATGAAAAAAGATATAATTAAAAGTCTTTATTATTTAACTAAGAGTGACATAACCAAAGTCCCTGGATTTTATTTTCACAAAGTTAATAAAATGAAAATCAGATTTAATGATTCGCAAAAGATTAATTGGTGTATAGATGGCGAACGATTAGATGATGATAGTAGAGAATTTGAAATAAAAGTTTTAAGAAATGTTAGACTTTTGATACCAAAGAAAAATATAAAGAATCTTTTTATTGATGAGTAGGTGATTTTAATGAATAATATACTAAATGATGATGAAGTTTTAAATAAATATAAGAATATGAGTAGAGAAGAAGTACTAGATCTTTTTGGAGAAGAGAAATCACTTATTCAGGAAGAATTAAAGAACGGAACATTTAGTTATGATAAGTTAAAAGAAGTGTGTAGTAAGAGTTCTTCTTCACTAGTAGATGCAAGAAAAATGGAAATACTACTTACTTCTAGACTTACTAAGTGTGAAGCTTTTAATCTTTTTGAAAGAGATCCTGCAAAACAAATGGAATTTGCATCATTAGAAGCTATAAAGGAAAAAGCAGAAGCAGGTATGCTTACTTATGATGAATTAAATAGTCTTTGTGATACTATTAGTACTAGTGATGCAAAAAATGCAGTACACAATATTATGAATAATAAAATTAGATAAAAAAATAATCCCATGTTTAACATGGGATTTATTAATTATTTACTCTCTTTTATATAACCAGCTATTCCAAGCTTAGTTATGATAAAGTCTTCTTCTCTAGCACCAATTATTCTTCTTGATATAGATGGCTCTTTTCCTTTTTCAATAAATATAACTGTAGGAGTTCCTGCTATATTATATAGGTTTTCAATCTTAGTATTTTCTTCTTCACTTAATTTAGTAAGATTGATTTGTTTAGCTACTAAATTATATTTTTTTAATACTTTTTTAAAAATAGGATTAAACTCTTCACAATTATGACATCCATCTTGAGCAATTTCTAATATAAATGTTTCTTTATTATTTAATGCTTTTTCTAAATCATTATAACTAATTTCTTGTAATGAATCTTTTCCACAACCAGTTAGTAATATAATACCTATTACTACTAATAATATTTTAGTAATTTTCTTCATATATAACACCTCTTGAATATATTATCACATTTATTATTTTTCCTCAATATTTTAGAATGTATTAATTTTAATTAACTCTATTGTAAAAGATTGTTAAATTGGTTATAATAATTACAGATAGTAAAGGAGAGATTTTTTATGAATGTTGTTATATATAATCAACAGGACAATATAATAAATGGCTTAAATATAGAAATTTCTAAAGCTATTAAGGGTGAATTTAAGGTTGAAGATATAATTAAGACTTTTTCTAATTATTTCTTTTCAAGAATGATATTAGATGTAACTGCACTTGATAATTATAATGATATTAAAAATTATCAAAAATTATCAATTGGACTTCCAACAGATAAAATAATTTTACTTATTCCATCTGGAACAGAGGCATCTAGTAATATATTTTTATCTAGATTAATATCTTTAGGGTATTATAATTTTACTACTAATTTAGATGGGTTACAGTATTTGATGCAACATCCAAATTCTTATAGAGATGTGGCACATTTACATCAAATACAAGAAACACCAATATCATTAAGTAGTGAAGTTACTGCTGGTAGAAAGATGATACTTGGTATTAAAAATATTACTGAAGGAGCAGGTGCTACTACATTAACTTATTTATTATATAAAGAGCTTAGTGATAATTATGGGGTTAATACTATGGCAATAGAAGTAAATAAAAGAGATTTTATATACTTTGGTGATAAAAGACTTTTATCTACTACAAAGGCAGATTTACCTACAGTATTATTAAAAAATCAAGCTTGTGATATAATTTTAGTAGATCTTAATGATAGTGATGGAGCATTATGTACTGATGTTTTATATTTGGTTGAACCTTCTATTATAAAACTTGGTAAGTTAATAGGTAGAGATAGAGGAATACTACAAAGATTAAATGGTAAAAAAGTTATATTAAATAAAACTCTTATTACTAAATCAGATGTAAAAGAATTTGAAAAAGAGTCTAAATTAAATATATTCTTTACTATGCCACCCATTAATGATAGAAAAAGAGAAGAGTGGATATTACAATTATTGGCTAAGTTACATATTATTAATTATGAGACTAAAAAAGATGATATTTAGTTTATTAAAATTTAGTTAAATTATTGACAAGCAAATTAAATGTTGGTATATTTATTGTAGATTTAGGAGGAATTAAAAATGACAAATTTATTTCAAATAATGGACGAGTGTGGTGGCATTTTACCTATACTTAGATTTATAAGAAAAGGTATTTTTCCTATAATTCAAATTGGTATTCCTATTTTACTTATTTTAATGGGAACAATTGATTTAGGTAAAGCCGTTATGTCTAATGATGATAAAGAAATTAAGGGAGCAACTGGAAAACTTATTAAAAGAGCAATTGCGGCAATAGCAGTATTCTTTGTTACGACTATAGTTACTGTTGTGTTTAGTTGGCTTGGTTCTACAGGCGACTCAAATGCTGAGGCTGGAAAAGGTAGCGATACCAATAGTCAAAACTGGTTGCATTGTTGGGAAGCAGCTGGTAAATAATAAGCCATTATTTGGCTTTTTTTTTATTGCCTTTTTTTATAAACTAGTGTATTATAAATACATGATAGAGGGAGTTTGATGATATGAAAAATTTGGATGAACGTACTAAAAAAATGTTATTTCTTGCGGGAGGCATTGCTTTACTTTTAATTGTTATAATAATAGTGGCTCTTGTTGTTGGTAAACTTAAAAATTCATCATTAACTTATGAACAAATTGAAGATAAGATGACCGAGGCAGCAAAAAGTTATTATTCTTCAAGGAATGATCAATTACCAGTTAGTGAAACTGAAGAGATTGAGGTTAATGCATCCGCTTTAGCAAGTTCTGGTTATATGAAGGAATTGTCAAAAATTCAAAAAGATAAATCAGTGGCATGCGAAGGTAAAGTTGTTGTAACAAAATCTGGAGAGTATTATAATTATTCACCATATTTAAATTGTGGTGATAAATACACTACAACTTATTTGTATGAAAGGGTTATGTCTACTGTTGTTTCAAAAGATGATGGACTTTATAAAGCTGAACAATATTCAAAGAAAGGTAAACAGACTATATATGTTTATAGAGGCGATTTTGTAAATAACTTTGTATCAATTGATGATGTTTTATGGAGAATTGTCAAAGTAAATCCTGATTTTAGTTTGATGTTAGTTAAAAACAAATTTGATATGGATAATGATTATGATGGTACATGGGATGATAGATATAATATTTCTCAGAATGAAGCAGTAGGTATTCCTGATTATTATAAAAGTATGATTAGAAAGCAACTTGTTGATTATTATCTATCCGATAAATTATCAGATGCTTTAAAATCGAAAATAGTGAGTGAAGACATTTGCGTTGGAAAGCGAAATATAACAATGATAGGAAAAGATGGAGCAATAGAGTGTAAAGAAACTCTTAGTGGTGAAAAATTGTCACTTTTATCAACTTTTGATTATTTGAATGCCAGTTTAGATTCTAGCTGTACAAAAATAGAGGATTTAACTTGTAGTAATTATAATTATTTAACTGCTTATAATAGCTCGTATTGGTTACTTAATACAGATGCGATCAAGGGTTATAAGGCTTCTGATGATATTTATACTGCATATTTAAATACAACTGCTAAAGCAAGAATTGTTTTAAATATTACTAAAAACTCAATATATGTGAGTGGTAGTGGCACTGAAACCGACCCATATATTATAAAATAATGTAAATGTTGTACACAGGTACAACATTTTTTTAATTCAATAATTTACATATTGGTTTGTACATGTTATACTTTATTTATATGAATTGTTATATAAAAACATAATAGGGGTGATGCTAATGAAATATCATAAATTTGTAAAATGCTTTTTAAGTTTATTTTTAATGTTCATTGTTTTTGGTGCTACTAATGTAAATGCCGCTGTATCAGAAGGCTATTCTAATATATGCAAGTACGATTATAGAGTAAAAGTTGGAGAAAAATCAAAAAAAGGTACACTATCTGTTTATCCAAAAGGTGATAAGGCCGAAAAGTTAAAAGATGTCAATGACATAAAATTTGAAGTTAAACTTGGAGGAAATGTACTCAATGGCAACATAAATGCTTATTATATTTCCGGTGATGAAGAGGAAGAATTTCGTGATAGTGGTGTGTTTGTTGTATCTGATGGTAATTTGTATTGCCCTACTGAGGTATATGTATGTAATGTTTCTATGGTTACAGGTCAAGTTCATGGAATGCCATATGACATGACTGCTGCTCATAGTTTCGTAAATCTTACAGAGGATGAGTGCAAAAAGAAAAACAAAGAATTAGGATATGATGAGAAAAGAATTAGTTATGTAAAATTAACTTCACTTGATACTTCTGGTGTTGCGAAGCCATATGTTACAAAGGCATCATCTACTTCACATATTAGAACATGTGACTCGTCTAAAACTAGTGAAGTTAATAAAAAGATCACTGAAATAGAGTCAAAATACAAAACTGCCGATTATGCTACATTAAGCAGTTATTATACAGATGTGACAAATTTGAATAATGATGTAGCTAATTCCAAAGTTATATTATGTGACTCATCTTTAAATGATAAACTTATTAAAATGGCAAGTAAAGATGGTGTACTTAATAAACGTGCTAACGAATTGAACTTAGATCCTTCACAAAAGCAAGAACTTAATTCGAAAATTAATCAGGCGGCTACAGCGGCAGAAAAGGCCTCAAGATTAGTTAATATTAATCATTCTGTTGGTATAGATTTAAGTAAAAGTAAAGATACTTATACTTGCTCTGGTTTGATAGATGAAGATTTAAAAGAGGTTTTACAGTTAGCATTAAAAATAATCAGGATAGTGGCTCCAATATTATTAATTATATTTACGACTGTTGATTTTTCTCAGGCTGTAATATCACAGGATAAAGATATTATGAAAAAGGCTGTTTCAAAAGTTATTAAAAGAGCAATTGCGGCGATAGCAGTATTTTTTATTCCACTATTGGTAAGTTTATTATTAAATATGCCTGGTGTAAGTGATTATACTAGTACTGATCCTTCGTGTGGTATTGTAGAATAGGGGGTTGTTTTTTATGATGATTTTAACAATGGACAAAGCAATTTGGTATAATGATATTTTTAGGAATTTTTTTGGCGCAATTGATTATATAATATATTCGCTCATCGGCTGGATTTTTGAAGGAATTTTTAATTTATCCAATCTTATGTATGATCCACAACTTATCGAGGTTATTTATAAGAGAGTTTATTTAATACTTGGAATTTTTATGATATTTAAGTTGTCTTTCTCTTTTCTTCAATATATAGTATCTCCAGATAAGATGGTTGATAAAGAACAGGGAGCTGGTAAAATAGTTGCTAGAGTCGTAACTATGATTGCTATGCTTATTGCTGTCCCTATATTATTTTTTAGTCCAATTAATAATAAACAAACGGCACTTAATATGTTACAAAGTGGGGTTCTAAAGACTCTTCCTAAAATAATTTTGGGTTTAACAGAAGAACAAGCTAGTGGTCAAATAACTAATTCTGATGGAACTACTGCTAGTTTTGGTAATCAAATGGCAGTTAATATGCTTCTTAACTTTTATTATCCTGTTGAGTGTAAAAATAATCCATCCAAATGTTCAACTTCGAGTGTTATGGAGTCCACCAATGATATAACAACTCTTGATGATTTTCAACAAAGTGTAACCGATTCAGGGGCTGGCAATACTGAATATGATTATCAATATATGTGGCCTTTGACTACAATTGCTGGTATTGCAATGTCAGTCATTCTTATTGGTATTGCACTTGATATTGCCAAGAGAACTTTTAAACTTGTTGTTCTTCAAATGGTTGCTCCTATACCAATAATGTCATACATTGATCCAAAATCATCTAAGGATGGGGCTTTTGCTTCTTGGGTTAAAACCTTCTTTTCTACTTATATTGATATTTTTGTTAAAATTGGTGTTTTGTATTTACTGGTTTTTTTATCATCGAAGACGTTAACGCCTAATGGTGGATTATTTGGAGATGGATTTAAACAAATGGGTGATGCAAGTTTTTCTGCTAAATGTTTTATGCGCGTGTTTCTTACTATTGGCTTATTCTTCTTTGCAAAAGAGGCCCCTAAATTTCTTAAGGATGCTTTAGGTATTAAAGATAGTGGCGGTGGAGGCTTATTTGGCGGCTTGAAACAACTTGGTACTGCTGCTGGCGTGCTAGGCGGTGTAGGAATCGGTATGGCTTCACGTGCTGCTGGTGCTGGAATGGCCGCCAAGGCTAGAGGGGCTGGCGTCGGTGGAATACTTGCTGCTGGACTTGGAGGTGCACTAACCGGTGGTGCACGTGGATTACATCAAGGATATAGGGGGGCCGAAAATGGAAATCCATTCGCTGGTATGAGAAATGCCGCTTCACAAATAGGACAACTTAATCAAAGGCAACTTGCTGCAGCAGCTGCTGGTTCTACTGCATTTGGTAGATTTAGAGCGAGGGTTGAGGACGCATTTGGTATTCCCGATCCTGATAAAGCTAAAATAGAAGATGCACAAAACTTGAATGCAGCTGCAAGTGATATAAAATCAATTCGTGATTTTGCTAAAGAAAAGGGGTATAACACTCCTGGTATGAGGGTTGCCACTGCAAAACAATATACTGATATTTCAGGTCATACCACTGGCAAAGTTGGTGGTAGAGTTGGCGATGCGTCATTCTTTAAGAGCTTGTTTGATAATGCTGTTAGAAATGGTGATAATAGTCTTACTTTCCGTGGAACTACATATTCAATGAATACTGCTAGAGAAATAATGAAAGATTTTGATGAATCTGTTACTAACCAATGGCTTGCTGATTATGATGCTAGAGTTGCTAGCGATCCTTCAGCTGCAATTTCTACTATTGAGAATAGCAAAGCTTCTTATACTGAACATATGAATAATGTTTCTGCTAGTAATAGAGGCGGATTCACTACTGAGCTTTCATCTGCATCTTCTGCAACAGATACTCACTTTAAAGATCTTGGACGCCATGGTGCTGATGTTGCTAAATCTGTTGACAGAGAAGGAATGGCAACTAGAGAAGCTAATAGGGCATTCGTTAAAAATAATAATAAGTAAAAAGGGTGTGATAATAAATGAATGGATATTTAATCCCCGCTAATTCTAATAGGGGGAAACTTATACTTGGCTTTTTTAGACCTATTGATTTAATAGTCTTTGGAAGTGGAATTTTCGTTACAATAATATTGCTTTTAATATTTCAGAATGATTTGGCCTCTTTGAGTGTTGCCTTGGGAGTTTTATCTCCAACGTTTATTACTGGTTTTTTGGTTCTTCCAATTCCCAATCAGCATAATGTTATGGTTGTTATAGGTAATATTTATAATTTCTTTTTTGTAGATAGAAGAAGATATATATGGAAAGGTTGGTGTTGTCTAGATGGCAAAGAGGATGAGTAGCAGGTATACGGAAGATTGGGTGCCGGTTAGAGATATAGTAAATGGCACAATTCTATTAGAAAATAAACTTTCTGTTACGGGTGTTAAAATTATGCCACGTAATATATTTATACTTGATGAACAATCACAAGCAAATATTTTAACAGGATTAAAAAACTTTTATAATCAAATTGATTTTGAATTTTGGCTGGTATGTGCAGATAGACCTGTTGACATAACAGTATATTTGTCACAGCTTCAACTTTTGTACAATCAGACTCAGCATCCTGCAATTAGAAAACTTATAAGGGAAGATATTGATAAAGGTAATGGTTTTGTTAATAATAGTGTTGTTGATACTGAGTATTATATTTTGTTCAAGGAAAAGAATTCTGACCTTATACAGAAAAAGATCAGATTGCTTATAAATGGCCTTTCTGGGTGCGGACTTGTTGCAAGTCAAACAACTAATGAAGACCTTAGAGTAATACTTGATAACTTCTTAAATGGTGGAGTTACAACAGAATTTGGAACGGTGGTGGCACTATGAGTAAAATGAAATTTAAATCACAAATTGCACCTAAAGGATTACAGTTTAATCCAAGTGACTTCTTTATTAGTGATAAGTATGCAACATTACTAACAGTTGTTTCATATCCGAAGTTCATATCACCAGGCTATTTATCCACTCTTACTACTATGGCTGGCATCAAGGTTGTAATTAAGCATATTCCTGTACCTTTCTCTACAATTTCTAAGATGCTTAATAAACAAATTGCTGAGCTAAAAACAAATTATCAAAATGAGAGAGATAGGACTATACAAGAGCGAATTAGGGTTGATTATGAATCATTGGAATATTTTGTTTCTATGCTTGCATCTAGTCAATCTAGAATCTTTGATTTTCAAATGCATATTATGATAACTGCTAATACTAAAGAAGAACTTGAAATGAAGAAAACTAATGTTAAAAACTACTTGGATGCAATGGAGTTAAGAGCTGTTTCACTTAGATTTGAACAAGAAAAAGTGTTAAAATCTATTTTACCAATATTCCCTAAACAAGATATCGAAGATAGGATTGGTACTCCAATTCCATCTATTACAATGGCTGCAATGTATCCATTTATATTTGATAGTATTAAAGATCCCGGATTATCTACACTTTTAGGTGTTGATTTCTCTGGGGGTGTTATATTATTTAATCAATTCTTATATAAAATTAAAAAAGAGAATAATAGAAATAATGCTAACATGATTTTACTTGGTACATCTGGTTCCGGTAAATCAACCGCAGCTAAATTGTTACTTCGTGGACATATTAGAAATGGATGTCAAATAGTTGCAATCGACCCTGAAGATGAAATAGGCGAGATGGCTAGAACTTATGGTGGAGATACTATTGACCTTGGTAAAGGTGGAGAATATGGTATGATAAATCCACTACAAATAGTAATAGATGCTGATGAAGATGAGATTAAACAAGGGCTTGGTTATACAGTATTAACTAGAACCCTACAATTTTTAAAAGCATTTATGAAATATTATGATCCATCAATTGAAGAGGATGTATTGACTTTATTTACTGAGGTTGTACAAGCAACATATAAGAGATTTGGAATAGATTTTGATAAAGATTTTTATAATTATGGACCAAATGATTATCCAACTTTCTCTGATGTATACGAAACTATTAAAGCAATATTAATGAGTATGCCAGAACATACTCATGAAAGAGATATAATGGAAAGACTAGAATTAAAGATCAGACCATTTACTAATGAACTTAAATATTATTTTAACGGACATACAACTATTCAACATGATAGTGATTTTATAGTATTTAATATAAAGGAATTAATGAACACTGAATCTAATATCAAGAATGCATTGTTCTTCAATATATTAAAATATGCTTGGGGATTATGTTTAGATAAAGATGTTGATACTGTATTTATGATAGATGAAGCTCATGTTCTTTTAGGAGATCATAATGCACTGGGAGCTGACTTTTTAGCACAAGTACAAAGACGTGCTAGAAAATATAATACAGGTTCAATTATAATTACTCAACAACCTAGTGATTTTGCTGCTCCTGAAGTATTAATGCAAGGAAAGGCAATATTTGATAATGCTTCTTATTACTTAGTAATGGGATTAAAAAAGCAAGCTGTTGAGGATTTAAGCAAACTAATTGACTTAAATGATAATGAAGCTGAAAGCATTAAACAATATTCTCAGGGTGAAGCATTGTTTGTATGTGGTAACAGAAGAATGAGAATTAATGTTGTTGTTACTCCAGAAGAATTATCTTCATTTGGAAGTGGCGGAGGACTATAATATTTATATTTGATGTAAGGCGGTGAGTTAGATGGATTACGATAATGATGAATTAGAACAGCAACAGGAAAATAATAATAATTTAAAAAATGATATATATTCTGCATCCCAAAAGATTAGTGGGATTGCTAACAATATTGATGCAATTAAAAAAGGTGCAAAAATTGCTGGACTTAATCCAATGGCAACACGTAAAAAAAATCATCCTGATCCTAAAATGGATGATTCTAACTCTTCAGAGCAAAAAAAAGAGCCTTCAAATACAATGCCCAATTCTGATACAAAATCAAATGATAATATAGTTTCTAATCAAAAAGGGGACTTAAAAAATAAAACTAGTGCAGATAAAAAGAGCAATCAACTAAAAGAAAATAATGATCGTTCTACTAACAATAAAGGGAAAAAATCCAATGATGCAAATGATGGTAATAGTGAATTGGCTAAAAGTTTAAAACGTAATGCATATAAAGGAGCTGTTAAAAGCCTTGCCAATTTTATCCCTTTGCCTGGTTCTGGTGAAATTGCTGAAAAAATTGCGGATTCTCCATTGGGAGCACCTGCTATGCGGGAAGCTGAAAATGCTTCTTCTGTAGTTGATGCTCCTATTAAGGGAACAAAAAAGTTGATAGAAACAATTGTTTCTGTTATGAAAAAAAGCAAAATTATTTTGGGTGCAATAGCTGCTTTCTTTTTTATATTTATAATAATGCTTGTTCCATTTAATATCGGATTTAAATATGCTGATGGTTTAACTTATACTAAGGGAAATAAAAATGGCGAGATTGGTACTGTTATATCGGAAAAATATGAAGCGTTTTATTCAAACGTTGAAACATATGGTAGTGTTAATAAGCCTATGGTTATAGCTGTATTGACTGCGTATAAAGATAATGAAGAATATACTGATGATGCTGATTATGAGGATGATTGTTCTGAAGAAGAATTGACTAATGGCTCTTGTGTAACTAAAAATGATATTATTTCTTCTGCCCCTAAACGCAAGATGAAGAAATATATAAAAAAGGTTGCAAAAGCTATTACTAACAGTGATAATGATGTTTCTGAAGGGGATTATAATAATCCTGAATCAACAGGAAGCAAATTTTTTCAATGGTTATATAGTGATTTTATTGAAGATTATTACGATAATTATACGGGATCATTGACTGGTACTGAATTAGAAAATAAAAAAAAGGAAATAATTCATTTTATTTATTTATATTATGATGATATAAAGCGAAATATGAATAGTTCTGATATAAATGGTAATGGTGGAAATGGATTGACTACAGTGGATGGATTCCAACAAAGACTGAGTAGGCCATTAAGGGATAATAAGTTTTTTTATAATCAATCTACGCCGGAACGTTTTGCTGCAAATGGTTGGTTAGAGGGAGAATGTGCATGGTATGCTTCAGCACGTGCCCAGGAAGTTTTGGCTAATTTTAATAATGGCAAATCGTGGAGTTATAATGGTAATGGTGGTACATATTGTGATTCAGTGAATTATGATATGAAAAAATTTGCAGTTGGCTATGATTCTACTAAGCCACAAGTTGGAGCAATTGTTTCTTGGAAAAATGGTTCGTATGGTCATGTTGCGGTTGTTGAAAGCGTTTCAGATGGTAAAGTAATAATTTCGGAAGCCGGCTTGAATGTTGGTCCAACATTTACTGAGGGATGTACTAATGGGGAGTGCGTAAGAAGAAAGTATTCTGCTTCGGGATTTACTGCTGCTGAAAGAAAGGCTTATTGTGAAAGAGATAATAGTGGATGTTTTCGTACGAAGACTGTTGCTATCTCTGAAATGAAAAGTTTATACAGATATACATTTCAATGCTATATATATTTAGGTCAGCCTAAGTAGAGGTGATATTTATGAAAAAAAAATTTTTACTTTTAACTTTAATTTTTCCTTTCCTTTTCGGATGCACTGTTAATTACGATGTAACTATTTATGATAACAAAATAGATGAAGAAGCTACTGTTCTTGTTGATAATAATTCTAATAATTTATTATCAATAAATGCTGAGATGAGTACACCTACTTTTGCTAAATATAGTGAAGTTGTTGATACATATTCTAGTGAAAAAATACCTGGAGTTGATTATTATAATAAAACAAGGTATAACAGTGGAAACCTTATAGGAATTAATTATAAGTTCAGTTTTGACTCTCAAAATTATTATGATGCCTTAATACCGAATAAGTGCTATGACAAATTTTCTTTTGTAGAAGATGGTGAATACTATATTTTTTCGGTGGGGGAATACAATAAATGTTTTTCAGAAATTAATACTCTTGATCATATTAATGTTAGATTAAAAACTAATCATAAGGTTGTAGAAAATAATTCTGATGAGATAAAGAACGGCTATTATTGTTGGAATATAAATAAAAACAATTATAAAAATAAACCAATTTATGTTAAAATATACCAAAATAAGTATGTTATTAGAGATCAAAAAAATCATGATAAAAGAATTAAAATAATTTTATTTATTTCTTTATTTATTGCAATTTCTCTATTTATTGTTATAATAATCTTAAGAAAAAAAGCAAATCGTAATAATAGAATATAGTTAGGAAGAGGGATGTTTATGAAACTTAAATTTAGGGCAGATGCACAGGATGTATTGATATTTGTTTTATTTGCTATATTCCTTTTATATGTTGTAGCAATAGGAGTTTTAAACATTCCTGTTTTGTTAAATGAAGGCCATTTTTATGGACTTAATCCTTTTCCAGCATTTGGACCGCAATATTTATTTACTACATTATTATTTTATATATTGTTTCTTGGTGGAATATTTGCTACTGTGAGCTCATATTTTTTTGAAAGAGATGAAGGATTTGGATTTACTACTAACAAGAAAGATAAAGGATATTCTAGATGGGCAAAAGAAAAAGAGATGAAGAAGGAATTAAAATATGTTAATCCGTCAGATCCTAATTCTTCTGTTGCGGGGGTTCCTTTAATATTAAAAGATAATGAAATATGGGTTGATGATGGTGAATATCATAACTTAGTTATTGGTGCTACTGGTTCTGGTAAAACTCAAACTGTAATTTTTCCAACTGTAGAACTCTTAGCTAAACATAAGGAATCTATGATTATTACTGACCCTAAGGGTGAAATTTACGAAGCTACTGCTAATATGTTAAAAGATAAGGGATATAATATATTACTATTAAACTTCCGTGATCCTCAACAGGGTAATGCATGGAATCCATTATCACTTCCATATAATATGTATAAATCTGGTAATCAAGATAAGGCAATAGAGCTTCTAGATGACTTGGCTGCTAATATTTTGTACGAAGAAAATAGTGGAAATGCTGATCCATTCTGGGAAAAAACTTCTGCCGATTATTTTTCTGGTTTATCACTTGGTATGTTTGAAGATGCTAAACCAGAAGAGGTAAATATAAATACTATTAGTTTAATGACTACAGTAGGAGAAGAAAAATGTGGCGGTTCTACATATGCTAAAGAATATTTTAGTTTTAAGGATCCTGCATCTCCTGCATATGTTAATGCTTCAGGTACAATAATGGCTCCTAATGAAACAAAAGGTTCTATTATTGCAGTATTTAAGCAAAAGATAAAGTTATTTGCTTCTCGTGAAAATTTATCTGAGATGCTTGCATATAATGATGTAAATCTTGAAGAAATTGGTGAAAAACCAACTGCATTATTTATAGTTATTCAAGATGAGAAGAAAACTTACCATTCTTTAGTTACTATATTATTGAAACAATGTTATGAAACATTAATTTCAGTTGCTCAGAAACATGGTGGTAAACTTCCTGTAAGAACTAATTTCTTGCTAGATGAGTTTGCAAATATGCCACCTTTAAAAGATATTACTACTATGATTACTGCAGCGCGTTCTAGACGTATTAGATTTACTATGATTATCCAGAACTTTGCACAACTTGATCAAGTTTATGGTAAAGAAAATGCTGAAACAATTCGTGGTAACTGTGGTAATATAATTTATCTTATTACTACTGAGTTAAAAGCTTTGGAAGAAATTAGTAAGATGTGTGGTGAAGTTAAGTCTAAAAAAGATGATAAAACTGCTTCAACACCACTTGTTACTGTTTCAGACCTACAACGTATGAAACAATTTGAGGTTATTATACTTAGAATTCGTATGCAACCATTTAAAACTAAATTTACTCCGTATTTTAAAATGAAGGCTAAATTTGGTAAATCTTATCCAAAAGCCACTTATCCCGAAAGAGAAAAGAGAGAAGTTAAGGTATTTAATATTAAGGATTATGTAAATACTAGAAGACAAGAAAAGCTTAAGAGTATGATGTCTGATAGTGGGATGCCTGTTGGAGGGGGATTTGGTGCTGGATTCCCTGGTATGCCTCCTATGTTTGGTCAACAAGATAGACCAATGCCTCAATCTAGGCCAACAGGTGGCTCTAATGGTGGAATTAACATTGATGATTTAGTTAAGAAAATAGATGCTAAAATTGCTGCTTTAGAGGAAGAAGAAAAAGCTGAAGCTAATAAGCCAGTTAAAGATGTAAAACCAGTTAAACCTGAAAAGGAAAAGGCTACATCATCTACAATGGATATTAATAAATTAGAAGAAAGAATCAATGAAAAATTAAGACAACCTTCTAGGATTGAAGAAGAGAAACCTAGAGTTGAACCTAAAGTCGTAAAAGAAGAGGTTAAACCAAAAGATGAACCTGTTAAGAAGGATGTTCCTACTATATCTCTTGATGAAGAAGTTAGAGAAGATAGATTCTTTGATGATTTCTTTGATGACGATGATGAATAATAATACTTAGTAAAGATGAAACTTTGTTTCATCTTTTTTAATAAATTATTTATTACTTTTTAATTAAAATTAAAGACTTTTTAATAGAAATTTGATACAATTATTCTAGTATAGAATAAGGTAGGTGTCGATTGTGCTTAATAGTATTGGTTTAACTTTATCTGGAATGGTATTTATTACTTTTATTGCAGCTATATATTTTACAAAGAAAAAATATAAGAGTCTTGAAAATAGTATTTATAGATTTTTACTTATTACTACAATGGTTTTGTTAGTGTTAGAACTTGTTTGTGTTTATACTATGTCAATTAGAGATAAGATCCCTATAATAAATGAGTTTTTGTGTAGATTATATATTTTAGGTGATGTTGTTTGGTTTGTTGTTATCATTGGATATGTTAAGAGTTTGTCTGTTGATAAAAAGTATGATAATCCCCTTGATTTTTTTCAGGAAAAGAAAATGCTTATGCTTATTGTTTTCGCAACCATTATGTTTTTAATTTCATGTTTCTTAGAAATTAAATTTACGTCTGGTTCTGATAATCAATTTTATGTTATTGGGGGACCCGCAGTTTATTCATTGTATGTCATATTTGTGTTTGTTGGCGTATATATGCTTTTTGTGCTTTTGAAAGATATAAGTCGTGATAATGCAGTTAAAAGGGTTCCTGTAATATTATTTTTGATATTTTATTCAATTATGTCAATTGTACAATATCTATATGCTGATATAAATGATTTATCATATTTGTTTGCATTTTGTATGACATCTATGTATTTTACTTTAGAAAGTCAAGATATTAAACTTGTTTCTGAACTTGAGGTTGCTAAACGCGAAGCTGAAGAAGCTGATAGAGCAAAAACGGCATTTTTATCTAAGATGTCTCATGAGATTAGAACTCCTATGAATACAATAATGGGATTTAGTGAATCTTTATTAAATACAAAAGATTTACAAGAAGCCTCTATGAAAAAAGATATAGAGAGTATTGATAAGGCTGCTAATACGCTTCTTGAGATAATTAACAATATACTTGATTTATCTAGAATAGATTCTGGTAAGGAAAAGATTGATAATGTTGAATATTCTATTAAAGATATACTTTTTGAATTAAATAGTTTTATCTATTCTAGAATTAATACTGATGATGTTAAATATGTAGTTGATGTTGATCCTAATATACCAACTAAGATGTTTGGAGATAAGGTAAAAATATATAGAATACTTTCTAATATTTTAAATAATTCTGCACAACATACTAAAGCTGGTGTGATTAAACTATCTATAAAATCTAATGTAAAGGATAATAAGGCTAATTTGACTTTTAAAATATCTGATACTGGTCTTGGAATTAAAAGTGAAGATTTTAATAAGATATTTAATGTTTTCTCTTCAACAATTGCTATGGAAGAAAATGCTAGTGGTGTTGGACTTGGCCTTGTTGTTGTAAAAGATTTAGTTCAAATGCTAGGGGGAGATATTAAGTTTGAAAGTGAATATGGAATAGGAACAACTTTTTATATAACACTAACACAAGAAGTAGTAGATAAGAGTAAGCTTGGAAATGTTTCTATTACAGATGAATATAGTCTTACTCATAAAGAAAATTTTTATTTTGATTGTTCAAATTATAAAGTTTTGATTGTCGATGATAATAAAATGAATTTAAAAGTTGCATCTAGATTACTTTCTTCATATAATCTTCAAATAGAAGAAGCTACTAGTGGCGAAGAATGTATTTCAAAGATAAAAGATGGTAATAAATATGATTTGATTTTTCTTGATCATTTAATGCCTAATTTAGATGGCATTGGTACTATTAAAATTCTCAAAAAGATGGGAAATAAAATTCCTGTAGTAGCAATGACTGCAAATGTTGTAACTGAAGTGGAAGAAAAGTATTTAAAAGAGGGGTTCGATGATTATATATCTAAACCTATTAATATAAAGACACTTAATAAATTGTTGCAAAAATATTTTAAGAAGGATAAGGGGGAGTAGTAATATGTTAGGATCTATACTTGTATCTATTGGTGGATTTTTATTTGCTTTATTACTACTTGGAGTATATTTTTATAAATCTAAGCAGACTGGTATTGATAATAAGTTCTTTAAAATACTTCTTGTTCTTCTTGTTTTTGTTATAGCGAGTGAAATATCCGCGGTGGTTATTTTATATACTGATGGAGCAAATACTATACTTTCTAAGAATATGGTTAGAATTAATGGACTTCTAACTATATCATGGATAATTAGTTGTTGCTATTATATTACTTCAATTGGTTATTTATATGAAGAGAAAGATTTTGTTAAATATATAAAAGGCAATAAATCTATACTATATATATTTATTGTTTATTTAGTAGCAATTGTTTCTTCTATGTTTTTCAAGTTTAATAATGTTATTACTGAAGAGTATGCCTATATTTCTGGCCCTGCATTATATTATTTATATATAGTTGGAATATTTGCGGTTGTTATATTTTCAATTGGTGTTGTTAGGAAAAAAGGAAGATTAATTAAGGGGAACAAAATGCCTCTTATAATAGGAATAATACAAACAGCTTTATCTATGGTAGTACAGCTTATGTTTCCACAGTTATTAATAATTACTTCTAGTTTTGTACTTGATATGTATATCTTATATTTTATATTTGAAAATCCTGATCTTTATTTAATTAGAGAATTGGAAGAAGCAAAGAAAAAAGCTGAGGATTCAAATAAAGCTAAATCAGACTTTTTATCTAATATGTCACATGAAATTAGAACTCCTATGAATGCAATTATTGGATTCAGTGAAGGAATAATGAATGAGGCTAAATTTGATATTGAAACTGCGAAAAAAGATGTCGGTCATATATATATGGCAGGAACTAATCTTTTGGAGATAATAAACAATATACTTGATATATCTAAAATTGAAACTGGAGAGGAAAGAATAGAGAATAAACCATATAGCTTAGGTAGCATAATATTAGAACTTTCTAGTATTATTGAGGCTAGAATAAATAAAGATGAAATTAAGTTTGTTACTGATGTTGATCCTAATATTCCTGCAGAACTGATTGGTGATAAAACAAAAGTATTTCAAATTCTTCTAAATATACTTAGTAATTCTGTTAAATATACTGAAGTGGGTAAGATTGAATTAGATGTTAAGCACGAAATACTTGGTAATAATGCACTTCTTCATTTTAAAATATCAGATACTGGATATGGGATTAAAAAAGAAGACTTTGGTAAATTATTTGAAAAGTTTGCAAGGCTTGATAGCGCTACTGATAATGAAATAGAGGGAACTGGACTTGGACTTGCAATTACTAAAAGGCTTGTAACACTTTTAGATGGAAAGATTTGGTTTGAAAGTGAGTATGGGGCTGGCACAACTTTCTATGTTGATATTATACAAAAGATTGGTAATCATGAAAAACTAGGAAATATACTAGAAAAAAGAGAAAAGGGTAACGAATTAGAATATATAGATTGCTCTAATTATCATGTTTTACTTGTTGATGATAATAAATTAAATTTAAAAGTTGCTGAAAAACTTCTTCAACCTTATAAATTTACAATTACTAGTATGAGTAGTGGTAAGGAATGTGTGGATTCTATTAAAAAAGGTGATAAGTATGATATAATTTTCTTAGATCATATGATGCCTGGCATGGATGGAATAGAAGTTCTTCATATATTAAAGAAACTTGATGGATACACAATCCCACCTGTAGTTGCATTAACTGCTAATGCTATTACTGGAATGAGAGAAATGTATATTAATGAAGGATTTGATGAGTATTTATCTAAACCGATAAGTACAAGTGAATTAAATAAATTAATTAACAAATATTTTGGAAAGAGGGATAAAAACTATGAATAACAAAGTAGAATTTTTAAAAAGTAATGGAGTAGATATTGATGCAGCATTATCTTATTTAGGTGATATGGAAACTTTTGATGAGATAATTAAAGACTTCTATGATGGAATGGATGGACAACTTGTTGAATTAGAGAATTTTAAAAATAATTCGGATATGCCTAATTACGCAATTGCAGTTCATGCACTTAAAAGTAATTGTAGAACACTTGGAATAGTACCTTTTGCACAAATTGCATATGATCATGAAATGAAGAGTAAAGAAAATGATGTTAACTATGTAAATGAACATTTTAGTGATTTAATACAAGCTAAGGATAAGTGGAAACAAATTATAAATACATATTTGGAGAGTTAATGATGAATAATGTTATTGGTTCTGAAATTTTAAAAATATTTCAATACGTATATGTTATTGATGTTGTTAGTGATAAGGTTTATTCGTTTAGTAATGGTGAAGTAGTTACTACATCTACATTTTTTGATTTTATGCAGAGTATGACACCATTAATACATCCTGATGATGTTAATAACTATTTTGATAACTTATCTATTCAAAATATAGAAAAAAATAACGGTAAGATTATTTTTGACTATAGAGCTAAAGATAATGATGGATTTGTTAAGTATACTAATTTTTCTAAAATATTTACCGCAGATGATAATAAATTAGTTATATCAGCATCATTTAAAAACGAAAAGAATGAGGATAATGCTGAATTTGAACAATTAAAATCTAGACTTAGTGGTATGTCATTTAAAGTTTCTGATGTAATATTTAAACTTTATAACGCTCTTGATGTTAGTTTAAATGAAAAAACCTCAGATTATATTAAAACTCTTTTAGGGCAACTAATTAATGAGTTTCCTGAATTTGATAAACAAGTTCAAAATGATATGATTTCTCAAGTTAATAGAGTAAAACAAAGTTTAATTATAATTGATGATGATGCTATTACTAGGAGTTTAATAAAGAAGACTTTTAAAGATGAATATGATATATTAATGGCTACCAATGGACAAGAAGCAATTGATAAATTTGAAGAAGTCGGATTTGCAAATATAGTAGGTATATTTTTGGATATATTAATGCCTGTTGTTGATGGGTTTGGGGTTTTGGAATATTTAAAAGAAAAAAATGTATTATCTAAAATACCAGTAATTACTATTAGTGGCGCTGAGGACAAGGCTACTAGACAAAAGGTATATCAATATAATATTGCAGATTTATTAGAAAAACCATTTAATTTGGAAATTATTAAATATAGAACTAAGAATTTGATTAATCTTTATATGACTAGTTCTTCTTTAAATAGTATGGTTTTGTCACAACATACTGAACTCTTAGAGATAATAAATAGGGTTGTTGATTCTTACAAGAGTGATAATAATAAAAGTATATTAAAAGTAAGAGAGTACTTTGAGATAATATTAAAACAAGTAATTATGGATTATCCTGAATATAAGTTGGAAGATTATATTGTTTCTAAATTATTAGATGCATCTATTTTATACAATGTTGGTATATACATTTTGCCTAAGGAAATGGGTAAGAATGGTTATTATACTAAAGATGAGATTGAACTTATAAAGAAGCATCCTGTATATGCAAGTTATATAGCTAAGAATTACTTATCACAAAATATGGATAATGAACTTGTTAAACTTTCTACTAATTTGCTATTTAATTATTATGAGAATTATGATGGTAGTGGATATCCTAATGGAATAAGTGGTGATAATATTCCGATTTATTCACAATGTTTAGCTCTTGCAATTTGGGTGTATGATATACAAAGTAAGAATCCTGGTATAGATGATAATAAAATTATAGAGTTAGCAAATAAAAAATCAGGAACAAAATATAATCCTAAGCTTATTGATACTTTACCTATAATTATTAATATGTTAAAATAATTATTATAAGAATAATAGGGAGAAATAAATATGAAAAAGAAAATTGGTATAGGTATATTAGTCCTTTCATTAATAATGATTATAACTGGTGTAGTTTTATCTACTAGAGTAGTGGAGTATACAGTTAAATTTACTGGTATAACTCCTGTTAAAAGTGAAAAAGTTAAATCTGGAAGTTATGTAAAAAGACCTGATGATCCTGTGAAGGAAGGTTCTACATTTATTGGATGGTATCATAATGATAAGTTGTTTGATTTTAATACAAAAGTAAGTAGTGATATAACTTTGATTGCTAAATGGACTGCCGGTATAGATGATGGTGATGGATTTAAGGTTACTTTTGATACTGATGGTGGAAGTTTTGTTGATCCAGTTATAGTTAAAAAAGGTGGTATTTTAACTGAGCCAACTGGTTTTACAAAGAAGGGTTACTCTTTAAAAGAATGGCAATTAAATGGTAAGAAATATGATTTTAATGTACCAGTAGTTTCTGATATAACTCTAAAAGCTATCTGGGAAAAGGATGATGATACTGAAGATAAGTTTTTAGTTACATTTGATAGTGATGGTGGAACTAAAATAAATAGTCAAACTGTTGTAAAAGATGGTAAGGTAGAAATTCCTACAACGCCTACTAAAAAAGGTTATACTTTTGTAGAGTGGCAGTTGAATGGTAAAAAATATGACTTTAGCGCTAATGTTGTTAGTAATATTACACTTAAAGCAGTATGGAAATCTAATACAAAATCATTTAATATAACATTTAATAGTGGTGGAGGAACTAAAGTAAATCCTCAAACTGTTGAAGAAGGTAAATTAGTTACTAAGCCTGCTAATCCAACAAAAACTGGTTATGTTTTTGAAGCATGGCAACTAAATGGTAAAAATTATGATTTCAATACAAAGGTAAGTAGTGATATAACTTTAGTGGCAAAATATAGAGCACTTAAGACAATTTCAATCGCGTTTGATACTGGTGATGGTGGTAGTAAGGTTCCAACACAAACTATTGTTGAGGGAAATAAGATAAATGTTCCTGCGGTACCAACAAAAGAAGGATATAGATTTGTGGAGTGGCAGTTGAATGGTAAAAAGTTTGACTTTAATACTAAAATTACAAGTGATATTACTCTTAAAGCTTTATGGCAGGAGCAAGAATAAATTTATTAAGACACCAAAAGGTGTCTTTTTAGTTGAAAAAATAAGAAAAATATGTTAATATATGAAGCCAAATGGGGGAAGAGGAAATGAAAAGAATAAAAGGAAAAGTAATAGAGGTGTATATTCCAGAAGAATATAAAAACGGAAACCTATTAGATGTAATGGATAGAACGAATATAGGATTTAAGGTATTAACAGAAGAAGGAATAAAAGAGGTAGAAGAAGAACAAACAGAATCAAATGTAGAAATAAGAAAAGATGATAGGGTATTGATAATAGAACAAACAATAGATGGACATGATTTTGTGGATATAGTCGCATATGGCGGTGAAGAAGATGAATAAAGATGAATTTCAAACAGTAGGATTGTATGAGCATAATGTCAAGTGTTATAAAGAGGTAAAAAAAGCATATGAATCAGGAGAAAATGTTGTTGGAATAGTTCACGCCACAGGAACAGGAAAGTCATATAATGCCCTTCAACTTGCTTATGATAATAAAGATAAAAAAATTGTATATATAGTACCTTCAAATGGAATAATAGAGCACATAGAAAAAATAATAAGTAACAATCCAAACTTAGATTTTAAAAGAGATTTTCCGAATTTAGAACTTAGAACATATCAAAGTTTAGTGTCATTAAGTAAAGAAGAATTAAAAAAAATAGAATGTGATATGTTAATAATAGATGAATTTCATCATATGGGTGCGCCAATCTGGGGAGCTCAAGTAAAGGCAATGATAGAAACACATGAAGACATTAAAATATTTGGAATGACCGCATACACAGTAAGAGATAGAAATACACCATATGAAAGAGATATGGCGAATCCAAATACAAATGAATTATTTTCAAATAAGATAGTAAGTAGATATGATTTATGTGATGCAATGATGGATGGAATATTGCCAATACCAGTATATAAAAGTTCATATATAACTATGGAAGATATAGAAGATGTAGAAAATCGGCTAGATAAAAGTTTATTATCAAAAGAAGAATGTAAGAAATATAAGGATATGTTATTAGCGGCAAAAGAAAGAATACATGAAGCAAAAAGTATTCCAAAAGTAATATCAAAGAACATAAAACCAAATGGAAAATATATTTATTTTTGTCCCCCATATTCAGAAACAGGAGTAAATGATATAGAAGCTATTAAAGCTCAGGCAATGAATTGGTTTAAACAAATTACAGAAGAAGATAATATAGAGTTTTATACATCAACTAGTCAAATGGGAAAAGAAGGTATTAAAAATAGAGAAGCATTTTATGAAGATAAGACAACAGAAGGGGAAGATGCAAAAGATAAATTACGTGTAATGTTTGCAATAAATCAATATAATGAAGGAATACATGCTCCTAATGTAGATGGAGTAATACTAGGAAGAGCAACAAGTTCAGATATAGTGTTTTTTGAACAAATAGGAAGAGGACTAGCTGTTAGAGGAGATGTGAAGGAAAAGTTTGAACAGTTGGCACAATATTCAAAAAAAGAATTAGAAGAAATGTGCAAAAGTAGGCAAATAGAGATAAAAGAGAATTACACAAAAGAAGACTTAATAGAAAGACTAATCGCACCAACAATAATAGATTTAAGTAACAATTTTAGATATATAAAAGAATTAGAAAACAACTTAAAAAATAGAGTAAGAGAAGCACAAAATAGAAAAGTAGAAACAAACCCAAGAGAAATAAAAATAAAAGATGTATCATTTGATATAGAAATGGAAGATCAAGACTTTTATGAAATGTTGGAAGATATAAAAGAGAGATTGTTAACGCCATGGGAAGAGATGTATGAATATGCGAAAATTTATTATGAACATTATAATGATTTAGAAGTGCCTCAAAAATTTAGGACAAATGAT
>HF996842.1 GCA_000432595.1 Clostridium sp. CAG:710 | reverse complement strand
AATATTCAAATATGAAGATAAGTATTTTGAGGCTCTTGACTTTATAAATAAACAAAACTATGATATAATACTTCCAAGTTAAAAACGAAAAGCAAATACTTTTAAGTATTTTTTTAAATGATAGAATAGAAAGAAGTGATTAAAATGGATATGTACCAAAAAAGAAAAATCAGAGCAGAAAAGAAAAATAATGATAGTCAAAAAAGTTTTTCAAAAGTCCCCATTTCGTGGTATCCAGGTCATATGGCAAAAACTAAAAGGGAAATAAAGGAAAAATTACCTTTAATTGATGTTGTATATGAAGTGGTTGATGCTAGGATGCCTATATCATCTAAAGTTATTGATATAGATGATATTATTAAAAACAAACCCAGAATATTAATAATGACAAAATATGATATGTGTGATAAAAGTCAAACCGATAAAATAATCAAATATTATAAAGAAAAAGGATATAATGTTGTCCCCGTTGACCTTATCAAAAATACAAATGTTAATTTAATAATTAAAGAAACATCTAAAGTTAGTGATATCATAAATGTCGAAAGAAAGAAAAAAGGCCTTAAGCCTAAACAAAGTGTAAGAGCACTTGTAATTGGAGCTCCAAATGTAGGAAAAAGTACATTGATAAACAGATTAGTTGGAAAGAAAAAAACAGTTACAGGAAATAAGCCAGGAGTTACTAAACAACTAAGCTGGATAAGAGTAGGTTCTAACATCGAACTTTTGGATACACCAGGTATTTTGTGGCCAAAACTAGAAAATCAAGAACATGCATACAACCTTGCGGCACTCTCATCAGTTAAAGAAGAAGTTGTTGACTTACAAGATTTAAGCATTTACATACTACACAAACTAAATGAACTTTATCCTAATTATTTAGAAAAAAGATATGGAATAACAACAGTATCTGATGACATAATTGCAACATTAGAAGAAATTGGCAACAGAAGAGGTGCAAAAATAAGCGGTGGAGAAATTGACTATGACAAGGTTTACTCCATAATAATTAGAGATTTAAAAGAGGGTTTAATAGGCCCTGTAACATTAGATAGATTATAATTAATCTATTTTTTTGTTTTTTAGATTGATTTTTATGTTATAATCATAATATGGAGGATTGTTATGAAAGAGAATAATAAAATGTCTTTAATTAATTTAATTGACTACTTGTCAGAAAAAGTTACTAATTTTTTGAAAAAAGCAGGGCGTTTAGCAGCAAATAAAAATAAAAAGGATTCTGTTTTAATTGCTACTAAAATAGTGGTTACTATAATAGTTCTTGCTGTTTTAAGTATTCCATTTTCATTAGTTAAAGAAATAGGGGTTATGTTGATTTATAAAGTAGGAGCTTCACTAAGAGCATTTCTATCATTTGCTTGGGCTTTTATGCTTGATTTATCATATTTAATATTTTGCTTGACAGTTATATCAAAAGTTCTTTCTTCTATATTAGAAGATAAAGAATTGAATCTAATTGAAGAAAACAGAAGAAAAGACACAAGGCTTAAAAAGAATATATTTTTACCTATAATTAAAGTCGTAAGGATTTGTTCTATTATAGCGGCAGTACCACTTGTTTTAATTATATTTGCCATTATGATTATGATTGGTATGAATATTGCACTTGTTACACATGGCTATTACTTATTTAGTACATTCTTAATCTTAATTGGATTTTCTATTATATTAGGAACTGCGGTTTTATTAATTTTAGATGTTATGACATTAAAAAAAGGTTCAAAAAAATATGTAAATATTGCCCTTGGAGGCCTTATAGTATTTATTATTGGAATTATTTGTATTAATTTTGAACTAGCTAGATATAAATATGTTGATTCACTACCTAGCAATTTTACTACAACAACTGAACAAGTAAGTTTAAGAACTGATAAAAGTAAAACTTATAAAGCACTTAAAGCAAAATATAATGAGAACGTAGCAATAACAAAAGAAATAGATAATAGTTTAGGTGATGAAATATTGATTGAAACAACAACTTCAAATACCTCAATTTCATTACAAACTATAGCTACAAAAAATAATAAAATTAATTTAATTTACTCTAATAAGCTAGTATTAGGTATTAAAGACATAGAAAAAATATATAATATGTTAATAAACAGTATAACTAATGAGACATTATATAATTATAATTTATTAAAATATAGTAAAGTTACAATATATGGTAACGAAGAAATTTTATCAAAGATTGAAGTAGGAGATTATGAAAAATAACGAGATAGATAATAGGCAATATGAAAATGAATTATACAGTAAAGGATATAAATTAATTGGTGGAATAGATGAGGTTGGTAGAGGGCCACTTGTTGGTCCTGTTGTTACCGCTTGTGTCATACTTCCAGAAGATTTTGCATTAGATGGATTAACCGATTCTAAGAAACTAAGTGAAAAAAAACGTGATATGTTTTATGATATTATCATGGAAAAAGCAATCTCAGTTGGAATTGGTATAATGGATGAAGATGTAATAGATAAGGTTAACATATATGAAGCTACTAAACTTGCTATGTATCAAGCAGTTGATAATATGAGTGTGAAACCAGATTATATTTTAATAGATGCCATGAAACTAGATAAATTAGATGTCCCATCCACATCAATCATAAAAGGTGATTTAAAAAGCATTACTATTTCCGCAGCTAGCGTTATAGCAAAAGTAACAAGAGATAGAATGATGTATGAATTAGATAAAAAATATCCTATGTATAAATTTGCTAAAAATAAAGGCTATCCAACTAAAGATCATATAGAAGCAATTTCAAAATATGGAATATTAAAAGAACACAGAAAGACTTTTAAGCCAGTTACGGAACATGTAAATAGAATATATAATAAATAGGAGGCTAACTATGGATATAAATTTCACTAGTATTGAAGAATTATATAAAAGAGTTTATCCGGCACTTAAAAGTAAAGTAAAAGAATTAAAAAAGGATGATATTAATTATATAAAAGAAGAAGATATTTGGAACTGTCTTGTTGAACTTCGTTGGAAAAAAGACAAAGGACTATTGCTATCTGATGTAGTTGATGATATTCTAAATACTGAAAATTCTGTAATTGATAATTATGTTAAGAATGAAATGAAAAAGATGAAAAGGGAAGCAAACTATGATGTTGAGATAATATAATAAACGCGAGGTGTTAAAATGACAAAGAGTTTAAATAATGCAACTATTGAAACACTAATAGAAAAAGCAAGTAGCTATATAACTGATAAAGATGATTTAAATAAAATAAGAGAAGTATACGAGTATGCAAAAGAAAAACATCAAGGACAGTATCGCAAGAGTGGAGAAGAATACATTAGTCATCCTCTTGCTACTGCAATTATACTTACTACAGTCTATGCTGATACTCCAAGTATTTGTGCTGGGCTTTTACATGATGTTATAGAAGATTGTGATACTTCAAAAGAAGAAATTATAGAGACTTTTGGAGATGAGATTGCCGAACTTGTTTATGGAGTAACAAAAATAAGTAAAATTCATTTTTCTACAGAAAATGAGGCTTTAATAGAATACTATAAAAAGATAATTGTAGGTATGAGTGAAGACGTTAGAGTTATTATTATTAAATTATCTGATAGACTTCATAACATGAGAACACTATGGGCACTCCCTGAGGCAAAACAGAAACATATAGCTAAAGAAACCTTGGAAATTTTAACTCCAATTGCCCACCATTTAGGTATTCATAAATTAAAAAGTGAACTTGAAGATTTATCATTAAGATATTTAAAACCTGATGTTTTCTATGACATAGCTGAAAAATTAAATAATACAAAATTAGAAAGAGATAAAGTAGTCGGGGATATGCTTGAATCAGTTACAAATCTATTAAAAGAGCATGATATACCACACGAAATAAAAGGAAGAAGTAAAAGCATTTATAGTATTTATAAAAAGCTAGAAAAAGGTAGAAAGTTTAGTGATATATATGATTTACTTGCTTTAAGAGTACTGGTTGATACAGAACAAGAATGTTATCAGGCACTTGGAATTATACATTCTAAATATAGACCTATTCCTAAAAGATTTAAAGATTATGTTGCAATGCCTAAACCAAATGGGTATCAATCATTACACACAACAGTATTTGGTATAGATGGTTACCTTTTTGAAATTCAGATAAGAACTCATGAGATGGATGAAATTGCAGAAAACGGTGTTGCTTCTCACTGGGCATATAAAGAACATAAGACACTAACAGAAGGGGTTAGAACTTCTACCGAGGCAAAACTACAATTTTTTAAATCAATTATAGAATTAAACGAAGAAAAAATGAGTAGTGAAGATTTTGTAAATAGTGTTAAAAATGAAATACTTAATAATAATATATATGTTTTTACACCAAAAGGAGATATATTTGAACTTCCAAAAGGTTCAACTCCAATAGATTTTGCTTATAGAGTTCATACTAGAGTTGGTGAAACAACAGTTGGGGCCATTGTAAACAACAATATGGTTCCACTTAATTCAGAACTTAAAAATAATGATATAGTAAAAATTATAACTAATAAAAATTCTCCAGGTCCTTCGAAAGAATGGCTAAATATAGTTGCATCTACTCAAGCTAAGAATAAAATAAAAGCATTTTTTACTAAAAGTGAAAGAGATAGATATATAGAAAGAGGTAAGGATTCACTTGAAAAAGAAATGCGTAAACAAAAAATAGTATTTAGTGAATTTTTAAGTGAAGAAAATCTTAATATATTATTGTCAGAATTAAAGCTTATTGATTTAGATGAACTATACTTATCAATTGGTAATGGTAAATTTAGTGCAAGTTATGTAGTTAACTTATTAAATAAAAAAGAGCAACCAAAAGAAGAAGTTAAAATTAAACATCCTATTGCTACAATAGATAATAATATAATTGTAGAAGGAATAGATAAAGTAAAAGTTAATATTGCTAATTGCTGTAGTCCAATACCAGGAGACGAAATTGTCGGATATATTACTAAAGGTAATGGTATAAGTGTACATAGAAAAAGTTGCCATAATTTGGAATTTTTAGATAGCCGAATGATCAACGTAAAATGGAATAATACAACTTCAGGTAAATTTTTAACTAGTTTAATTGTCTATAGTGAAACGAGCGATAAAGCTATGATGGATATTACTCAAAAAGCTATTCCACTTGGAGTAAATATTGATAGTATTAAAACTATAAACAGAATGGATGGCATTACTTTCCAAATAGATATATATGTAGAAAATTTAACAAAACTATCTAAATTTATGAATGATATATCAAATATAAAATATATAAAAAATGTAGTGAGGGTTATAAAATGAGAGTACTTGTACAAAGGGCATTATCATCATCGGTTACAGTTGATAATGAAGTAATAGGAAGAATAGATAAAGGCGCAGTATTACTAGTTGGATTTACCGAAGGTGATAATTCAGATACAATTGATTATATGGTAAATAAAGTACTAAATCTTAGAATTTATGATGATTCTAACGGAGTTATGAATAAAAGTATATTAGATGTAGGTGGAAGTATATTATCTATTTCACAGTTTACGCTTTATGCAAACTCTAAAAAAGGAAATAGGCCTAGTTATATTAATGCATTAAATGGCGAAAAAGCAATTTCACTATATGAAGAATTTAATAATAAACTAAGTAGATACATATGTGTAGAAACAGGTAAGTTTGGCGCTGATATGTTGGTTGATATTAAAAATGATGGACCTGTTACAATAATGTTAGAGAGGGAATAATATGTTTAAAAATAAATTAAATTATAAACTACTTAATATACTTATGCTAGTAGTAATACTATTTTTAGGGTTTAAAACATTTGAATATTGGAGTGGAATAGTAGGCAAAATTATATCGATTTTAATACCATTTATTATTTCATTTGCGATTGCATACTCACTTTATCCATGTGTTAGAAAATTAGAACAAAAAGGAGTTAGAAAAGGTATAGCAGTTGGGGTAGTAGTTATATTAATACTTGTTGTTATAGTTGCACTCTTCTCTGTTACAATTCCTCTAATATATGAACAGCTTATTTCATTATCCAAAATGATTGGGCAAGTAGCAACAGATTTATCTACAAAATTTGAAATAAATTTAGGCGGATTTGAAGATACAATTAATGGAACTCTTAATAAGCTGATTTCAAACGTTGGAGAGTATATTTCAACAGGAACAATCGATTTTGTCTCTAAATCAGTTGATGTACTTACAAAGACAATTATAATAATAATAGTATCTATCTATTTACTAGTTGATATGGATAAAATAAGAATTAGGGCAAAAACAATATTAAAAAGAATTAATCCTAGAGCATTTGATTATGTAAAATGTGTTGATAATGAACTTGGTAACTATCTACAAGGATTAGTAATATTTATGGTTATACAACTTTTTGAGTATTCATTCTTATTTGGAATAGTTGGACATCCAAACTGGTTATTACTTGGTATACTTGCTTCATTAACTACCGTAATTCCATATTTTGGTGGACTTGCGACTAACATAATTGCGGTTATACTTGCATCTGTTGTATCTCCAAAACTTTTTATAGCGACTATGATAATTTGTTTAGTATTCCCTAATATAGATGGATATATAATATCACCAAAAGTTTATGGAAAAACAAACAATATAAATCCAATATGGTCAATATTCTCTGTATTTGTTGGAGGAGCATTACTAGGAGTACTTGGTATAGTAATAGCACTTCCTACTTATATAGTATTAAACTGTACTTATAATTTCTTTAAAAAAGATATTTATGGTAAAATAGACGATTTAATATAGAATAATATTATTTAACCAATGCTTATGCATTGGTTTTTAAGTGAACCAAAACTTCTTTAATTTTGGTAAAGTATGACCTAGTAGTAACTTATCTCTTGAAAACAATTAAAAGAGAGGTTATACTCATTATAGTAGTAAATAATAAAATCAGTATGGGTGTTATTATGAAGAGAAAAAAGAAGAAAAATATAATGATTATAGTTCTTTGTTTTGTATTATTGTTGATGGCAGTAGGATATGCAGTCGTATCTCAAAGATTAACAATAGGTGGAACCGCTAAAATGCAAGGAGAATGGGACGTAAGAATTACTAATATACAATTATCAAGAAAAACAGGTCTAGCTAAAGATAATAGTCATAAATATGAAAATTTAAGTGCCTCATTTCAAACAGAGACCATAGCACCAGGTGATATGTTAGAATATACAGTA
>HF996841.1 GCA_000432595.1 Clostridium sp. CAG:710 | reverse complement strand
AATAGCATTTCGCTCTCCACACATACCAAGTGTTGATGCAGTATCAATACATACTCCAGTATAAATATTATGATTTTTAGTTAATATTGCTGCACCAACCTGTCCTGCACTAATCATACCTGATACATCTCTTGGATTTCTAACACTCTTTGCCTTTTCATATAATTCTTCCCGAGCAGTATTTTCACTATATAAATATTCTATATGAATAGCGTATACACCATTTTTCTTAATGGCATCTTCATATCCATCAAGTTTACTAACATTTCTAATTGCTTCTTCTTTATCATTAGTAGATGAAGTTGTATATCTAGTTCCTTCTAAAGTAAAAAGTTCTTCTAATGAATCATAATGATTTACCTCTTTAACTTTAACATAAAATACACCTAAATTATTACTAGTAAATTCTATAATATCGTTTTGTTTTAACTTGCTATAATCATGTTCACTATTTTCTTTATTTGCTCTAATCTCTACTCTTTTAGTATTATTCTTGATAGCTAGTGCTGCTCTATCATTAATATTTAATTTCATTATCATTTTAATATCCTCCTAACGAAAAAATTCTGCATAATGCAGAATTAATTTTATAATCTAAAAGAATATTCCTAAAAGTTTAATAAATTAGGAGTAGTGATTAATTCTGCATTATTTATAACTTGTAAATTCTTCATCTTAATCACACTCCTTTCTTTGAATAATTTACGCCTATAATATATCACACTTTAATCACTTTGTAAATTACATATACATTTTTCTATAACGATTAAAACAAATCATTTTTATTTTTTAGGAAAAACTAATTAAAATTCCTAAAAAAATAAAATTTATTATATTTATGTTACTTTTCTAATTATTATTTTGGTATTTTAATTTTAAAAGTAACATTTTATATTTCTACAAAACAATTATAATTAAACCTAACATCATACTTTTTAGTATATTTACTACTTATTCCTCTAGTGATTTTTGTGGTATCATTTATTAGACAGTAAGGTGAATTGGCGTAACACTTACTCCTTGTCCGAA
>HF996840.1 GCA_000432595.1 Clostridium sp. CAG:710 | reverse complement strand
TTAAATTCATTTACATCCTCCATTTTATATTTCTATACTATCAAATATATTTTCTTCTATATCATAAATAGTAAATTTTCTATTTTCATACATCATATATGTAGGATTATTGTTTTCTTTAGGTATAGATATTGAACCAACATTGATATATACCATATCTTTTTCTTTTTTTATATATGGTATGTGTTCATGGCCATATACCAATATACCTTTTCTGTTAAATTTTCTATTCTTTTCTAAATTATATTCATTACCATGAGTTAAATAAATATCTAGCCCATCTACACATATTAAAGCTAAATTATTACAAATTGGAAAATCACTTGCTTTAATATCAACATCTGAATCGCAATTACCTTTTAAACAAATAATTTTATCAGAATATTTAGTTAATGTATCTTTAACATTCATACTATTAACTTCATACTTTTGATTATACGTAGGACCGGCATAATATAAATCACCAAGAACTACTAATTTATCTATTTTTTCTTTTTCAATAACTTTTTCTATTTTTTTTAAATTAATATTAATACCATGTATATCTGATATAAATAATATCTTCATGTTTGTCTCTCCTTTCTACTTAAATTTTTCTATTACTT
>HF996839.1 GCA_000432595.1 Clostridium sp. CAG:710 | reverse complement strand
TCCAGTAGGACCAGTAGGTCCAGTTGCACCTACTTCACCTTGAATACCTTGAGGGCCAGTAGGACCAGTAGGTCCGGTTGCTCCGCCACTTGGCCCAGTAGGCCCTGTAGGACCTACCATGTAACAATTTCTATAACAAAGCTTTTTCATAAGCATTAATTTTTCTATTTCGTTATTCATTTTTACCTCCTCTATTATAAATTATGAAAAAATAAAAATTGTTGAATTATTTTTGACTATTTTTTTATTATATTTAAATTTTTGCCTTTAAATGGAGGTCGTATATTAACTATTTTTTAAAAACATGTTATAATACCAGTAAGTGGGGATTATGTAGTAATAATCATAATAAATATTAGCTTTTAAAATAAAATATTAATGTAAGGAATGATGTTTATGAAATTGTATAACACACTAACAAAAAAAATAGAGGTTTTTACTCCTAATGAGGAAGGTATTGTTAGGATGTATACTTGTGGACCAACTGTTTATAATTATGCTCATATTGGTAATTTAAGAACATATATATTTGAAGATGTTTTAGAAAAAAGTCTTGAATATATGGGATATAATGTTATTAGAGTTATGAATATTACTGATGTTGGTCATATGACTAGTGATAGTGATACTGGTGAAGATAAAATGGAGAAAGGTGCATTAAGAGAAGGAAAAACTGTTTATGAGATAGCTGATTTCTATACTAAAGCATTTTTTGATGATATTTCTAAATTAAACATTAATAAACCAGCTATTGTGGAAAAAGCAAGTGCTCATATTCCAAAATATATAGAAATGATATCTAAAATGTTAGAGGATGGATATGCATATATTTCTTCTGGTAATGTATATTTTGATATTACTAAGGCAACTGATTATTATAAATTGTCTGGGAAAAATCCTGAAGATTTAAGGGTTGGAGTTAGAGAAACTGTTGAAGAGGATAAATCAAAAAGAAATCCTGGTGATTTTGGCCTTTGGTTTACCGCTTCTAAGTTTGCTAATCAAGATATGAAATGGGATTCACCTTGGGGTGTCGGATATCCAGGATGGCATATAGAATGTTCTGGAATATCTGCAGAGTACTTAGGAGAATACTTAGATATCCATTGTGGCGGAGTTGATAATATTTTTCCGCATCATACTAATGAAATTGCACAAAGTGAAGCATATTTTGGACATAAGTGGTGTAATTATTGGCTACATGGAGAACATTTAAATGATAAAGATGGTAAAATGAGTAAATCAAAGGGTGAATTTTTAACTGTTTCGCTACTTGAAGAGAAAGGTTACTCACCACTTGCATACAGATTCTTCTGTTTAAATAGTCACTATCGTAATCAATTAATATTTACATGGGAAGCACTAGATGGTGCACAAACTGCTTATCAAAAACTAAAAAATAGAATTAAAGCTCTTGATAACACACCTGATTTACATGAGGAAAAGTTAGATTATTATCAAAATAGATTTAAGGATGCTATATCTAATGATTTAAATACTTCTTCTATGTTAACTGTGTTGTATGATGTTTTAAAAGATGATGAATTAACTGATTTTACTAAATTATATTTAGTTAATGATTTTGATAAAGTTCTTTCTTTGGGACTTATTGAGGAAGAAAAAGAGGTTAGTTCTGAGATTGAAGAAATGATTAATAAAAAAATAGAAGAAAGAAATGAAGCAAAAAAGAATAAGAATTATGCCAAAGCTGATGAAATAAGAGATGAGCTACTTCAAAAAGGAGTTAAACTTATTGATACTAGAGAAGGAACTACATATGAAATTATGTAATTAGGAGGAATATGGATAATTATTTAATAGGTGAATTTTTATTAATAATAGGTTTTATAATAAGCTTAGCAGCACAAATATATGTTAATGTATCATATAAAAAATACAAAAATATAGAAAATAGTAAAGGCTTGACTGGATTTGATGTTGCTAGAAAAATACTTGATGAGAATGGATTAAAAGATATTTATGTTACAGAGGTTAGAGGTAATTTAACAGATCACTATGATCCTGGTAGAAAAGTTATTAGATTATCTACTGATATATTTCATGGAAAGACTATAGCTAGTTCTTCTGTTGCAGCTCATGAAGTTGGACATGCAATTCAAGATAAAGAAGGCTATTCTTTCATGAGATTTAGATCTATGATGTTTCCACTTGTTAGATTTTCATCTTATGGTGGATATATTGCAATATTAGTTGGTGCTTTATTTGGGTTAATGGATTTGATTTGGTTTGGTATTGGTCTTGAAATAGTTATATTATTGTTTCAAATAGTAACATTACCAGTTGAATTCAATGCATCTTCTAGAGCAAAGGATGAACTTGCAAAGTATAATCTTTTAAATAATAATGAAATAAATTCTAGTGATAAGATGTTAAGAGCAGCTGCCTATACTTATGTTGCATCTGTTTTAACAACAATATTACAAATATTGAGACTAATTGTTATGTTTAGTGATAGAGATAATTAGTCTCTTTTAATTTACAAAATTATAAAAATCTGTTAAAATACTTCTAAATGTTTTGGGGGTATGGTTTATGGAAGATTTAAATCTTGTTAAAATGAGTAAATCAGATATAAAAAAACTTAGTCTTGTAAAAAACGGTGATATGGGTACTACTTCTAAGGTTTATAGACTTAATGATTCTGAGTGTTTAAAATACTTTAATTATTCTATGGATGAATATGATATGTATAGACTTAACAAATTTACAAATTTAAGATTCGAAGGAGCTAATTTACCTAATAAATTAGTTATTGTTAATAATAAGTTTAGAGGTTATATTACTGATTTTATAAATGGTGAAACCTTAGAAACTTTTAATGGTTTAAATTATTCAGAATTTGTTAGAAGCGCTTCTACACTTTTAGACAATGTTCATGGTATTTCTATGGAAAGAATAAGAATTCTTGATTCACATGAGGGAAATATAATGTATAATTATGATAAAGGTATGTTGGAGATAACTGATCCAGTTGAATGGTGCTTTGATTCTGTTTCTTCAAAAGATGAAGTTTGGAATAAGAATTTTAGATTAGTTAATGCGACTATTAGGAAATATCTTTTTTCTACTGATGATATTTATAATCCATCTTTATATATACCTGATTTATCTGAAATTGAACCTTCTAGTGACTTTGTTTCTTATTATGAACAAATTAAAGAGAAAATGGAAGAAGCTAAAGGAATAAAAATTAAAACAATATTTGATGCTAGGAGATATATATAATGAGTACTAAAGAAATTAATGTTTTGGTTTTAGCATATATGGGTGATACTATTTATGAAAGATATATTAGAGAATACTTAATAAAAAAAGGAATTTCTAATGTTAATGATCTTCAAAAAGAATCTATTAATTATGTAAGTGCCAAAGCACAAGCTAAGTTTTTAACAGAACTTGTGGATAAAAATGTTTTATCTGTTCAAGAAAATGATGTTGTTAGAAGAGCTAGAAATTATAGAAGTGGTAAACATCCTAAAAATTGTGATATATTAACCTATAAACATGCAACTGCGTTGGAAGCATTGATTGGATACCTTTATTTAGAAAATAAAATAGATAGAATTGATTATATTATGAATATTATATTAAACTTGGAGGATTAGTATGTTAGTGTATGGAAGAAATGTCGCAAAAGAAATTTTAAAAAAAGATGAAAAAATTAAGAAAATAATAATTCAGAAAGATTTTTCTGATAAAGAGATACTTTCATTAATAGAAAAACGTAAATTAAAACCTGAAATCATGGATAAAAATGATTTTTCTAGATTTGCAAAATTTTCACACCAAGGTATAATACTTGACATAGGTGATTTTGCATATTCAGAAGTAGAAGAAATGATAAGTGATCCTGATAGTTTTGTTGTTATACTAGATCATTTAGAAGACCCTCATAATTTAGGTGCTATTATTAGAACATGTGAGGCTGCAGGAGTAAATGGTATAATTATTCCTAAAGATAGAAGTGTTTCTGTTAATGCAACTGTTATGAAAACTAGTGCTGGTGCATTAGAGAATATGAAGATTGCTATGGTTACTAATCTTTTACAAGTAATAAATAAATTAAAAAAAGAAAATTTTTGGATAGTTGGTACTGATATGGATAATAGTACTGATTATAGAGAAATTGATTATTCTGGAAAGATTGCCTTAGTTATTGGAAATGAGGGAAATGGAATTAGTAAGAGTGTTCATGATGCTTGTGATTTTATTGCAAAGATCCCTATGTATGGAAAAATAAATAGTTTGAACGCATCTGTTGCCGCAGGAATTATGATTTATGAGGTGATTCGTTCAAAAAAATAAGGTGATGCTATGAGATATAAGGGTGTTAATGATTATGAATTGTTGTATTTAGTTGGTGAAAATAATGAGGAAGTTTATAACTCGATTTATGCTAAGTATAAACCTTTAATTCATAAGATGGCTAAAACACTTTGTGAAAACTACAAAAGCGCATTAGTTGAATATGATGATTTGTTTCAAGAAGGAATGTATGGACTTAATAATGCTATTAAAAACTTTAATGGTAAATCTGGAAGCTTGTTTTATACACTCGCTAAACTTTGTATTAGTCGTGAAATGAATGGTTATATTACTAAAATGCTTAGAGGGAAAAACATAATTTTGTCATCTGCTGTTTCTTTTGATACACCAATCACTAATGGTTTTGTTGTAGAAGATACCTTGTATTCTCATGATGATTCTGTTGAACTTCAATTTGAAAGTATAGAAATGGAAAAATATATTTTAGATTTAAAATATGAATTAAAAGATGAGTATATGCCTGTATATGAACTAAAACTTAATGGGTTTTCTAATGCTGCAATTGCTAATCTTTTAGATCTTAGATATAAAGATGTTGATAACTATCTTAGAAGTATTAAAAAAACTCTTAGAAGGAAAATTATAAATCTTATTGATTAATGCTTTTTAAATGATATAATTATAATGGTGATAGTATGGAAAATAGAAAGACTATGTCATTTGTTAATTATTTAAATAGTGAAAAAGATTCTACAGAAATTGTAAGTAAATTATACCTTTTAGATAAACAACTTTTTGAGTGGCATAAGAGAGGTTACTATGTTCAAAATCTTGATTTTGATTCAATATATTTAACTAGTGAAGATGGTTATGATGAATTATATCCTATGTTTTCTAATATTATAAAAGCATCTAGTGATGAAAAAAAACAAGAAAATATAAGAGATTTAGCATATTTATCTTTAGGTATATATGTTTCATTACAAACAGGTACTAATTCATTTTATGACTATGCAAAAATTTCTAGAGCTAATCCAAGTTTTATAAAGGATAACTATCATCTTATAGCTAGTACAATTCCTGAGTACAAGGAATATTATGATGGAATTGTTGAGGGAAAATATGACTATTTAAATAATTATGTAGCTAATATAAATAAAAATGGGGGAAAAGGTAATTCACATGCTAATGTGCTTTCTTTTTCTACACCAATAGGAAGAGCAATGGCAGTTAATGATAATAAAACTGATGCTGCATTTGTTAGTTCCATGTTTTATCCTATAATACTTATTTGTATTTTAGTTATTGCTATAATGATATATTTATTATATAGATATTTATAATGGGGGAGTTGGGGTTATGTCATTTACTTCAGAAATAAAAAATGAAACATCTATGTTAAATTTGACTCAATCTGAAAAAATCGCAGAGTTATCTGCGTTTATTAGATCAAATGGTAAAATTTTTGATGATTATATAGAACTTTATACAGAGAACATTAAGATTGCTAAGAGAATGTTTTCTTTTATTAAGGATTTATATAATGTAAATTGTGAAATAGAAAATAGATCAAATCAACTTTTTACAAAGAAAAATATTTATTATGTTTATATAAAAGAAAAAAAACAAATGATTTTAGAAGACTTATCTATTATTGATCAAGATGGAAATTATTTAGAGACTGTTTCAGAGTACATAGTAGGTTCTTTAGATGAGATAAAAGCATATATAAGAGGTTCTTTTTATGCAAGAGGAAGTATAAATGATCCTAAGACTTCTCAGTATCATTTGGAATTTTTATATGATAATAAGTTTGAAGCGGTTTTTATTCAAAGACTTCTTAATGAATTTGAATTAAATGCTAAAATATTAATGCGTGAGAAGAAATATATGGTTTATATTAAAGATTCTGATGATATAAGTGATTTTTTAAAACTTATTGGTGCTTCACAAGGTGTTATGTATTATGAAAATATTAGAGCTTTAAAAGAACAAAAAAATATTACGAATAGATTAAATAATTGTGAACAAGCTAATACTGATAAGATTTTAATGTCAAGTAACGAACAAATCAAAGATATAAATCTTATTGTAGAAAAATTGGGAGAAGAATTTTTAGACGAAAAATTATTAGAGGCTGCTAATTACAGGTGTAAATATCCTGAATCTTCTTTACTTGAACTTAGTGAAATAATGAGTATGGAAACAGGCAAAAACATTACTAAATCAGGCTTAAACCATAGATTTAGAAAAATTAAAGAGATAGCTTCTAGACTTCGTAGTAATGACAAGTAATAAAAAAAATATTTAAAATTATTGACTTTAAAAAAATCTCATTATATACTTGTTATAGTATGAGGACGATAAAAAATCTCTCATAACTTTTATATAGGAGGTGAAAAAGATGGGAGAAAAGAAAACTAAGAATGTTGTAATTATTGCATTATGTTTAACATTAATATTCATGGGTGTAGGTTTTGCTGCATTATCACAAAATATTAATATCAAAGCTACAGGTACTGTTTCTGGAAAAACTGCATGGGATATTCATTATGCTAGTTTTGCTTTAAATGAAAAAGGTGGAAATGCTGCTGATACTACTCCTGAAGCAACTGCTGATGGAGTTAAGTATTTAGATACTGCTAAAACTACTGCTACTGTTTCATTTACATTAACAGCTCCTCGTGACTATGTTGAATACAAAGGAACAATTACTAACTTTGGGTCAATCGATGCTAAATTAAATACTTACACTTCTTCTTTCAATACTGAAAATGAATATGTTACTAAAACAATAACTATTGGTGGTGAAAGTATAGCAGCTGATGAATCACATAACGTAACTTCTCCAGCTATAGCATTAACTAAGGGTAATACTACTGGATCAAGTACTGATGTTGTTGTAAGATATACTCTTAAGGATACTGTAACTGAATTACCAGAGGCAGCACAAACAGTTACTGATTCTATAGTATTTGGATTTGTTCAAAAATAGTATATTAAAAATGAAAGCATTTAGCTTTCTTTTTTTTGCGTAATTATTTTATCAATTAAACCATAATCTAAGGCTTCATTAGCATCTAAAAAATGATCTCTTTCTGTATCTTGCTCTACTTTTTTTAAATTTTGGCCAGTATTTTCTGATAATATTTTGTTTAATTTTTCTTTAGTTTTTAAAATTTGCTCAGCTGCTATTTTTATCTCAGTTGCTTGACCTTTTGCTCCACCTAATGGTTGATGTATCATTATTTCACTATTTGGAAGCGCATATCTTTTTCCTTTTTTACCACTTGAAAGTAAGAATGCTCCCATTGATGCTGCCATACCTAGGCAAATGGTTGATACATCACTTTTTACAAAATTCATTGTATCATATATTGCCATTCCTGATGTTACTGATCCACCTGGGGAATTAATATATAAACTTATTTCTTCATTATTTAATGAGTCTAGATATAATAATTGTGCTATTACTGAATTTGCACACTCATCATCTATTTCACCACTTAGAAGTATGATTCTGTCTTTTAATAATCTTGAAAAAATATCATAACTTCTTTCACCATTTGTTTCTTTATCTACTATCATTGGAATTAATCCCATATTCTTCACCTATATTTATAATAGTGTTAAAAGTTAAAAAATATACATATAAATGATGTATAAAATGAAAATTTATGTTAAGATAATATAGAGAATAGAGGGATATAATGATAGAAAATGTTACTGTTACAATTAATAATAAAAAAATTAATGTATCTAAAGGAACTTCTTTATATGAGATTGCTCAACAGTTTCAAGAAGAATATGATTTACCTATAATACTTGCAAAGGTTAATAATCAATATAAGGAATTATCTAGTCCTATTAATAAAGATGCTTCTATAGAGCTTTTAACTATTAAAGATAAAGAGGCAAATAGGTCTTATGTAAATGGATTATTGTATCTTCTTGCATATGCTGCTAAAAAGGTTTTAAGAGGAAATAAGCTTGTTTTTAAACACTCTTTGGATAAAGGCATTTATATTTCATCAAGTCATAAAATTACAAAGGATCAAGTTAATTTACTTAAAAATGAAATGCTTGAGGTTGCTAAGCTTAATTTATCTATAGAGAAAATGAACGTTAATAGAATAGATGCTATTGAATATTTTGAAAGTGTTGGAGATAAGTCAAAGGTAAATTTACTAAAATATAATACTAATACATTTATTACATTATATAAACTTGGTAATATGTATAATTTCTTTTTTAGTCTTATGCCAATTAATACATCTCCATTAGATAGATTTGATTTAGCTTATATTAATGAAAATGGATTTGTTCTTCTATATCAAACTGTGTATATGGAAGATTCTATAAAGCCTTATCAACATCATTCAATGTTGTTTGATGTGTTTAATGAATATCATGAATGGGCATCTATTATGAATATAGAATTAGTACCAGCATTAAATAATTATGTTTCTTCTGGTAATATAGGAGATTTAATTAGAATTTCTGAGACTGTTCAAAGCAATAATCTTTTAAATATAGCACGTAATATTTATGATAATAAAGATAAAATTAAGGTTGTTTTAATGGCAGGTCCATCTTCTTCTGGGAAGACTACTACTTGTAATAAACTTTGTATGTATCTTAGAAGTTTTGGTATGAACCCTAAAACAATTTCTATGGATAATTACTTTGTTGCTAGAGAAGATACACCAAAGGATAAAAATGGTAATTATGATTTTGAATGTTTGGGGGCACTAGATTTAAAACTTTTTGATAAACAAATAGCGGATATTATAAATGGAAATGAGGTTGCGACTCCAATATATGATTTCGTATCTGGCAAACCTAGATATAATGCAGGAGATGTTATTAAGTTAGATAAAAAAGATGTTCTTATTATAGAGGGTATTCATGCATTAAATCCGAAAATTTTAAGTGATATTTCTAGAAAGAAGAAATATAAAATATACATTTCTCCACTTACATGTTTAAACTTAGATGATCAAAATAGAATATCTACATCTGATAATAGATTACTTAGAAGAATTATTCGTGATAATCGTCATCGTGGTAATGATGTTAATTATAGTCTTAAAAAATGGGCTAGTGTTAGACTTGGTGAAGAAAAAAATATTTTTCCATTTCAGGATGAGGCAGATGTTATATTTAATTCGTCATTAATATATGAAATTGGTGTTTTAAAAACTTATGTAGAACCTCTTTTATATTCTGTTGATATGGATAGTCCGTATTATGAAGAAGCAAAGAGACTTATTAATATGCTTAAGATGTTTTTACCAATACCTTCAGATGATATACCAAAAGATTCAATTTTACGAGAGTTTATTGGTGGAGGATGCTTTAGGCAATAATTAAAATAAATGTAAAGTATTGTTGAATTTATAGACAATACTTTTTTTAATATGTATAATTATATTGAAGATAGGAGAGTGAATTAATGATAAAAGTAGCTATAAATGGATTTGGTAGAATTGGTAGGTTGGTTTTTAGAATAATGGCAAATGATCCAGAGTTTGATATTGTTGCGATTAATGATTTGACTGATGCTGAACAACTTGCTTATTTGCTTAAATACGATACTAATCACAGAAATTATAATGTTGATGGAATTGGTTTTGTTGATAACAATATTGTTGTTGATGGTAAAAAGATTCCTGTATATTCATCTATGGATCCTTCTGTATTACCTTGGGGTGAGCTTGGAGTGGATGTTGTATTTGAATGTAGTGGTAAATTTACTGATAAAGATAAAGCATCTTTACATATAAAAGCGGGTGCTAAAAAAGTTATAATATCTGCGCCTGCTAAGGGGGATTTGAAAACAATTGTTTATAATGTTAATGATGATATTTTAACAGGTGAAGAAGAAGTAATTTCGGCAGCTTCTTGTACTACAAATTGTTTAGCACCTGTTCTTAAAGTTATTAATGATGAATTTGGTATTGAAAAGGGATATATGACTACTGTACACGCTTATACTAATGACCAAGTTATATTAGATGTTGCGCATAAAAAAGGAATAAAAGCAAGACGTGGTAGAGCAGCAGCGGCTAATATAATTCCTGCATCAACTGGTGCTGCTAGTGCAATTGGGTTAGTTATTCCAGAACTAAAGGGTAGATTAGATGGTTCTGCGATGAGAGTGCCTGTTCCAACTGGTTCGGTTATAGATCTTACTCTAGAGCTTAGAGAAAATGTTACTGTAAGTGATATAAATGATGCATTAAAAAATAATGCTAATGAGACTCTTGGATTTACAATGGATCCTATTGTTTCTAGCGATATAATTGGATCTACACATGGTGGAGTAGTTGATGGATTACTTACTAATGTACTATCTGTAGATGGTAGGGAACTTGTTAAAGTGGTTGCATGGTATGATAATGAAATGAGCTATTCATCTCAAATGGTTAGAACCGCTAAAAGATTAATGCAATAAAAAAATTCACAATTGTGAATTTTTTTTGTACTTATTTAACGCTTTTAAATATTTCAATTATTTTAGCAAATGATTCAACATTTGATTCTTGTTCAAGAACTAATCCGTTGTTACAAATTACATCTGTATTTGTTTTTATTCCGCCTTTACTTGTTATGTATCCTTGTTTTTCAATTTCTTTGTATTCTTCTTGTGAAGGGTCAAATAAATGAACAATAAATACTTCATCATCTTTTAAATAGTAATAATAGATTTCTCCTGAACTTTTATCAGTCCCCTCTAATTTTATTTTGTTAAAATCAATTTTTTGCTTTTCAAGTTCTACATCAAATAAATTTATTCTATTAATATCAGTAGAAGTTTGATTGTAATCTACTTTTTCTCTACCACAACCAGTAATCATTATTGTTAATACTAAAACAATTATTGGCATTATCTTTTTTAATTTCATATTTGCCTCCTTTATTCTAAGAAAATTTTATCATATTTAACTTTTCTATTCAATACTAATGTCAAACTATATTTTTTTTCTTTTAGATGTATGATATACTATAAATATATGGAGGCTTTATGAAAAAGACAATTAGAGATTTTGATTTAAATAAAAAACGTGTATTAATTAGATGTGATTTTAATGTTCCTATTAAGAATGGAATTATTACCGATGATAATAGAATAGTTGAATCTCTACCAACTATTGAATATGCTAGATCTAAGGGTGCAAAGGTCATATTGTTTTCACATCTTGGGAAAGTCAAGACAGAGGAAGATAAAGGAAATAAGAGTTTAAGAGTGGTTTCCGTGAGACTTTCTGAACTTTTAAACTGTGATGTTATATTTGTCCCAGTTACTAGAGGTAGAGAGTTAGAAGATGCTATTTCCAATATGAATTATGGAGATGTATTACTTGTTGAAAATACTAGATTTGAGGATTTAAACAATAAAGCTGAGAGTGGTAATAATCCTGAACTTGGTAAGTACTGGGCATCTCTGGGTGATATATTTATAAATGATGCATTTGGTACTTCTCATAGAGCACATGCTTCTAATGTTGGTATTGCAAGTAATTTACCGAGTGGTATTGGTTTTTTAATAGAAAAAGAGTTATCTTCACTTGATGTTTTAAAGACTCCTGAAAGACCTTACTATGTTATACTTGGTGGAGCTAAAATAAGTGATAAGATCGAAATTGTTTCTTCTTTAGTTACTCATGCCGATAAGATATTAATTGGTGGAGGAATGGCTTTTACTTTTTTAAAAGCTTTGGGATATAATGTTGGGACTTCATTAGTTGATACAGAAAATATTTTATTTGCTAAGGATATGCTAGATAAGTATTCTAAGAAAATTGTACTTCCTGTTGATACTAAAGCAACTTTGGAATTTTCGGATACTTCTAATAATAGGATAATTGATATTACTGATTTTAATGATAATGAAATGGGACTTGATATTGGACCACATTCAATTGAACTTTTTAAGAATGAGCTTTCTTCTTCTAAAACTATATTTTGGAATGGTACATTAGGTTATTCTGAATATAAAAATTACGCAGATGGTACAAGAGAAATCTTGAAATATATTTCACAACTTCCTGCTACTGTGATATTAGGTGGTGGAGATACAGTGGCAGCTAGTAAAACTTTTGGCTATAAAGATAAAGTTACTTATGCTTCTACTGGTGGCGGAGCTACACTTATATATATATCTGGTGGTAAATTGCCAGGTATTGATATAATAAGTGAAAAATAAGGATGATGGTATTATGAAAAATTTAAAAAAGCATTCTTTTATATTGCTTTTGGTAACGCTTCTTGTTTTGTATTTAGTTCTTAAAGATAATTTTTCACAAATTATGGGATTGTTACTTAGTATGAAATTAGGATATTTGTTGCTTGCAGTTATTTTTATATTTCTTTATTGGGTATTTAAATCTATTGCAATGTACATTGTTGCTAGGCACTATTCTAAAAGTATAAAGGGTTTTAATATTTTTAAACAGATTGTTATAACCCAGTTTTTTAATGGAATTACACCATTTTCTACTGGTGGACAACCTATGCAAATTTATATGCTTAAAAAATCAAATATTAGTTTAGCTAAATCTACTAATATTGTTATGCAAGATTTTATGATGTATCAGGTTGCACTTGTTTTATATGGAATTTTTGCGGTGATTGCTAATTACAGATTTGGCTTTTTTGAATCAGTACCACTTTTAAGAAGATTAGTTTTTCTAGGATTTCTTATAAATACTTTGGTTTGCTTAATGGTGGTTATTTTGTGTTTTTCTAAAAAAACCAGTAAAAAAATATTTGATTTATGTTTTAAGATTCTATCAAAGATTAAGTTTATTAAAAACCCTAATGAGGTTAGAGAAAAATGGAATAATAGGCTTTTAGAGTTTCAAGAGAGTGCTGACCTTTTTATGAGAAACAAGTCTTTATTTTTAAAAGGTACAATATTGAATATTTTAGCGCTAACCTCTTATTATATAATCCCTTTTTTTATAATACTTGGAATGAGGGATACAACTAATATGAGTGTATTAAATGTAATTGTTTCATCTGCATATACTTTGGTAATTGGTTCTTTTGTGCCAATTCCTGGTGGTACTGGTGGAATTGAGTACGGATTTTTAAAATTCTTTGGAAATGTTAATAATGGTTCTACTTTATCTGCAATGTTATTAATGTGGAGATTTATTACATATTATTTAGGTATGATAATAGGTGGAGTAATGTTTAGCTTTTATAGGGGAGATGAAAATTAATATGAGAATTGGTTTATTTACTGATACATATCCTCCAAATATAAATGGAGTCGCAACTAGCGTTTGTATGCTTAAAAAAGCATTAGAGGAAAAAGGTCATCAAGTATTTTTAGTTACTGTTAATCCTGATAATATGAAATTTGTTTATGAAGATAATGGTAAAACTATAAAATTGCCTGGTTTACCTGTTGGTATATATGATTATCGTTTGTCTGGTATATATCCTATTAGAGTTGTTAATAAAATTAAGAAATGGAAGCTTGATGTAATACATTCTCATACTGAGTTTGGTGTTGGAACTTTTGCTAGACTTATTTCTAAACAGCTTAATATTCCTTTGGTACATACATACCATACTATGTATGAAGATTATGTTCATTATATTACACATGGATATTTCAATAAATCTAGTAAAAAATTAGTTGAATATCTTACATTGTTTTATTGTGATACAACTGCAAATGAGTTGATTGTTCCTACTAAAAAGACATGGGATTTATTTAAAGATAAATATAGACTGGATAAAAATATTTATATTATTCCTACTGGCATAGAAATAGAGAGATTTTATAAAGAAAAAATCAAGAAAGATAGTGTTGTTGAAGTAAGAAAGCAACTTGGTTTAAATGACAATGACTTTGTATTACTATTTGTTGGAAGATTGGGAAAAGAAAAGAATGTTGATTTTTTAATTGAAGCACAAAAGGATTTAATAACAAAAATTCCTAATGCTAAACTTGTTATAATTGGTGATGGGCCTGAAAGAGAAGACTTTTATAATCATGCTAAGAAACTAAAATTATTAAATAATGTAATATTTACTGGAATGGTTCCTTGGGAGAAGGTTCCTATATATTATCAGCTTGCGGATATATTTGTGACTGCTTCTACTACGGAAACGCAAGGTTTAACTGTTATAGAAGCAATGGCTGCTGGAGTAGTTCCTGTATGTATTGATGATGAGAGTTTTAGACTTACTGTTGTAGATGGTTTAAATGGTAAAATATTTAAAAATAAAAGAGACTACAAAAATATAATATTTAATTTATATAATGATAAAAAGTCTCTTAATAATATGGCAAGACAAGCTAGATTAAATGCTGATTTACATAGTTCTAAACACTATGCTGAATCTGTACTTGATGTATATAAACATGCAATTGAAAGTAAGAAGGGACCTTTCGGACTTATTTCTGATATAATAGAGAAAGTGAAAAAATAATATGAAATATATAGTAGCAAATCATAAAAACTATTTAACTTTGGATGAGGTTTTAGAATACACTAGTAAGCTAATTCCTTGTAAGAATAATAATTTAATAATATGCCCTAGTGATATGTTTCTACATTTGTTTAAAAGTGATAAGTATTATTTGGGGTCACAATATGTATCAAATACTATTCCTTTTACGGGTGGTGCTAGTATAGATCAACTTATAAGTATGGGAGTTAAATACACTATAGTAGGACATAGTGATAATAGAATTAAACAAAATGAATCTAATGAAATTGTAAATTCTAAGATTAAATCTTTAATTTCTTATTCCATTACTCCAATAGTTTGTTTTGGTGAATTATCTAAAGCGAGTCTTAATGATACTTTATCCACATTAACTGTGGAAATAAATTCTATGCTTAGTGAAATACCTGCTGAATATGTGGATAAAATTATTTTTGCATATGAACCTGTTTGGGCAATTAACAATCCTGATATTTATATTGATTGTAATTATGTTGATAAAATCGCATCATATATTAAAAACTATTTTGAGGTAACTTATGGTGTTAAACCATCACTTTTATATGGTGGTAGTATTAATTTATCTAATATTGATGAATTAAACAAAATAGATAGTTTAGATGGCTTTTTAATAGGTGGTGCTAGTGCAAAAGTGGATGTGTTTAATCAAATATTAGATAAAATTTCATAAAACGACAAAACTTTACAAAATAAGATAAAAATCTCTCTTTTAACTGAGAGATTTTTGTTGTATAATAACGATACATGGTAGTAAGAAAGGATAAAATAATGAAAAATATTAAAGTACTTATGATTGATGACAACGTTGAACTTGTCAAGATGGTTAAGGAGTATTTTAGTAATCATGAAAATATTGATATATCTTTAGAAGCCTATGATGGAGTAGAGGGTATGAAGTTAATTAAGGACAATCAAGATGATTACGATGTAGTAATTTTGGATTTAATTATGCCTCATAAGGATGGTGTTAGTATCCTCGAGGAGATGAAGCAACTTGGAATAGACAAGAAGGTAATAGTATTAACATCTTATAATACTCAAGATATGATTAGAAAAGTATCTGAGTTAGGTATAGTATATTTTATATTAAAACCTTTTGAATTATCTGAGTTAGAAAAAAGAATTCTTGAATGTATGGGGGAGAATAATTATTCTAACAAATCAATTGATGTGTATAAAAATAATTTGCAGATATCTATAACAAAGATTCTGCATGAATTAGGAGTTCCTTCTCATATAAAGGGTTACCAATATATTAGAGAAGGTATAACTATAATATATGAAAATCCTGATGTGATTGGTGGTATTACAAAGGAGTTATATCCTGATATCGCTGCTAAATTTGAAACAACTGTTTCCAGGGTAGAGCGTGCTATTAGACATGCAATTGAAGTCAGTTGGAATAGAGGAAATTGGGATTTGATGGAAGAAATATTTGGTCATAGTGTTGATATTGATAAGGCTAAACCAACTAATTCTGAATTTATTGTCACAGTAGCTGATAAGCTTAGATTAGAGTTCCATCAAGGTGTAATGTAATAATGCTCTATAGTGATGTTTACTTAGGGATATCGCTATAGAGTTTTTATTTACGTAGAATTGACATAAATTTAAGAAAAATATATAATATATGTGTAATATAATGAGTTGGGAGGTCATTTTATGAAACGAAAGATTGAAGAACATTTATTAAAATGGAAAAATGATACAAATAAAAGACCACTTATGATTTATGGTAATAAACAGGTGGGGAAAACATATTCTGTTTTAAAGTTTGGAGAAGAATATTATAAAAATACGGTTTACTTTAATACAGATAATAATATTGAATTATATAAAATTTTTAAAAGAGAAAGAACTATTGATAGAATTATATCTCATTTATCCGTTTTATCTGGTGAATCTATTTTAGAAGGAGATACCTTAATAGTTTTTGATAATTTGACTGATCCAGATATTGCATCTGGTATAAAGGTTTTTGGTAGGAATAAACATAATTATCATATTATTCTTATATCTTCTTTAAAAGAAAATATAAAAAAGTTTAAATGTGAAGAGTTTCAATATAGAATGATGATGAGTCTTGATTTTGAGGAATATTTGACTGCGATTGATAATGCTCAACTCATAGATTTTATTAAATCCTCCTTTAGAAATAATAAACCAATGCCATTTCATTCTTTAGCACTTGAATATTTTGATGATTTTTTAATGACTGGTGGAATGCCTGAGGCAGTAGAACTTAGCATAAATCAGAGAAATAAGTTATTGCTTAATTCTGTTTATGATAAGATAATTGATGCATATAAAAAAGAAATAAGTACTTTGGATAATTTAATTGATATAACTAGAAGTATAGAAGTATTAGATAGTGTTCCTTTTCAACTTCAAAAGCCTAATAAGAAGTTCCAATATGGATTAATTAAAACGGGTGGTAGGAGTAAGGATTATGAAAAATCTATAAACTTTTTATACAATAATGGATTTGTTTATAGAAGTAATAAGATTTCAACTGTAAAATCTCCACTTAGTTCTTGTAAGGATGTAGATAACTTTAAATTGTATTATAATGATACTGGTCTTCTTTTTAGTAGAATGTATCTAAATAAAAATAAGTTTTTATCTTCAAATAAGGCAAGATATACAATACTTGAAAATATGATTGCGATTACTCTTATGAATGAGGGATATAATCTATATTATTATCAATCTGAGGGAAAAGCTGAAGTTAACTTTGTTGTGCAAACTAGGGTCGGTAGAGTTATTCCAATTGAAATAGTTAATAAAGATATGTCTAAAGCTAAATCTTTAACATTATTTATGAATAAATTTGATATTAAAGAAGCTATTAGGATAACTGATGATAATTTCTCATTTAAAAAAGGTGTTAAGTATATACCTGCATATGCATTGTTTTGTTTAAAAGATATTATATAAAATTAAAGGTTTAACTTGTTTAAATCTTTTCTTTTGCTTATAATTATTTTAGGAGATGATATAATGAAGAAACCTGTTGTTTTATGTATTTTAGATGGTGTTGGTTTAAGTGATAGTGATTATGGTAATGCATTACATCAAGCTGATACTAAATTTTTAGATTCTTTATGGAAGAAATATCCACATTCTAAGCTTGATGCGAGTGGTGAAGCTGTTGGACTTCCTGCGGGGACTATGGGTAATAGTGAAGTAGGACATATGAATATAGGGGCAGGTAAGATTGTTTATCAACCTTCTCAATTTATTAATGCCTCTATTAAGGATGGAAGCTTTTATAATAATACTAATCTGAATAATATTATTTCTTTGGCTAAGCACAAGGGAAGTGCACTTCATATTATTGGACTTATCTCGGATGCTGGAGTTCATTCTTTATTAGGACATTTATTTGCAATTCTAGATATGGCTAAGTCTTCTGGAATAGAAAAACTTTATATTCATGGACTTAGTGATGGAAGAGATACTCCACAAAAATCGGGATTAGATTTTTTTAACAGGGTTAATGATAAGCTAGAAGAAATTGGAATTGGCAAGATAGCTACTGTTGGTGGAAGATACTATGGTATGGATAGAGATAATAGATGGGATAGAGTTCTTAAGGCATATAATGCGATGGTATGTGGAATAGGTAATAAATATTCTAGTTATAAAGAAGCAATATTAGATAGTTATGATAGAGGAATAACAGATGAATTTATAGAGCCATGTATTATTGATGAAGAAGGGTTAATAAAAGATGGCGATGTAGTAATTGATTTTAATTTTAGACCTGATAGATTAAGGGAACTTTTATATGCTTTGAGTAATCCTGATTTTAAAGAGTTTGATAGGGAATATATAAATATTGATTTACTTACTCTTATGCCAGTTTCTAGTGATGTTATATGTACTAATGCTTTTACTAATCCAAAAGTAGATACCCCTCTTGGAGTTGTATTAGCTAATAGTTCTAAAACGCAATTAAGAATTGCTGAAACTGAAAAGTATGCACATGTTACATATTTCTTTGATGGAGGAATAGAAAGAGATTTAGAGGGATGTAAAAGAATTCTTGTTCCTTCTCCTAAAGTAGCTACATATGATTTGACTCCTAAGATGAGTGCTCCGCTTATTACAGAAAAATTATTGGATGAATTAGATAAAGACGTATTTGATGCTGTAATTTTAAATTATGCAAATGGTGATATGCTAGGACATACTGGAAATATACCGGCAACTGTTCAAGGACTTGAATATTTAGATGATTGTGTTCTTAGATTATATAATAAGGTAGTTGAAAAAGATGGACTTTTAATAATAACTGCCGATCATGGAAACTGTGAATATATGTTAGATAATGAAGGTAATCCAGTTACAAGCCATTCTACTAATAAAGTTCCATTTATAATATGTAGGGAAGGATTAGAAGTAAAAGATGGCAAGTTATCTGATATAGCACCTACAATTTTAAGTTTAATGGGATTAGATATTCCAAGCGATATGAGTGGAAATGTTCTAGTAAAATAGAATGTTTCTTTTCTTTTGTTGAAATATGCGAAAATTTGTTCTATAATTTATATGGGTGATAGTATGGACAAAGAACGAATTATTTTTCATGTTGATGTTAATAATGCTTTTTTGTCTTGGACCGCAGTAAAACTTTTAGAGGAAGGTTATGAAACTGATATAAGAAATATACCATCAGTTATAGGTGGTGATGAGACAAAAAGACATGGAATTGTACTAGCTAAATCACCGGTTGCTAAAAAGATGGGAATTAAGACTGCGGAAACACTTTATTCTGCCAGAGGAAAATGTAAAAATCTCTTAATATTTCCACCAGATTTTAAATTTTATAAGAAAAAATCTAATGAGTTATTTAGTTTTCTTTCTACTCTTACTCCTGATATAGAAATATTTTCTATTGATGAGTGTTTTCTTGATTTGACAAATACTAACTATTTATATAAGGATTATGTTTCACTTGCTTATAAAATTAAAAATGAAATATATAATAAATATGGATTTAGTGTTAATGTTGGAATAGGAAATAATAAATTATGTGCTAAAATGGCTTCTGATTTTGAAAAGCCTAATAAGGTACATACACTTTATCTTAATGAAATAGAAAGAAAGATGTGGCCACTTGATGTTGGGGAATTATTTATGGTTGGTAAAAAAACTGCTGAGAAATTAAAGCGTCTTGGAATAAATACAATAGGTGAACTTGCTAATAGTGATGTAAGTTTCTTAAGAAAGCACTTTAAAAATCAAGCTCAATTTATGTGGGAATATGCAAATGGTATTGATACCTCACCAGTTGTTTCTAGTTTTTCTGCATATAAATGTATAAGCGTTTCTCAAACTTTCGAAGAAGATGTATCTGATATTGAAAGACTTAAGGCAACACTTTTAACTCAATCTCAAAATGTTGGAAAGAGACTAAGATTACAGAAGATGTATGCAAATACTATCGCAATTACTATGAAAACATTTGATTTTAAACAGATGTCTAAACAGATGAAGCTTAATATACCTATAAATTCTACAAATAATATATATGAAAACGCTATAAAACTGTTGAACGATTTTTGGGATGGTACTAAAATTAGAAATATAGGAATTAGACTTAATAATTTTACGGATAAATGTTGTGAACAAGCATCACTTTTTGAAGCTTCTTGTCAGGAAGATAATATGGTAAATAAAATTTTAGATGAAATTAATGATAAATTTGGTAATTCATCTGTTTTGCTTGCAGCAACTTTTAAAGATAAAAAGGAGGATAGTAATGAATAATTTTGATTTTAATAGATATATTAGTTTTGTAGATGAAATTTCTAATGATATGAATTACCCTAATTCAATTAGGCATCTTTTATATGTTGTTGTTCCTGCATTTATAATTAATTATGGAATTGAGAATGAAAGACTTATTTTAGAATGTTTTAGAAAGACAAAGATATATTTATCAAATAATATTCCAGATAATAATGTTAATGCTTATTTTGATAGAAAATTATATAAAGATGATTCATATTATTCACATAAATTTATTGTTATAAGAAAAAATGATGTTGATAGGTATATAACATTTATAGATAGTATAGTTCATGAGTTTAATCATGCGCTTAATTCAATGGTTAATGAAATAAATTTTGATAAAGAATGTATTACTCTTAGGACAGGTATTAGTTTTATAAAGTATGATACTAATTTGAACCCTATTAATAAAGATGATAGTTTTGTGTTAGAAGAAGTTATTAATACTAAACAAACTATTGATATTATTAATGTTATTAGTAATATGTCTTCTTATAATATAGAAAATATAGAGGTAAGTAATCTTTTACAAGCTATTAACGGGGAGATAAAAAATATTGATTATAAGTCTGATGCATATTATTTGGAAACTACTATTGCTAAACCTCTTTTAGATAATAAAACATTTTCTTCAACTCTTAAACAGCTTAGATTAAAAGGCGAAATAGATGGTGTTAGATTTTGGTTTGATAATATAACTGGAAATAGTGGAGATTATGATAGATTAATTAAACTTTTTTATGAAGTGTACTCACTAACTATTTCGTTTTCAAAAAGAGTTTTCTTTAAAAATAGTGTTATAAATAAAATTAAAAGTAAAAAGAGAGAAATAGAGATAATCATTTCTACATTTAATACAAATTGTCTTTATAAATAATATTGCTTAGTAAAAATATTTGTTATATAATTTATTATAGTAAAATAAGAATAATAGGGATGAGGTGTTTATATGTATGATTTATCTGATTTAAAACTATTTGAGCCTATTACTAATGAAGATATTTCTAATGGGAATGTAACTATAAATGGTTTAAATGGTAAAAAATGTTTATTTATAATAGATAATGAAGATGGAACATCTATTAAGCGTGAAGTTACAACTGTAAATGATTTTAATGGTTTTTTAGATAATGATTATAAACTTGATCATATTGAATGTGGTGATGATGGAATCTACATATATTTATTTAAAAATGGAATTAATGAAAAAATTGAGTTAGGTGAATTATCATTATATTTAAAAGATAATGTTTCTTGTATATTGGAGGATAATGTTACTGATACTAGTAGTAACGTAGTTGATTCTAATAATAATATAGATATAAATGAAGATACAGATAAAGTTAAAGCGGAATCGGAAGATGATATTGATATAATAGATGAGAACTTTGATTTAAAACCTGTTATAGCTACTGATATGTCAGAAGTTATAGATTTTAATAATGCTAATAAGGAAGAGGCTTTAGTTGAAGAAGGACCTGATTTTATTGAAGTTAATAAGATGGATTTTTCTAAAATTACTGTTGTTCTTGGCAAAACAGATAGAATCGCTTCTTCGACTATTGTTGATAAGGTTCAAAAGAGTTTAGATGATTTAGGTATTAAAGTATATATTTCTGATATTGATAAAATAATAGGAGAGGTTTATGAACAGGCTGCTAAGGATAATCCTGATGATGATATTTTGGGAATAAGAATTGGCGGAGAAAGTGGAGAAGAGGTATATCCGGTTATTATTGAGAATGTTGCAGATGCAAAGTATCCTAACTCTGGTTCCAGAAATTCTTCGGCACTTGCCTTAACTCTTCATAAAACGCTTTCTACTAAAAATGATGTTTTGGTTGTTAGCGGAAGAAGAAATGTATATCTTGATGATGGTGTTAGAATTGAAACTGAATTTGAGAAGAAGGTAGATGATTTAAACTTATCAAATCCTGGTATTAAAAATGTTACTATACTACTTGGAGATATACAAAACTACGATGTGGTTTCTAATAATATAGTAGAAGGTATAATTTATTATGTATCCCTTGATAGAGAAACTAGAGATAAACCATATTTTACATTAGCGGGTGATCCTAATGTAAAACCTGGAAGTCTACAATTTGGTAGTGATGCTGCGGCATACTTTGATAGTGATACAGTTTTGATACTACCTTTTCCAAAAGAATTAAGTATGGAATTAAAATATTAAGTAAGGAGGTATTGTATGGGACTAATATTCTTTATTCTATTTATAGGTATTTTTATTTGCTTAACATCTATTAAGCAAATTGATCAATATGAAAGGGGAATTAAATTTACTAAGGGTAAGTTTGATTCAATAATGGAACCTGGTTGGAATTTTGTTATGCCAATTTTTCAAAGCTATAAGAAAGTTGATATAAGAACTAAGGCAGTTGATGTTCCTTCTCAAGAGGCTATTACAAGGGATAATGTGTCAATAAAAATTAATGCAGTTATTTATTATAAAATTTTTGATGCTTCAAAAGCAGTTCTTGAAGTTGAAAATTATTATTATGCAGTAGGACAACTTGCTCAGACTACTATGCGTAATGTTGTTGGGTCTGTTTCTCTTGATGAACTTTTAGTTGATAGGGAAAAAATTTCACAAAATATTTGCCAAGTTATAGATGAACTTACTGATCCTTGGGGAGTAAAAGTTGAAAATGTTGAATTAAAGGATATATCATTACCTGAAGAAATGCAAAGAGTTATTGCAAGGGTTGCTGAAGCGGAGCGTGAAAAAGAAGCTGTTATAACAAAAGCTAAGGGTGAAGTAGAGGCTTCTAAGAATTTGGCACTTGCTGCACAAACTATGGCTAATGTACCGGGGGCATTACATCTAAGAACTTTATCTACAATTAATGATATTTCGTCTGATCAATCAAATACAATAGTTTTTGCTGTTCCGTTGGAAATTCTACGTGCATTTGATGGTGGCGTTGGCAAGGATATTGCAGTAAAAGCAGTTGAAAAGATTACTAAGAAATAATATGAAGATAGATATTTATTATTAAGGAGAGTTAATAATTAATTATAGCTTTCCTTTTTATTTGTTCAAATTGACATATTATGTTATAATTCTTAATGAAAAGAGGAATTTATGAAAAAAATATTTAAAGGAGAAAGATTCATAATACATAGTTATAAACATGATGGTAGTATTCATCGTGCATGGGATGAAGCTGTATTATTGGAAGAATGTGATGACTATCTTGTATTTGGTAATGAAAGAACAAGGGTTATTGAGTCTGATGGTAGAACATGGAAAACTAAAGAACCAGCTATCTTGTTCTTTTATAAAGATTCATGGTTCAATGTAATAGGTCAATGTAAAAAAGATGGTATATATTATTATTGTAATATTGCTTCACCATTTGTAATCGAGGGGCTAACTATTAAATATATTGATTATGATTTAGATTTAAGGGTATTCCCAGATGGATCATTTAAGATATTAGACAGAGGTGAATATAATTATCACAAGAATAAAATGAAATATTCTGATGATATTGATTATGTATTAAAGAAAGAATTGTCTAGATTAATTGATATGGCAAGAGAAAAGACTGGGCCTTTTCAAAAAGAACTTATTGAAAGGTATCATAAACAATATGATGAAATAAAAGCAAAAAACCAGTAATTTTTTAGCATTTGGCTCATATAATGTATTATATGAAAAATAATTTAATAAATTTGTGAAAAAGTGTTGACATTGGTCAAACTTTTTGATAAATTGGTAAAGCAACTGAGAAATGCGTATATTTCAAGGTAAAAAAGTCTGAAAAAAACATTAAAAATATGTTGACTTTTAAATTCTACTTTGTTATATTAAATGACATCGGTTGTGAAAGAAAATCGTGTAAATATTCAGGTTTAATTGTTTGAAAAAAATAATTAAAAAAGTTTTAAAAAAGTATTGACTTGTACGACTTGACCTGTTATATTAGATAACATCGATTTTCAAAAAAATCGATTGATATATCGCTTTAATTGTTTGAAAAAAATAATTAAAAAAAGTTCAAAAAAGTATTGACTTAAGGAACTATAAATGATATATTAAAGAACGTCGATTAAAAAAGACGAGTATATATCAAGTTAAATTGTTTTGAAAAAAATAATTAAAAAAGTTTGAAAAAAGTATTGACTTTGAAGCTTATATTTGATATATTACTAATGCAACTCAGAAAGTTGTATGATGATCTTTGAAAACTGAGCAAAACGTCAATTTTGAGTAGCTAGGAAAATTATAAATTAATCAAACTTAAAAAAATCTTTTTTTTTGGAGAGTTTGATCCTGGCTCAGGATGAACGCTGGCGGCATGCCTAAGACATGCAAGTCGAACGGAGCGGCCCATTGAAATGGAGTGCTTGCACAAAGTGGATTTGGATTCCCGCTTAGTGGCGAAAGGGTGAGTAACACGTGGGTTATCTACCTCAGAGACTGGAATAACAATTGGAAACGATTGCTAATGCCGGATGATATATAAAACGATACGTTGTTTTATATTAAAAGGAGCCTTTAAAGCTTCACTTTGAGATGAGCCCGCGGCGT
>HF996838.1 GCA_000432595.1 Clostridium sp. CAG:710 | reverse complement strand
GATGGTGGAGTAATAGCAAATCCAAATATGTCTTTTTACTTTGCTAAAATGCCTGTACTAGAAGAAATAAATTTAGAAAAACTAGATACATTTGGTGTTACAAATATGGCATATTTGTTTTATTATACTAACTCATTAAAGATGGTAGATGTAACAAATTTTGATACAGGAAATGTAACAAATATGATCGATATGTTTGCACATTGTGGGGCTAGAACTATAAATTTAGAAGGATTAAACACATCGAAAGTAACTGATATGTATCATATGTTTAGCGAATCTGAAAATTTAGAATCCTTGGATTTATCAAGCTTTAATACTTTGAAAGTAACTAATATGAATGGTATGTTTGGTGGATGTAAAAAACTTAAAAAATTAAATATATCAAGTTTTGATACATCTAATGTAACAAATATGGCACAAATGTTTGTTAATTGTAATCTTTTAGAAGAATTAGATGTAAGTGGCTTTAATACTTCCAAAGTTAAAGATATGACACAAATGTTTTGGGCTTGCTCTAATTTAAAAGAATTAGATGTATCTGGATTTAATACATCTAATGTAACTAATATGTCACGTATGTTTTTTGGTTGTAAGGCATTATTAAAATTAAATTTAAAAAGTTTTGATACATCAAAAGTAACTAATATGTCATATATGTTTTATGATTGTACATCATTATTAGAATTGGATTTGTCAAGCTTTAATACTTCAAACGTAACAACTATGTCACGTATGTTTTCTGATTGTACTGGTATAATTAGAATTAATTTAACATCTTTTAATACCTCAAAAGTAACAGATATGGCTAAAATGTTTTATGCTTGCTATAAGCTAGAAAGCTTAGATTTAACAAATTTTGATACAATAAATGTTAAAAACTTTGAAGAAATATTTACTTATACAAAGAGTATTAGTGCAATACATGTTGGAAATAAATGGACAACGTCTAATGCGACAAATACTTCTAATATGTTTTTAGGATCAAAAGTACAACAAGTGACTAATGTATAATTAATATGGTACTAATCTAAATTTTAAATATCCTTTTGGTATATCAAACTGACTAATACATATACTTAATTAGGAAGGAGCGATATATGAAAAAGTTAGTACCTTTTACAAAGGAAATTGAATTTAAAACAATGATTTCAAAAGTAACAAGCATCTCTTTGGAACATACATTAAGAGTAGAAAAAGATAATTTAATAAGTGGCTATTTTATTCTTGAAGGAACATATAAAATGACACAAGCAAGTCAAATAGATGAGGAGTTTTCATATAAAATACCTGTAGATATAGAATTAGATGAAAAATATGATACATCAAATATAACACTTGATATAGATGATTTTACTTATGAAATTATTGATGAAGAAAAAATGAGGCTTAATATAACATTATGTATTGATAACATAGAAGAAAAAGAAGTAGTTTTACCTGTTGAAGATGTAATTGAAGATTTTGATACTTTAGAATTAGAAGATAAAAATAGTGGTAATAGAGAGTCAAAAAATGATGGAGTACTTGATGATTTGTTTTTAGATACGTCAAAAAAAGTTCCACTTGAATTTGATAGTAAAAAAGAAATAGTAGAAGAAGAAAGTGAACAAAATAATAATGATAATACTACTATTAATAATGCTGAGAGTGTAGAAACTAGTAATGAATTAATATATGAAGATAATACCTCTAATAATAATACTAATAATGATACTAATAAACCTCAGATGGTAAATAATAATGTTAGTTCAATATTTTCATCATTTAAAGATAATATAGAAACATATAAAACATATTCTGTATATATAATGAAAGAAGAAGATACAATAGATGTAGTGTTACAAAAATATGGAGTAACAAGAGAAGAGTTGGAAGAATATAACGATATGAGTGATATAAAAACAGGCAGTAAAATTATAGTACCTTCTTCAAGTAAAAATGAATAGTGTTAAAGATGTTTTAGAAAAATATAATTATAGAATAGATAAATTAACACTTAATAATAATATAAGAATAATTGATTCTCCAAGTGGAAAGTTTGTTGTTAAGAAAAGAAAAAATAAGGATACTAGGGAACTATTTAGATATTTAAATAGTAGAGGATTTGATAATTATCTTGATTATATAAATGATGATCAAGATGATTTTATGATATTTCCTTATATAGATGAGGTTCATGATGATAGGGCATCACGAGCAAATGATATAATTTTACTTGATTCATTATTACATAATAAAACAGCTTTTTATAAAAGTATTAGTAGTGAAGAAGTAAAAGCTTTTTATGAAGAGAAAACAGATTATATAGAGAGTCTTACAAAATATTATGATAATATAAGATTAGTTATAGAAGAACAACAATTTATACCTCCTAGTCTATATTTATTAATTAGAAATATTTCTTGGATTTTTAGAAGTTTAGATGCTAGTAAATATTTTCTAGATAAATGGTATGATGAAGAATCAAAAAAAAGTTCTAGAAGATTATGTTTAATACATGGTAATCTAGAACTAGATCATTTAATAGGAACAGAAAATAGATTTTTGATAAGTTGGGATAATGCAAGAGTAGATAGTCCTATTTATGATTTACTTACATTTTATAATAATGATTTTTTAAATGTACCATTTAAGACATTGTTAGCACTATATCTTAAAAATAATCCATTAACGAGTGAAGAATTATATTTATTATTTTCTTTAATGCTTATACCAGATAAATTAGAATTAAATAAAGAAGAAGTAATAAATACAAAAGAGGTTTATTATTTAATAGAAAAATTAATTGCATCTAATAAAATAATATCAGATTATCATCCTGCCAATTCCAATGGTGAGAATAATAAGCATAAAAAGTAGGAAGACAGCATTTAGTCTTGATGTTATAAATATTAATAGTATTGCTTGATAAAATATTATTATTACTAACGCAGCTAATAGGCATAGATACCAAACACTATGGATTCTTTTGTACTTGCACATATCGCATCTACAGAAGAATCCATGTTTTTTGCTATTAAACATTCTTACCACCCATTATACTATATGATTAATCTTGTATTTTGATAGTGGCAATGCTATAATTATTATGGTGAGAATATGAGAAGAAGTACAGATTATACAAAGATTGTTATAGTTGCAATAGTAGTTGTAGTAGCTATTGGATTTATATTTATGAAGGTTTTAAGTAATGATTCTACAAAAGATTTTAAGAATTATGTAGCTAAATATCAAGAAGCGATAGAGTCTTATTCAACTAAAGATTTACCAGAATCATATAATAAGATTTATACATATGATGAGTTAACTAATATATTAAAACTAAATGGATATTTAGATGAATTTAGTGATCCTAGTGTAGTAATTAGTGGCGATAATATAACTTTATCTAAAGAAAATAATAAAGTAAGTTATTACAATTATAATAATACTCAAACATTTGAAAATAGATTTGAATTAAAATTTACAAAAGATGGAGGAGATTACACTTGTACTAAAGTAGAGTGTAAGTAATAAGATTATGAATAAAAAAGGTTTTACATTAACAGAATTAATAGTAGTAATAGTTATAATAGGATTAGTATTATTAATAGTAATACCAGTAAGTAGTAACATAATGCAAAATAATGCAGAGGAAAAAGGTACATTTTATGTTCAAACTTTAGAGAATGCAGTTAATACTTATTGTGATATGTATAAGACTAATAATGTTGAATTTAGCGAGCTAGAAACAGAAGGATTATTTAGCAAAAACAGTAATAGAGTATCTTCAGATGATCTTACCGATGCTTCCTTTCAAATTTCTTCAGCTGGTGAAGTGCAAATAAAGAAAGCAAATGAAACCACTTATAGTCCAATTTCATTGAATGTTAGAATAAATGGAACGGAGTATACTTGTGATAAAACAAAGTGTGAAAAAAAATAAATTAATTTCAAATATAAGTAATAGTTTCTTTACAAATTAAATAATTTGTTTTATAATTTTAAACAAAGCAAGGAAACCAAGGAGTAGGTTAGCTTAAATTTAGAGAGAGTTAGTGTTTGGTGGAAACTAATAATTTAAATAATTGAAGGTAGTGGTGGAGCATAACTTCTGAGTTTAGTAAGAAGCTACGTTTGTTACGTTATAACTGAATAAGATAATATTTTATATTATAAATTAAGGTGGTACCACGAGTAAATCGTCCTTTGGGATAATTTGCTCGTTTTTTATTTGGAGGTGATAAAGTGGAAGCCTTTGATTCATATACAAAACAATTTGATATGACTAATAGAATTACTGTGTTAAAATATAACCACTCATATCGAGTCTCTAAGTTATCTAATATGCTTGCTTCAAGCTTGAACTTAAACAATCAAGATGTATACCTTGCTACACTTATTGGACTTATACATGATATTGGTAGATTTGAACAAATAAAAAAGTTTGATACATTAAGCGATATTGGTACAATGGATCATGCTGATTTTGGGGCTTATTTATTATTTGATGAAGGACTAATAACTAAGTTTACAAAGGATACATCAGTTTATCCAATTATAGGAGAATGTGTTGCGGGACATAATAAATATTCTCTTAAAAAGTTGGATGATGAGAGAACACTTACTCAGTTAAAATTAATAAGAGATGCGGATAAAATAGATATATTTAATATTTGGGCTAATCTTGATGAACTTGATATATCTTCATCTGGAGAAATCTCCATGGAAGTTAGAGAAGAATTTTTTGATGATGAACAAATTCATAATGAGTATAAAAAAACAGATGCAGATAAGGTTGTTGGAACGCTTTCATATCTATATGATATTAATTTTATACCTTCATATAAATATATATCAGATAATAATATGATTTGGAATTTATATGAAAGATTAGATTGCAAGGATAAGAATAAATTTGTAGAATATTTTATTTATATAGATGAATATGTACAGGGAAAAGTAAATGATAAAGGAGAAGATGAATATGTTAGACAAAAAATACAATCACTTAGAAGTAGAAAAAGATAAATATGAATTCTGGCTTAAAAATGATTATTTTAAGGCAGGTACTGATAAAAGCAAGAAACCATTTTGTATAGTAATACCACCTCCAAATGTAACTGGAAAATTACATTTAGGTCATGCATGGAATACTACACTTCAAGATATTATTATTCGTTATAAAAGAATGGATGGATATGATGCATTATGGTTGCCAGGAATGGACCATGCTGGTATTGCAACTCAAGCAAAGGTTGATAAAAAGCTAAAGGACATGGGAATTAAACCTAGAGAAATGGATAGAGATGAATGGCTTAAAGTAGCGTGGGATTGGAAGAAGGAATATGCTGAAAATATTCATGCACAATGGGCTAAAATGGGCTTATCACTTGATTACTCAAGAGAGAGATTTACTCTTGATGATGGACTTTCAAAAGCTGTTAAAAAAGTATTTGTAGATTTATATAATGAGGGATTAATTTATAGAGGAGAAAGAATTATAAATTGGGATCCCGAAGCTATGACAGCACTATCTAATGAAGAAGTTATATATAAAGAAGATAAGGGAGCATTTTACTACATTAAATATTATATTGAAGGAATGGATAGATACTTAGAAGTTGCGACAACTCGTCCTGAAACATTATTCGGAGATACTGCGGTTGCGGTTAATCCAAGTGATGAAAGATATAAAGATTTAATAGGAAAAAATGTAATTCTTCCTATAGTAAATAAAGCAATACCTATAGTAGGAGATATACATGCTGATCCTGAATTTGGAACAGGTGTTGTTAAAATTACTCCAGCACACGATCCTAATGACTTTGAAGTTGGAAATCGTCACAATTTGGAAAGAATAGTAGTAATGAATCCTGATGCAACTATGAATGAAAATGCTGGCAAGTATGTAGGAATGACTAGAGAAGAATGTAGAGAAGCTTTAATTAAGGATTTAAAAGATAAAGATTTATTAATTAAAATAGAAGAGATGACTCATAGTGTAGGTCACAGCGAAAGAACTGATGTTGCGATTGAACCATATTTATCAAAACAATGGTTTGTTAGGATGAGACCTCTTGCGGATAGAGTTTTAGCTAATCAAAAAAGCAAAGATACCAAGGTTAACTTTGTTCCATCTAGATTTGAAAAAGTTATGAATCACTGGATGGAGATTACTTATGACTGGTGTATTTCTCGTCAACTTTGGTGGGGACATAGAATTCCTGCATGGTATAGAGGCAATGAGGTATACGTTGGTGAAGTTGCTCCCGAAGGAGAAGGTTGGGTACAAGATACTGATGTACTAGATACATGGTTTAGTAGTGCACTTTGGCCTTTCTCAACACTTGGATGGCCAGAGGAGACTGAAGATATTAAAAGATATTATCCAAATGATGTATTGGTAACTGGATATGATATTATTCCTTTCTGGGTTAATAGAATGACTTTTCAAGGATTACATTTTACAAATTCAAGGCCATTTAAAGACTGTTTAATTCATGGACTTATTCGTGATAAAGAGGGTAGAAAAATGTCTAAATCACTTGGTAATGGTGTAGATCCAATGGATGTGATTAATGAATATGGATGTGATTCATTAAGATACTTCTTATCAACATCATCATCAGCTGGTATGGATTTAAGATATGATGAAGAAAAAATTAAATCTACTTGGAATTTTATAAATAAATTATGGAATGCATCACGTTATGTATTAATGAATCTAGAGGGATTTAATAGCGACTTATATACAATGGATAACTTATCTATTAGTGATAAATGGATACTAACAAGATTAAATGAGACAATAAAAAAAGTAAGACATAGTATGGATAAATATGAATTTAATAATGTTGGTAGTATGTTATATTCATTTATATGGAATGATTTCTGTGACTGGTATATTGAACTTTCTAAAATAGAAGTAAATAATACTACTAAGAGTGTGTTATTAAAAGTACTAACAGATATATTAAAAATGCTTCATCCAATTATACCTTATGTTACTGAAGAAATTTATTCTATGCTACCTATAAAAGATGCTGAATCAATTATGATATCAAGTTATCCAAAAGAATCTAAGAATATGATTTTTACTCATGATGCTGAAGTATTAGATAAAGTAATGAAGGATATAATTGCGATAAGAAATTTAAAGGCAAACAATAATATAACTAAAGAAGCGTTGGTTAGATTTGATGTTGAAGAGGGTTTATCTAAAATATATACACAACAATTAAAAATTCAAGATTCTTCTATAGTTTCTTCTTGTCAAGCTCAAGCTCAAGCCCAAGCTGATTTATTAACTGTTAATTATAGTTCTAGTTTTATAAATATTACTTATTACTATAAGGGCCAAGAATTAGATGATTCTAAATTGCAAGCAGAAATAGAATCTTTAAAGAAATCAATTGAAAGAAGAAAAAATTTATTAGCAAATGAATCTTATGTTAATAAAGCACCAAAGAATATTGTTGATATGGATAGAAAAAAATTAGAAGAAGAAGTAGAAAAACTAAATAAATTAATGCAATAAAAAAGGGACTAATTAGTCTCTTTTTTCTCTTTTGAAGTTTTCTTTTTATTTTGAACTACTAGTGCTACAATTAGTATTATTACAACCCCAATTGTAGGTAAGATAGAACCAATATATGATGTAATGCTTTTTTCTTTTTTTATTTCATCTTTACCTAATTTAAATTCATATTGAACACTATTTTTCTTTCCATATGTCATTTTCCAAGTTAGAGTCTTACCATCTTCTGATACTGAAGTAGCATTAGAAGAAATTGGTTTCTCTGGGAGTGTAACTTTATATTCTAAATCAAAATAACTTTGATATTCCGAATAGTCTTCAGTATTACTATTACCTTCTTCATCGACTAAATTAAATGTTAAATTGGCTTTATAAGTATTACCATTTTTATAAAAGAATTTAATCTTTTCTGGATTAGCGTCATCATTAAATAAACTGGTGAATTCGACTTCTTCATCCTTATCTGTAGTTAATTTATCAATGTTTTTAAAATTCTTTGATATTCTAACTCCTTCATATGTTGCTTTGTCATTTGTTTCATTATATTCTGTAACTGTATATCCTGCATTTTCATATTTTAAGTAATCATCTTTTTTAAATTCTTTTGATGTTGTTTGACCTAGACTTTCAAGCATAGATGTATTTATTGCTATAACTAAATCAAAGTCCATGCTTTTGTCATTTGATATTTGCATATTAACATCATATTTTAAACATCCACTTAATCCTAATATTATAGTGAGAACTAACAACAATTTTGAAATTTTTTTCATTTTCTTCATACCTTTCTTGTAAGCATCTTACAATTTAATAATACTAAATCTTAATTTGTTTATCAACACTAATCTAAATTTAGGTATAAATCTACTTGTAATTTATGTATAAAAAAGTTATAATAGTAAGCATACTTTGTAGGAGGTGGAACCATGACTAAAACAAGCTTACCAGTTTTGTTAATTAGAAATATGGTTCTTTTTCCTTGGAGTGAAATAAGACTAGAATTTGATAGTGATAATGATAAGAAAGTAATCTCACTTGCAGAATCTTTCTATGAAAATAATATAGTAATTGTAAATCCAAAAGATTTGTTAGAAATAGATCCAGATATATCAGAACTTCCTAAAATAGGGGTTTTGGCCACTATAAAAATGAAAATTGATATGCCTAATGGAAAAACAAGAATAATTTTATCTGGAATTAATCGTGTTTATGTACATGCTTATACAAAAGATGATAATTTATTTGAAGCAATGGTTAGTGATACTGAGGAAGACGAGTTAGATATAAAAGAAGAACTTGCATATTCAAGAGCACTTAATAAACATATAGAGGTGTATGTAAAAGAAGTTCCTTATATGTCAAACTCAGTACTAGGTCAAATTGCGGGCATTACTAGTATAAGTAGATTAACGGATATAATTGCGCTTTTCCTTCCAACAACGTTTGAAAGAAAAAAAGAATATATTGAAGAGGTTTCATCTACTAGTAGAGTAAAAATGATACTTGATGATATTAATCGTGATATTGAAGTTATGAAACTAGAAGAGGAAATAGAACGAGAAGTTACAAAAAAAATGGATGAATCTCAAAAAGAATATGTTTTGAGAGAAAAAATAAAGGCAATAAAAGAAGAATTAGGCGATATTAATGATAAGGATACTGATATAGATTTATTAAAAGATAAAATAAGGAAGCTAAATTGTCCAAAAAAAGTAAGAGAAAAACTTGAATATGAAATATCAAGATATGAAATGTGTAGTTCACTTTCTCCTGAAGTTGGGATAATAAGAAATTATATTGATTGGCTTATTAATTTACCATGGGATAATTTTACAAAAGACGAAACAAATCTAGTGAAGGTAAAGAAATACTTGGATAGTACTCATTCTGGACTTGATAAAGCTAAGGAACGTATAATTGAATATTTAGCTGTAAAACAAAAAACAAACAATTTAAAGAGTCCAATACTATGTTTTGTTGGACCTCCTGGAGTAGGTAAAACAACACTTGCTAAATCAATTGCTAAAAGTATAGGAAGAGAAACTACAAAAATATCTGTAGGTGGAATAAATGATGAGGCAGAAATTGTCGGACACAGAAGAACTTATTTAGGCGCAAATCCAGGTTTAATAATCCAAGGAATGAAAAAGGCTGGTACAACGAATCCTGTATTTATAATAGATGAAATAGATAAAATGACAAAAGATATAAAAGGAGATCCTGCATCAAGTTTACTTGAAGTATTGGATCCAGAACAAAATAATAAGTTTATAGATCTTTTTATTGAAGAAGAGTTTGATTTAAGCAATGTTATGTTTATAACTACAGCTAATTATATAGAACAGATTCCTAATGAATTAAGAGATAGGTTAGAAATTATTGAATTATATTCTTATACTGAGTATGAGAAACTTGATATAGCAAAAAAGCATTTGATTCCAAAAGAAATTACAGAGCATGGATTAACCTCAAAAAATGTAAGATTTACAGACGATGCAATACTTACAATAATTAGAGGATATACAAAAGAAGCTGGTGTAAGAGAGTTAGATAGAGTAATTGCTACAGTAATTAGAAAAATAGTAAAAGACATTGTTATGAATAATACTAAATCTAATTGCATAATTAATAATGGTAATATTAAAAAATATTTAGGTAATAAAAAGTATTTGGATAATAATGATAAGGAATTATTGTCTGCTGGTGTCGTAAATGGTCTTGCCTATACACCATATGGTGGTGATTTATTACAAGTTGAGGTTACATATTTTAGTGGTACAGGTAACTTAGTTTTAACTGGCTCTTTAGGAGATGTAATGAAAGAATCCGCAACAATCGCACTTAGTTATATAAAGGCTAATGCAAAAACGTTTAAGCTTGATGATAAAATCTTTAGGGAAAATGATTTTCATATTCATGTGCCAGAGGGTGCAATTCCTAAGGAAGGTCCAAGTGCTGGAGTAACACTTACAACTGCAATACTTAGTTCATTATTAAATAAAAAAGTATCATCTGATGTTGCTATGACAGGTGAGGTTACTTTAACTGGTAAGGTATTGCCAATAGGGGGATTAAAAGAAAAATCAATTGCGGCATTCCGTAGTGGTATAGAGCGTGTGTTTATCCCAAAAGAGAATGAACCTGATTTAGAGGAAATACCAAAAGAGATAAAAAATAAGATAGATTTTATTTTGGTTGATGATTATATTCAAATATTTAAAAAGGTATGGTGAAGAAATTGAAAAAAATAATCAGTGAATTAAAAACTAAAGAGGAAATAAATAGGCTTACTTCAGAGGATGTTCGCACTCTTTTTGAAGAAAGTGATAATTATGAAGAATTTATTAACAACTTGTATTCTTTTATGACAAGAGATATAGGATATAAATTTTATATTCACAATAAAAAAGACATAATTACACAAGGAATTATTGATGCTAAATGCGAAAGTAGTTTTGATAGAAAAGAAAAACATATAATGAATGAGTTAAATGGATTAAATGATTTCTCTTTTGGATTCTTAGAAGAACTTAAAACTCAATATAAGGTACTTTCACTATATGGTTTAAGAGTACCAAGAAGACAAATTGATAAATTTGATTATTCTAAGGTAATAGAAGAAGGATATAAGAATGTTCAAATAATAGATGACTTTTGGATGAATGCGAATTTAATAGCTACTGAAGAGTTAAGAAGCAATGCTTATTTTCTAACAACAGTAAATATGATATTAAATGATTATCCAAAAGAATATGCTGATTTTGTATTTGCTTATATAAAACAAATAATATCTTATCCTGATCAAGATAAATTTGAAAATCGTAAACAATTAAATGATTATAATGTATACCAAGCTAAGACATTAAAAAAATTTTATAAAGTCGAAAAAGAACGTTCATTAAAATAAAATGCTTTTCTAAATAAAAAATATGTGTTATTCTTATTAAGAATAGAAGGAGAAAAGTATGTTAGGAATAATTATTTTAGGTATTATCCAAGGAATTGCGGAATTTTTACCAATATCATCAAGTGCACATTTAATAATTTTTAGAAATCTATTTGGAATAGGGAGTAGCATAACACCAGACTTAGAACTATCATTTGATATAGCTCTACATTTCGGTACATTGCTTGCGATTTGTATTTATTTCTTTAAAGATTTTATTAAAATTATATCTTCAGGATTAACTAAAGGTGTTAAAGACAGCAACGGTAGAGTATTTTGGTATATAGTAGTTGCTACTATACCAGCGGCTATTGCGGGTGTATTATTTGAAGATGTAATAGAAAATTTAATAAGAAATAATTATATTATTATTGCACTTGCATTAATAGTTATGGGTATAATTATTTATGTAGTAGATAAAAAATGTAAGGAAGAAAAAGAAATTTCTCAAATGAGTTTAAAAGATGCCTTTTTAATTGGATGCAGCCAAGTATTTGCATTGATTCCTGGCTTTTCTAGAAGTGGTACAACAATTGCTGCTGGAAGAGCTATGAAATTAAAAAGAGAAGACTCAGCTAAATTCTCATTCTATTTATCGGCACCTGTTGTATTAGGAGCTGTAATATTAAGTCTTTTAAAAGATGGAACTATTAGTCTTATAATGGCAAATTTACCTATGTTTATAGTAGGGGTAGTAACATCATTTGTAATTGGCTTATTATGTATTAGTCTACTACTTAGATATCTTAGAAAAAATGACTTTAAATTATTTATGTGGTATCGTGTAATTTTAGGTATCATAGTAATACTTTGGACAATATTAAAATAAGAATTGTTAATCGACAATTCTTATTTTTTTTATATCTTCATTAATAGTATTAGGCGGTAATTCATATGTGTAATAAACATCTTTTTTTGGTAGGATAATTCTTCTTCTTTTTAAGTCTTTATAAGTATATAGGACATTATTATGTTTATCTGTTAGTATAACGTCAATATTACTTTTCATAAAGAATGTATGTATTCCATTACATCTAAATTTAAGAGCATAGTTAATATGCTTTTTAAACATTAATCCGCGTAGTTCTTTGAAAAAAGTATTTGCTTCTTTTAATTCAATTTTCTTATCATTAATACATAATTTCATTATATTCACCAAACTAACTATAGCATATTTTAATTTTGTTATCAAATCATTTAAAAGTATTTGACAAAACATCAAAAACGTTATAATATTATAGTATAAGAAAAATAGGTGGTGCATGAATATGATGAAAAATAATAAAGGGCAAGCGTTAGTAGAATATGTATTAATTATTGCGTTAATCTCAATCGTATTGATAGGTGTTATTAATACATTTGGTGGTGTATTAAAGGATAAGATAACTGAAGCCTCTTGTGCTATCTCTAATCAGCAATACAACAAGGGAGATAAAGCCGGAGAAGGTTACTGTAGTTAATAAGTTATCCAGGTGCTTTTAGCATCTTTTTTAATTGTAATTTTATTATGTGTATAATGTTTTAATAACGTTGTACATTTTTTTTAGGAAATTTGCTGTCTATGAGTTATAATATATATTGGAGTGATAAAATGGATAATATTGATTATGATAGTTTAATACCAGATATAGAGAAGACTAAACTTAAAAAAATTAAAAATGATATTTATTTGAGTGATGCTTGGATAGAAATATTAGAAAGATATGATATAGATTATCGTAAATATAATTCTATATCCGCACTTATATTTGATATAGAAGAAATTCTAAATAGTGGGGTAGAAGCAAATGAATTAGAAGAACTGTCAAGAGATATTCAAGAATTTAATTATTATAACAATACAAATAAATAGGAGAAGTTTATGAATTCATATATAATTGGTCAAATAAAAAGAATAATATTTAGAGGAGATAATAACTACATCATAGGTGTAATAAAGATAAAAGATACGAGTAATGATTTAGAAGAATATAAGTCACGTGAAGTGACTTTTACTGGATATTTTGTAGATTTAAATGATATAGATAACTATCAAATGTATGGTAAGTTTATTGAACATGTTAGATATGGGACACAATTTGAATCTAGTAAGTATGAGAGATTAAAACCAGAAGAAAAAGATTCAATAGTAGAATTCTTATCAAGTGATTTGTTTAAGGGTATTGGTAAAAAGAAAGCTGAAAAAATAGTAAAGGTTTTAGGTAATAAGGCATTAGATATAATTCTTAAGGAACCAGAAAAACTTTTACAAGTTCCAACTATATCAAAACAACAGGTTGATTCAATATATACAACACTTACAGAATATGAATCTAGTTATAATACAATTCTTTATTTAACGGATATGGGATTTAATACAAAAGATGCGATGCTTATATATAATAAGTTTAAAAAAGATTCGGAAAAAGTTATATCAAAAAACATATATGAAGCCTTTTATCAAGTAAATGATATATCTTTTAGAACAGTTGATAGAATAGCGCTTGATAATAGATATTCAACTAAGAGTAAGAGAAGAATAAGTGCCGCAATATTTTATGCTTTTAATGAAAAAACAAATGTAACTGGATATAGTTATTTTGGAATTAATGAAATATATAAGTTTGTTAATAATCTTTTGCATATAGAAGTATCAGAAGAAAAATTTATCTCATCATTAAATGATTTAATATTAAATTTAAAAGTATTAAAAAAAGATGATAGATATTATTTAACTTCTACATATGAAGCAGAGGAAAATATTGCGAAAAGAATAAAATATTTAACTAATTTAAAGGATGAAAAGTATAAATCATTAGATAAGGATATATCACTTTTAGAAGAATTTAGCAATATTAAATATGATGATATACAAACACTTGCGATAAAAAGAGCTTTAGAGAAGAACTTCCTTGTGATAACAGGTGGACCTGGTTCTGGGAAAACTACTATTATAAAGTCAATTATAGATTTATATCAGACTATTCATAAATATAATACAGAAAAAACTTTGGAACATGTAGCACTTCTAGCGCCAACTGGAAGAGCAAGTAAAAGAGTAAGTGAAGCAACTAATTTACCTGCATCCACTATTCATAGGTTTTTAAAATGGAACAAGGAATTAAATAAATTTGCGGTTAATGAGTATAATAAAAGTAATGTTGATTTTGTAATAATTGATGAATCTAGTATGGTTGATATATTTTTATTTGATAGTTTACTTAAAGGTTTAAGAGTTGATACGAAAATAATTTTAGTTGGAGATTATAATCAATTGCCTAGTGTTGGTCCTGGACAATTATTAAGAGATATAATAGATTCTGGTAGAGTAGAAGTAATTAGTCTAAAAAAAGTATATAGACAAAAAGAGGGTTCAACAATAATAGATTTTGCATATCAATTTAATGAAGGTATTATTGATGAAAAAATATTTAAGAAAAGTTATGATTTAACTTTTGTAGAAACAAGAGATATGTTAAGAACATCTAAAATGATAGCTAGTGATTATGTAAGTGAAGATTTTAAAAAATTTCAGGTTTTAGCACCTATGTATAAAACACTTACTGGTATAGATAATTTAAATAGGTCTCTTCAAAAAATATTTAATCCACCCAGCCCTGATAAGAATGAGGTGTTTGTAGATGAAGATGTATTTAGAGAAGGAGATAAGGTATTACAGTTAACTAATATGCCAGAAGATAATGTGTTTAATGGAGATATTGGTATAATTGATAGTATTGATACTAAGAGTATTACAGTGGATTTTGATGGTAACTTAGTAAAATATACACCATCAAATTATAAAAAGTTAATGCTTGCATATGCCATTAGTGTACATAAGGCACAAGGTAGTGAATTTGATACAGTATTACTTTTGGTATCTAGATTCTATTCTAAAATGCTTTATAGAAAATTGTATTATACAGCTATTACTAGAGCTAAGAAGAGATTAATTCTTGTTGGAGAAGTTAATGCTTTAAGAATTGCTACTGAGACTTATTCTTTTGTAGGAAGAAGAACAACCTTAAAAGATATGCTTATAGAAAAAATTAAAATTGATGAATAATTATTTTATATTTACAAATAATATTAATGGCAGTTATGCCGATCATATTTGATAGTGGGTGAAGCATATGAAAAAAGGTACTAAAGTTTTACTTTGTATGACAGCACTAGGTGGCGTTGGACTAATGCTTTATAAAAAGTATAATCCAGATATGATGAAGGATATTGAAAAATCTTTCAACAAAGTAAAAAAAGAAGTAACTAATAATCTAGAAAATATGATGTAATTAAAGAGCCTTTTGGGCTCTTTATTATTTGGTTTACACTATTTTGTAAAAAATTATTATTAATGTAGAACTAATCACAATTTTTATGTTATATTAATAATATATAGGGAGGTTAAGATGAAAAAAGATAAAGATAATGAAAAATTAGATATACCTAAATTAAATGAAATCATAAAAGTTAGTAGAAACATACTTAAAATTATGTTTGCATTTATGATTATAGGTTTAATACTTGTTACAACATATTTGATAAAGGAATGGAAGTTATTAAATTTTTTAGGAGCAGTATTATCTATATTGTCACCATTCTTTATAGGAATAATAATTGCTTGGCTTCTAGATCCTATAGTTACGTGGCTACAGAAGAATGGTTTTAAAAGGGCAATTGCTACAGTAATGGTATTCTTATCATTTATAAGTTTAGTTGTATTATTCTTTGTATTATTGATTCCATCATTTGCGGATCAAATAAATGAATTTATTGGAAGTGCTCCAAGTGTATTAAATAATATTAAAAATTTTGGGGAAAACTTATTTGATAAGTTAAATAATATTTATGATTATGATTTTACTAATATAAAGGAACAACTATATGGAGGGCTATCAAACGTTGTATCAGGGCTTACTGTTACACTTCCAAATAAAGTTATTTCCATTGCTTCTTCAATAGTAAGTGGAGGGTTAAATATAATATTTGGTTTATTTATTGCATTTTATATGTTATTTGATTTTAATAACGTTAGAAAGCATTTATTTAATTTATTACCAAAGAGTATTCATGCAGATGCGATAACATTAACTGATAGATTAAATAAAACATTAAAAAGCTATGTACAAGGTACTTTATTAATAATGTTGTTACTATTTATATTCCAATCAATTACATTAGCTATTGCAGGATTATCTTCACCTATGTTATTTGGAATGTTCTGTGCAGTTACTAATGTAATACCATATATAGGTCCTTATATTGGAGGAATACCTGCGATTATAGTAGGATTTACAATTAGTCCTGTGACTGGAATATTTGCATTGCTTGCTGTTGTAATAGCACAATTTTTAGAAAGTTATTTCTTAAATCCAATAGTTATGAGTAAAACAATGAAATTACATCCAGTTACAATTATGATTGGGTTATTGATATTTGGTCATTTCTTTGGTATACTAGGTATGGTTTTAGCAACTCCAATAATTTCTTGTATAAAGATTATATTTAATTTCTTTAATGAGAAATATGAAATTGTTAATATGATAAATAATAAATAACGTTGATGAAGATAAGTAGGTATATAATTATCTTAAAGAGAGCTATTGTTGGTGTGAAATAGTAGATAAAATGTATTGAAAGCTACTTCGGAGTTTACTAGTTAATTAAGATCAAAGTAGGATGGTACCGCGATAATTCGCTCCTACATATTGGTCTTTTTTTCTTTAATAATAGGAGGAATTATGAAAGTATATTTGATTAGTGGTCCAGCTAGGAATGGAAAAGATACAATTGGTGATTTTCTTGAAAAAGATTATAAGGAAATGGGATACAAGGTTTGTAGAACTCAAATCGCAAAGTATTTAAAAATGTATATTAAGGATTACTTTGGATGGGATGGTAGTGAAGAAACTAAACCAAGAGAATTATTACAACGTTTAGGAACTGATGTAATAAGAGAAAAACTAGGTAAGGAAAGATTCTTTGTTGATAGAACTATAGAAGATATTGATATATTAAGTCACTTTTTTGATGTAATGATAATTAGTGATATAAGATTTCCTATAGAAATTACAGGTATTAAAGAAAAATTTGATGATGTAGTAGTTATAAATGTTAAAAGAATTAACTTTGAAACGGAATTAACTGCCAAGCAACAATCTCATAAAACAGAAACTGCTTTAGATGGTTTTAATGACTATGATTATTGCTTAATTAATGATACACTAGAAGGACTTGAACGTGATGTTAAAGAAATAGTTCACAAGGAGGAAGAACATGGAAAAACTAACAAGTAATGAGATAAGAAATAAATGGATAAGTTTCTTTGAATCAAAAGGACATAAAGTAATGGAGAGTGCACCACTAGTTCCACAGGGTGATGATAGCCTACTTTTTATAAATGCAGGAGTAACTCCACTAAAAAAATATTTTGATGGAACAGTGGTACCTGATAATAAGAGAATAGTTACAATTCAAAAATGTATTCGTACTAATGATATAGATAATGTGGGTGTTACTAAATCTCATCAAACATTCTTTGAAATGATGGGTAACTTTTCAATTGGAGATTATTTTAAATCTGAAGCATTAGAGTTTGCATATGAATTTTTAACTAGTCCAGAATGGATGGGAATAGATAAAGATAAGATATATGTTACCGTATATACAAAGGATGATGAGGCTTATAATAAATGGGCAGAGCTAGGTCTTGATAAATCTCATATAATAAGATTAGATGGTAACTTTTGGGAAATAGGAGAAGGGCCATGTGGACCTGACTCAGAAATATTCTATGATAGAGGAGTAGAATATGATAAGGAGGGCGATGCCTTCTTAAAGTTTTCTAGAGATGAAGACCAAAGTAGATATATTGAAATATGGAATAACGTGTTTAGTCAATTTAATTCTAAAAATGGTGTAGATCGTGATGATTATCAAGAACTTCCACATAAGAATATAGATACAGGTGCTGGACTTGAGAGATGGTGCTGTATATTCCAAGGTGTAGATTCTACATTTGAGACTGATTTATTTACTCCAATAATAGAAAAAATCGCACAATTAGCTGGAAAAGAATATAATCAAGAAATGCCATATAAGGTAATTGCTGACCATATAAGGGCAGTAGTAATGGCATTATCAGATGGTGCAATATTTGAAAATACAGGTAGAGGATATGTACTTAGAAGATTATTAAGAAGAAGTGTAAGAATGGGTAAAAAACTAGGAATAAATGATTCATTCTTATATAAATTAGTAGATGTAGTAGTAGATACTATGAAAGATTCTTATAAGGAATTAGTTGATACTAAAGCGGTAGTAAAAACACAAATTCTTCAAGAAGAAGAGTTATTCCATAATACACTAGAAGCAGGAGAGAGAAAACTATATCAATTAATATCAACATCAACTGATAAAACAATAAGTGGATATGATGTATTTAAATTATATGATACATATGGATTCCCATTTGAACTTACTTTGGAATACTTAGAAGAAGAAGGATTTACTACTGACAAAGATGAATTTATGCGTTATATGAATGAGGCAAGACAACTTGCTAAAAACAGTCATAAAAAAGATAATAGTATGTCTATACAAAATGAAGTATTATTATCATTTAAAACACCAAGTGAATTTTTATATGATGTATATGAAATGGAAAGTAAGGTAATTGGTCTTATAAAAGATGGACAACTTGTAGATAAATTAGATAGTGATGGATACATAATTCTTGATAAAACATGTTTTTATGCAACTGGTGGAGGACAAGTTTGTGATACAGGTGCCATTAAGAATGCAAACTTTAAAGCTAAAATAATAGATGTTGTAAAAGCTCCTAATGGACAAAATCTACATAAGGCACAAATTGTTGAAGGTTCAGTTAGTTTAAATGATATATGCACTATAAAAATAATGGAAGATAAAAGATTAGATACCGCAGCTAACCATAGTAGTGTACATATACTTCAAAAAACTCTTCAAGAAGTATTATCTTCTAATATTCATCAAGCTGGAAGCTATGTAGATAATGAAAGACTTAGATTTGACTTTACTTATACTGGAAAAATATATGAAGAACAAGCAGTAGAAATAGAGAAAGCAGTAAATGAAAAAATTTCACAAAATATAGATACAGTAATTAGAGAGATGCCACTAGAAGAGGCTAAGAAGCTTGGCGCAATGGCACTATTTAATGAAAAATATAAGGACATAGTAAGAGTAGTACAAATAGGGGATTCTATAGAACTATGTGGTGGAACACACGTTAAAAATACTTCTGAAATAGAAAAATTTGCAATAATTAAACTTGAATCAAAAGGTAGTAACTTATATAGAATTGAGGCAACCACTAAACATAATGTAGAACAATTAGTTGGTGAAGTAGTAAAAAGTTATACTGAAGAGATAAGAAAATATTTATCTAAAGCTAAATCTATATTAGATGAAGCACAAAGCCTTGGTATAGATTTAGAATTTAATGTTGTTTTAGACCAAGAAGGTACTTCTTCTTATAAAGATATTATCTATAGTAAGAATGAACTTGGATATGTTCAAAATGAAGTACGTTTACTAGAGAAGAAGTTAAAAGATGAAAAGGTTAAATTAGAATCAAATAATATTGATGAATATTTAAATAAAGTAGAAGAGATAAATGGTGTTAAAGCTGTATTATTAAGAACTAGTGGAAAAGAGACTAATGTATTAAAGAGTCTTGCAGATGCTCTTATAAATATGCTTGGTAGATCACTTGTATTTATAGCTAATGTAAATGATGGAAATGTAATGTTTATTTGTAGAAGCTCATGTGATATTCATGCTGGTCTAACAGTTAAGAGAGCTTCTCAGTTATCTGATGGTAATGGTGGTGGAAGTCCTACTTTTGCGCAAGGTGGAGGTAAGACTGTAGAAAACCTAGATAAGATATTTAACCTTATTAGAGAAGATATTGAAGGATTAAAATAAATAAAAGGAACTAATAAATAGAAAACGACACTATTTTTAGTTCTTTTTTTTTATGATTGTTTTGGTGATAATATGAAAGTATATATTGACTTAGTAATACTTCTTAATATTATGTTTGATTATTTATTACTTACTACAACATCTTATATTCTAAAAAGAAATGTAAGTTTTAAAAAGATATTATTAGGTAGTTTAGTAGGAGGAATATCAATATTATTTTTATTTGTAAAACTAAATAATTTTACACTATTTATATTTAAAATAATAGTAAGTGTACTTATGATACTTTCTACTTTTGGATATAAGGGATTTAAATATTTTCTAAATAATATTATATATCTTTATTTATCAAGTATAGTATTAGGTGGAGCATTGTATTTAATAAATAATGAATTTAATTATAAAAATTATGGACTCTTATTTTCTACAAATAAATTCTCATTAAATATAGTAATATTAATCTTAATAACACCAATTATACTTTTTATGTATTACAAAGAAACTAGAAAATTAAAATTGGAATTTCAAAATAAGTATAGAGTAGATATGTATTATAAGAATAAGAGGTATAGATTTAATGCTTTTTTAGATACTGGAAATAAATTAAAGGATCCTTACAAAAAACGACCAATTATACTAATTCATAGTGATAAAATCAAATCAAGTTATGAGGATTCTATATTAGTACCATATAAAACAGTAAGTGGTAATGGAATACTTAAATGTATAATAGTAGATAAAATAGTAATAGATAATAATCATGTGATAACAAATCCACTAATTGGATTATCAAATGAAAAATTTAATATAGAATCAGTAAACATGATTTTAAATAGTGAAACTATAGAAGGAGGAATAAAGTGATAAGTATATTATTAGTGTTAGGTGAAATATTTGATTTAGAGAATGTAATGTTTTTTGTAGGTTCAACAGATAAACTTCCAGAACCATTATCAAAAGAAATGGAAGAGTATTATCTTATTAGATCTACTGATGGTGATATAACCGCAAGGGATAAACTAATAGAACATAATTTAAGATTGGTAGTATTCTTAGCTAAAAAGTATGAGAATACAAAAGTTGATTTAGAAGATTTAGTAAGTATAGGAACCATTGGCCTTATTAAAGGAATTAAAACCTACAGTATGGATAAGAATATAAAATTAGCTACTTATGCATCAAGATGTATTGATAATGAAATACTTATGTATTTAAGAAAAAATAAAAAGATCAAAACAGAGGTTAGTTTTGATGAATCATTAAGCTTCGACATGGATGGAAATGAATTACACTTAGAAGATATCTTAGGGACTGATCCTGATATAGTCACAAGAGGGTTAGAAGAAAACTTAAATAAAAGGATAGTCATAGATGAGATAAACAAACTTCCACCAAGAGATAGAGAAATAATTGTATTAAGATATGGCTTGTTGAATGGGCAAGAGATGACTCAAAAAGATGTCGCAGAACTTTTAGGAATAAGTCAATCTTACATATCAAGGATAGAAAAGAAGGTGATAAGAAGAATTAAAAACGTTGTAAATAATTAATTTCACAAAAATAACACAAAATCTTAATATATTTTATACATTAGTAGTATATACTTATAAACATAAAGGAGGTCGATAAGAGTAATAAAAAGCGATAAGTATTAAAATAAAAATAAAATAATATACCTTTCTTATAAAAAAATAAACTACAAAATGCTCACTTTTTAATATATTAACTTTTAAAGGAACTACCGCTCATAGTTCCTTTATTTTTGGTAATAATATTATTGTGATGAATATGAAGATATTAATAACAGGTGCATCTGGTGGAATTGGATTTTTAACAGGATTAGTTTTAGCACAAAGAGGTCATTATGTTATAATGACAACTCATACTAAGAAACAAGAAGTGGTATTAAAAGAGAAAATTAGTAGTTTAGGATACTCTAATGTAGTAGTAGAAAAGCTTGATATAACAAATAGTTATGATATAGAGAAATTTAAAAAATTTGATATAGATGTTTTGATAAATCATGCTGGTATTGGAGTTGGTGGTTCTATTATTGATTTAGATATTGATTCATTAAGATATAATTTTGAAGTTAACTTTTTTTCTTCATATAATCTTGCTAAGATATTTTTAAATAATTTAATTAGTAATAATAAGTCTGGTAAGCTAATAATAACTTCTTCAATAGCTGGAACAATTCCGTTTGAATTTCTAGGCAGTTATTGTTCTAGTAAAGCCGCTATTACGATGATGGCTAGGGTGTTAAAGGATGAAATCAAGTATTTAGATAGAAATATAAAAATATCTGTTGTGGAACCTGGTGCATATAAAACTGGATTTAATAAAGTTATGATAGATAGTGCAAATGATTCAATAGAAGAGGATTCTCCATTTTTTGATAAAAAAGAAGAGATATATGATATATTAAAGTTAAAGTTTTCACTAGCATCTCTTCACTCATTAAAAAGTATTGTAACCCAAATAGTTTTGGCAGTAGAAGAGGATAATAAAAAGTTTATATATTCATCACCATTTATTCAGAGAATGTTTAAGAAGATATATGCATTGCTAAAATATTAAAAATAGTTTAAAAAGCAAAAAAACTATTGCAAATTATAAATATTTATGATATTATTCTATTGTTTACTTGGTTTATGGCGAGGTAGCTCAGCTGGCTAGAGCGTTCGGTTCATACCCGAAAGGTCGAGGGTTCGATCCCCCCTCTCGCTACCAATTAGATATTAACTCAGTATGAGTTGTGAGCGGCTTTATTTAAAGTCGTTTTTATTTATCTAGTGATCAAATTAAAAAAACAAACATATAATAAAAACGTACGTTTATTATATGAACATGAAGGAGGGACAGAATGAGATTAAATACTTCAGTAGGAAATATAAATCTACTTACTGACAATTTAAGAAGTGCTTTACAAATTTCTGGTACTAGACTAACTAGCGAAGAATTAAATAGAATAAATAATTATTACAATGAACAATCTTCAAGAATGAGAATTCTAGTAAATGAAGGAGAGTTCGTTGGACATTTTTATTCTAACAAAGCATATGTAAAAAAACTTCAAAAATAGTATGAATGACAAGCGTAGGCTTGTTTTTTCTTTTACACAAGTTATTGTTAAGTAGGGATGTATGATTAGTTTAAAAGAAATAGTTAGTAATTGACATATTTAATTAGTAATGGTATTCTTTTATTAAAGATAAGGAGATGGATTTATGAGCAAATTTTGTTTCAAATGTGGAAAGGAACTAGATGATAGTGCAGTATTCTGTAGTGGATGTGGAGCAAGTCAACAATTAAATACTACTTCAACTACTGATGATAATGTTAATGTTAATACTAATAACGATACAACAACAACTACCAAACAACAATCTACACAGACTACTTCAAACGAACAAACTACTTATACTACAAATACTCAACCTAATACAAATGGTTATACAAGATCACTTGTTGAGAATAGAAGTATTGCACTTTCAATTATATTATCAATTATAACTTGTGGTATTTATGGGTTATTTTGGTATGCTTTTATGACTAATGATGCTAATAAGGTTAGTGGAGAGTATGATTCAACTTCAGGAGGATTAACAATATTATATTCACTTTTAACATGTGGACTATATAAAATATACTGGAGTTATAAAGTAGGAAAACAACTATATAATGCAGGATCAAATTATGGAAAAGATATATCTGATAATTCAATATTATACTTAATATTATCTTTATTTGGACTTTCAATAATATCTGATGCATTAATTCAAAATGATTTAAATAGTTTTTCAAATTAATGATGGATAAAATTAATAAAATACCTAAGTTATTATTAGTAATTCTAATATTACTTGGGTATTATTTTTTAAATATATATTTTCATTTTTCAATTCCATGTATGTTTTATAAATTAACTAATTTATATTGTCCTGGTTGCGGTATAACTAGAATGTTATTTTCACTAATAAAATTAGATTTTTATCAGTCCTTTAGATATAATCCACTTGTTTTTATATTACTTTTTGGATATTTAATTTTTAAAATAGTTTGTCTATTAAAGAATAAAAATATAAAGATTCCAGAATATGTTTACTATATAATATTGATTATTTTAATTATATATGGAATTTTAAGGAACACTAATATACCTTTTGGCATATACTTAAGACCTACACTTGTGTAAAATATAGAAATTTTTCTATATTTTTTTAGTTTAATGATATATTTCACTTTTTATATCTTAACTATAATATAGTGGAGGTGAGGTAATGAATTATTTTGTATATCCAATGAAATATATGAGAATAACACAAAATTATAGTGGCACTGCATCACATAAATTACATTGGTATAATTCAAAAAACTACAATGATTATCCGATTGATGATGGTGGACGTGATTCTGGAAGAGATGGGATATATTGCCCATGTGATGAAATGGTTGTAACACAAATAAAAGGAGTAGGAAATAATAAAATAACTAATACTATATGGCTGGTATCTACTACAAAAGTTAAAACTCCAACATTTAATGATTATGCATTTATGACTCTAACGCATTCAAATGACTCTGACTTTAAAAATATAAGGGTAGGTACTAAATTTAAAAGAGGACAATTAATAGTAAATGAAGGAACAAATGTTAACGTGCCTAACCATATTCATATGACTTTTGGAAGAGGCTCTTCGAATAATTGGATAACAAATTCAAATAAAAAGATTGTTATAAAAGGAAATACTAAGAAACCAGAAGAAGTGTGTTATGTTGATACAGATTTTACAATAATTAAAAATACAGGTGGAATAAAATGGGTTACTAAACCAGTTAGTATAGGAACACCAATTAGTAGAGATACAACAAAAGATCAATTAAAAATAAATGCAAGTAACTTAAGAGCTAGAGAAACACCAAATGGAAAAATACTTGGGTATGTAAACGTGGGAACTTATAATATTTTAGATACTAAAACTACTAATAAGTATACATGGTATAAAATAGATTATTTCTGGGTTGCATATTCATCTGATTGGGCAACACTTTTAAAAAAGGAAATAAAAAATCCTACACCACCTAAGGAGGATAATAGTAATAAAGATAATAATGATAATGTTCCAAAGAATGAAGATAAAAAACGTAGGAACATCTTTACAATAATTATAGAATTCATAAAGAAATTATTTAAGTTATAATTGCCGAAATTTGTAATATTATAAACCTTCTATATAGGATATATAAGAATATATTTTTATAGGAGGTTTTCTTATGATGAAAAGTGATAGTGGACTAACTAGTAGGGAAGTAGAAGAACAAAGAAAAAAATATGGAAGCAATAGTATATCAATAAAAAAAAGTAATAAATTTATAAACATTTTAATAGCATCATTATCAGATCCAATTATAAAAATATTATTGATCGCATTAGCTATTAAAGTTATATTTTTGTTTTCTTCTTTTGATTGGTATGAAACAATAGGAATAGTAATAGCTATATTTGTAGCGTCTTTTATATCATCAATCTCTGAATATGGAAGTGAAAAGGCATTTATTAAGCTTCAAGAAGAAGCAAGTAAGATTAAATGCAGAGTAAAACGTGATGGAAAATTACAAGAAATTTCAATAGATGATGTTGTTGTTGGGGATATAATATCTTTAGAAGTAGGTGATAAAATACCTGCGGATGGATATTTGGTAAGTGGAGAATTAACTGTAGATGAATCAAGTTTAAATGGTGAAGCGAAAGAAATTTATAAAGAAAGTGTTGATTTGTGGAAGAATACAATTAATGATAAAAATAGGGTTTTTAGAGGAACAGTAGTTTATTCCAATAGTGCATATATGAAAGTAACAGAAGTAGGAGAAGATACATTATTTGGTAAGATAACACATGAATTAAAAGAATCTCAACCTCCAAGTCCATTAAAAGTAAGGTTATCAGCACTTGCCAAGGTAATAAGTCGAATAGGATATGTGGGAGCATTTTTAGTAAGCTTCTCATATCTTTTCTCAGTTATAGTTATAAATAATAATTTTAATATAGATTTAATTAGAGAAACTATTATGAATTTTCCTTTGATTACTTCATATATTTTATATGCTTTAACTCTAAGTGTAACTATAATAGTAGTGGCGGTACCAGAAGGTTTGCCTATGATGATAACTTTAGTATTGTCTTCTAATATGAGGAGAATGCTTAAAAATAATGTTTTAGTTAGAAAGTTAACAGGAATAGAAACTGCGGGGAGTCTTAATATTCTTTTTACTGATAAGACTGGGACATTAACTAAAGGTAAGTTAGAAGTAATTGGTCTAATAAATGCAAATTATAAAGAATTTCAAACAGAGTTAGAACTTTTTAAATATTCTAAATATCATGATATAGTAAAAAAATCAATTATATATAATAATGCAAGTAGTTATGATAAAGATTCTAAAATAATAGGTGGAAATATTACTGATAAGGCACTACTTGAATTTATTAAGACTGATCCTACTAAAAGAATTAATACATATTCTTATGTGCCTTTTAGTAGTAAGTATAAGTATTCTATGATTTCATTAAATGATAAGGAAAAGATAACTTTAATAAAAGGTAGTCCTGAGAAAATATTACAAAAGTGTGAAACATATTATGATGAATTTTGTATAAAACGTCCATTTATTAAGAAAGATAATTATATACAAAGAATGAATTACTATAGTAAAAGAGGTATTAGGTTATTAGCACTAGCAACAAAAGAGGCAGATAAAAAAGAATTGGAAAAACTAACGTTTGTCGGGATGATTTTAATAAAAGATGAGGTAAGAGATGATGCAATAGAAGGTGTAAGGTTAGTAAAGGATGCAAATATACAATTAGTAATGATAACTGGTGATAATGTAGATACAGCTACATCTATAGCAAGAGAAGTTGGAATAGTAAGTAGTGATGATGATTTGGTTTTAACTAGTGATGAATTAAACAGTAAAAGTGATGAAGAATTAAAAAGAATATTGCCTAAGCTTAGGGTAGTAGCTAGAAGTCTTCCTCAAGATAAGAGTAGATTAATAAGAATATCTGAGGAATTAAATTTGGTCGTTGGTATGACAGGAGATGGAGTAAATGATGCACCTGCACTTAAAAAAGCTGATGTTGGATTTGCGATGGGAAGTGGAACAGAGGTAGCAAAAGAAGCAAGTGATATAGTAATATTAGATGATAACTTTTTATCAATTTCAAAAGCAATATTATTTGGTAGAACTATATTTAAAAGTATAAGAAAATTTATAATTGTACAGCTTACTATAAATTTTTGCGCGATAAGTTTATCTATTATTTGTCCATTTATTGGAATAGATACACCAGTAACTGTAGTACAAATGTTATGGGTTAATATGGTTATGGATACTCTTGCTGGATTAGCTTTTGCGTATGAACCACCTCTTATTGAATATATGAAGGAATCTCCTAAAAAAAGAAATGAGTCTATAATTAATAAATATATGATTAGTGAAATAGTCTTTACTGGACTTTATTCGGCTTTATTGTGTTTACTTTTCTTAAAGTCAAAATTTATAGGCGGATTATTTAGAGATAGTGTAGATAAAGTATATTTAATGACTGCGTTTTTTGGGCTGTTTATATTTATAGATATATTTAATAGTTTTAACGCAAGAACTTCAAGATTAGATATATTTGCGAACATTTTAGATAATAAGGTTTTTATTGGAATAATGCTTTTTATAACTATAGTGCAGGTTTTACTTATTTATTATGGTGGGAGTGTATTTAGAACGGCAGGTCTTACTTTCAAGGAGTTTTTAATTATGAATTTTCTTGCGTTAACTGTGATACCAATAGATTGGATAAGAAAACTTATTTATAGAAAATATAATGGATATGAAAGTGTGTAAATAAAAGTTTTACTTTATATAAAACAAATATTCTATCTTGATTTTTAAATGGGGGGGGG
>HF996837.1 GCA_000432595.1 Clostridium sp. CAG:710 | reverse complement strand
TAGAAAATATTTCCCCAGGGGCAATAATGCAAAATGTCATATATAGATGATTATATTATGACATTACCAAAAAAATATAATACCATATTAGGAGAATCAGGAATAAATTTATCAGGTGGTCAAAAACAAAGATTATCGATTGCTAGATCTCTATGTAAAAAGAGTAAAATAATACTTTTTGATGAAGCAACAAGCGCACTTGATAATAAATCACAAGAATATATTAAGAAAACAATTGATTCATTAGTCAAAGACCACACAGTTATGATAGTTGCACATAGGCTATCAACTATAGTTGATGCAGATATCATACATGTTGTAAAAAAAGGAAAAGTAGTGGATTCAGGAATAAACTTAAATCTTGATGATGTTTTTCCAATAATACTTAGGAAAGCATATTATAAAGATTATCCACAAATAGGCAACAACAGGAAAAATGAGATATATTATTATGTTATTAAAACAGATAAAGTGCCTAATTTAGAACTAGCTAATTTAACAGATGATGAAAAAGACGGAAATTTTAAACTGGAATATATAAAACTAGATGATATAGAAGAGGTGATTATCAAGAATGGAGATAAAAATGGAGATCCGCATGGTATTGCAAACGAAATGTTAGAGGTAATTAAAATATATAAAAATAAATTTTTAAAATAATTATACTATTAACATATTTTTATTACTTACAGAATCCTTAAAATTTTAAAGAAAGTAAGAAACTCCTTCTTACTTTTTTAATACCCAAATTCTTCTTTTATTCATGTTTTTTGATGTTTATCAGTATATTTATATAGGTGATATTATGTTTTTTAAAAAGATAGATTCAAGAATAAAAATAGTTTTAGTGGCAATAATTTTTGCATTTATAGTAATAATATTAAGAGTAGGATATGTACAATTATTTGACTATAAAAAATTAAAAAATAAAGCAGATGATTTATGGAGTAGAAATTTACCTATTGCGGCAAATAGGGGAGTAATTACTGATAGGAATGGAGTTGTACTAGCGGACAATATAACTACAACTTCACTTGTATTAATTCCAAATCAAATAAAAGATCCCAATTATGCATCAACTGAACTATCTAAAATTCTAGGAGTAACAAAAGAAGAGATGGATAAACATGTAAAGAAAAAAACATCAATAGAAAGAGTCCATCCAGAAGGAAGACAATTATCATATGCAGTTGCAGATAAAATAGAGGCATTAAATATAGATGGGGTTTATTTAGTTAAAGAATCTAAAAGGTATTATCCATATGGAAAAACACTTTCTCATGTTCTAGGATATGTTGGTATAGATAATCAAGGACTATCAGGAATAGAACTTCAGTATGATAAATATTTAACTGGAGAAGATGGCGCAATAAAATACTTTTCAGATGCCAAAGGTAATAAATTAGAATTATCAGACGTATACGTAAAACCACAAGATGGAATGAATATACAACTTACAATAGATTATAATATTCAGTCTTCAATAGAAAGAGAACTTGATAATGTAGTAGATATGTTTTCACCTGATATGGCACTTGCAATTGCGGTAGATCCTAATACTGGTGAAATACTTGGAATGAGTTCAAGACCTAATTATGATCCTAATAATTACAAAAATTATAGTATGGAAGAATTAAGTAGAAATTTACCAATATGGGCATCATATGAACCTGGTAGTACATTTAAGATAATTACAACGGCGGCATCTGTAGAAGAAAAAATAATTGATTTAGAAACCGATACTTTTTTTGATTCAGGTTCGGTTAAAGTAAGTGGAGCAAGAATAGGTTGTTGGAAAGCAGGAGGTCATGGCTATCAGACATTTCTTCAAGTGTTTGAAAACTCTTGTAATCCCGGATTTGTTAAAATGGGCTTAACTTTAGGAAAAGAAAAATTATTCTCATATCTTGATTTGTTTGGATTTGGAGAAAAAACTGGAATTGATCTTAATGGAGAAGGTACTGGTATAATATTTAGTCTAGACAAAGTAAAAGATTTAGAACTAGCAACAACAGCATTCGGACAAGGAGTAAGTGTTACGCCAATTCA